>CALAVC010000212.1 GCA_937892095.1 uncultured Bacteroidales bacterium | reverse complement strand
TTAAGCCTGTAGCTAGCGTTCATCCTGAGCCAGGATCAAACTCTTCATTGTAAAATATATCCTTGAGACGATGGCAAACGGCTTGCACCGCATGCACCGCGCTCTTGCTGTATCTAAGCTCAGAACGACTCCTTCAGTATCAAGTTACACCTTTTTCCTAATTCATATTAGAAAAGACGGTTCGTTTTCTACCCAAGTGACCCTGAGGCCACTCGCTTCTTGTACTACTTGTCTGTTTATGTAAATCTTTCAAAGAACTCCTTCGTAGTGCCTTGCGAGGTTGTTTTCTCGTTTAGCGGGTGCAAAGGTACGACTTTTTTCGTTACCGCCAAAACTTTTCCAGCTTTTTTTTCACTTTTCAGCCACTGTTTTTGCTACTCTTGATAATTATCAACTAAAACACTCATTTTACCTTATAATATATTTATAAGCTGACTAAAAGCATTATCTATCGAGATAATATCCTCATGCTATTCAATCACACCTTGGCGGTACGCCGCCTCAGAATAGTATTCACCCGCATAGTCAAAAAAGGGAGCAGGCGGCGCGCTTGGTCATGCCTGCTTACCTATCATGCAATAGCAAAGTTAGGTGACACCTCTTACACCTAAGCCTTAACTCGCTGACTCCCAGATAGGTTTCACAACGGGTAGGTAGCACCTAAGGTGACACTTAGAGGTAGCACCAAGAAAATCCAGGCCGCTCGTGAAAAAATCCTGGCTGGATTTTTTTGTCCCAAGCCGTGGGACTTTTTCCTAACGCCACGAGCTGACATTTTTTTTATTCTACGCTCAAAGCCTTTGGGTGCGACCTTGGGTGCAACCTTAGGTGCGACCTTAGGTGTCACCTAAGGTGTGGCCTCCCTGCTGTGCAACCCATCTGGAAATCAGCAGGTTACAATTTAGGTGTTAGAGGTGTCACCTAAGTGTATATAAAAGCATTAGGAAGTCGCCTATGGCAAGTAAGAATTAAGAGTTAAGAATTATCTGACACAGCATAACTCTTAACTCTTAATTCTTAACCGCAGCGAAAGGCGGGTAGACGCGATAGCCGACAGGGTTAGTCCTCCTTGGGCGCCTGGCCAATAAGATCCATAAACTCGTCGAGCTTCGGGGTGATGATAATCTGCGTGCGGCGGTTGCGCTGCTTGCCCTGGTCGGTAGAGTTATCGGCAACAGGATTGAACTCGCCACGACCGCCAGCCGTCAGACGCTTGGGGTCAACGCCATACTTGGTCTGCAGGGCCTGTACAACGCTTGACGCACGAAGGCAGGAGAGGTCCCAGTTATTGCGTATGTTCTCACGGGCAATGGGTACGTTGTCGGTATTTCCCTCAATAAGCACATCGTAGTCCTTATAGTCCTTGATAATCTTGGCTATCTTCGACAGCGTCTCGGCAGCACGGTCGTTAATCTCGTAAGAGCCGCTTTTGTAGAGCATGTTGTCGGCCAGCGAGATATAGACCACACCCTTGAGCACCTGCACATCGACCTCCTTAAGTTCCTCCTTTGAGAGCGAGCGGGTAAGGTTGTTCTGCAGCACCATGTTGAGCGAGTCGCTCTTCGACTTCACCTCCACCAGGTGGCGTATATACTGGTTTGACTCGTTAATCTGGTCTACCAACTTCTCAATAGAGATATTGTTCTGCGAGGCGTTAGACAGACTCTTGTCGAGGGCCGACTGCAGCGACTCATAGGCCTTTTTCGACTCTGCCAGAGCCTGCCGCTGTGCTGCGAGCTGCTCTTCAAGGCTGGCGATGCGTGCGTTCTTGCCGGCCAGATCCTCTTTAGTACTCTGCAGGGTGGCGGTGAGCGACTTGTTCTCTGTCTGACATTCCGTCAGTGCTTTCTTGCTGGCGCAGCTGGTAAGTAGCAAACCTGCCACAGCTGCAATCATGAAAACATTCTTTTTCATAAAATTTCCATTATTAACTTGTTATACATATATTATTAGGCGGGATCTGTCAATTCCCACGGTTTTGCAGAAAACCAGTTAGAAGTAGTAAGCTGCCGAGATAGTCCACGACTTGGCCTTGGAATCGTCTTCGTAGGTGCTCTTCGATGTAGCTGTCTGTATAGAATTCTTAAACGAGGCATCAGCGGTGCTGCCTAAGGCAATATTATATGTGAAGCCCACCTCCAAATGCTTCGACAGATAGACACCCGCACCGAGGTTGATGCTAAACGACGACTTTTTTAGCTGGAAGGTGCTCTCATAAGAGTCCTTGTCGGTCCATTTGAAGGTGTCGTCGCCCACGTTGAACCCAAACTGCGGTCCCACGGCGCCATAGATGCCTGCCATGCTGCCCAGTCCCAGGTTGAGTCTCAGGTTGACAGGTACGATGATGCTCTGCTGCTTGATGCTCTCCTGCCCCACCTTCGACTCCTTCTGGTCGTAGAATGCTGCAATGTCAACCCCCAACGATGAAATTGGCAAGCTCACCTTGAGCGACGGTCCCACAAACCATCCTACGCGCCGCTCTGTGCTCAGAATGTCGCTGTCGAAAGTAAGGTTGGTGCTGTTGACACCTCCCTTTAAGCCGAAACTAACCCCCTGGGCATTTGCTGGAAGAATGGCCAACAGGGTCATTACCACTAATATTCCAAAAGTCTTTTTCATAAATTTTACAAGTTTAGAGTAACACTTTATCAGCGTGCAAAGATACTAATATTTTTCTATTTCACCGTAAATTTAAAAATAAAATAACATAGATGGCCGAAAAATGCAAGGTTATCAATACTTTTTAGTAACTTTGCAGGCAAATTCACGAATCAATGAGAAAAACGCTATTAATAATCTGCACCGTGCTCTGGCAGTGCGCCCTGGCTCAGGTTTACGAAAAAGGGGTGTCGAAGGAGCTGGCGCAGCTACGGTCGCAGCTGCTGCAGAACATCAATTACGACCTGACCATAGACATACCCGCCGAACAGTCGAAACCCGTTGCCGGCACCGTCATCATCAGCTTCATGCTGAACGACAAGGCCGACGTGGTGCTCGACTTCCAAGGGCGCTTCAGCGGTGCCTGCATTGTCAACGGCAAGAAGCGCGTGGCCACCATGCAGAATGAGCACATCGTCATACCACAGAAGCTGGTGAAGAAGGGGCTGAACGAGGTTGAGATGAACTTTGTAAGCCAGGACAAGGCCCTGAACCGCCACGGTGACTACCTCTACACACTGTTTGTGCCCGACCAGGCCCGCTCATGCTTCCCCTGCTTCGACCAGCCCGACCTGCGCGCTACCTTCACCACGCAGCTGAACGTACCACTGGGATGGAAAACAATGATAAGCCAGGGGCAGGCACCCATACCTACCTACCTCTACTCGTTTGTAGCAGGCCGCTTTGAGGAGCTGACGGCCCAGCGCGACGGCTATCCCATGCGCGTGTTCTACCGCGAGCAGGACCCACAGAAGCTGAAGCAACTGCCGAAGATCTTAGACGAGGCAGGGCAGGCGCTACGCTGGATGGAGGGCTACACGGGGCTGAAATACCCATTCACGGAGTTTGGTATGGTGATACTGCCGGGCTACCAGTTTGGCGGCATGGAGCACCCCGGAGCCATACAACTGGCCGACCGCCGCATATTCATAGGCAACCATCCCTCGCAAGACGAGCGTCTGAGCCGCATGGAACTCATAGCCCACGAAACGGCCCACCAGTGGTTTGGCAACATGGTCACCCTGAAGTGGTTTGAAGACGTGTGGGCCAAGGAGGTACTGGCCAATTTCATGGCGGCTAAGATTACACGGCGGCAGTTCTCACAGGTAGACCACGACCTGAACTTCCTACGTACCTACCAGGCGCGCGCCCTGGCCTTCGACCGCACCGAGGGCACCCACCCCATAGCCCAGCCCTTAGCTAACCTGAGCCACGCCTCGCTACTATATGACGACATCATATACTATAAAGCACCGGTGATGATGCGCATACTGGAAGACATCATAGGCCCGAAGAAGATGCAGGCCGGCCTACAGCAGTACTTGGAGAAGCACTACTTCAAGAGTGCCTCGTGGGACGACCTCATAGCAGCCCTCGACAGCCAGGCACCGCAGGCTGGCGTACGGCAGTTCAGCGACGTGTGGGTGAAGCAGAAAGGCATGCCCACCATACACACAGCGTACAGCAACGGCAAGCTCATAGTAAGCCAGAGTGACCCCTACAACCGAGGGCTGCTCTGGCGGCAGAAGATTGAGATACGCGTAATCTACGACCTGGATCACAGCCGCACCATCACTATCGACATGACAGAACCCACCGTGGCTGTCAATCTGCCCCTGAAGCCCAACAGCATCATACCCAACTACAACGGGCGCGGCTACGGCCTCTTCACACTCGACGAGGCGTACACTCAGAAACTACCCCTAAGGCTTATCGTGACCCGAGGCGACCTAAACCGCTATGCCCTGCTGCTGACTCTGCACGACAACTACCTCATGGGCCGTGTGCCAGGCAGCTACTTCGGCGAGCTGTACAGAGGACTGGCCAGAGAGAAGAACCCGCTCATCATGAGCACCCTGGTGGACCACATGTTTAAGATAGCCTTCGACCAAAAGCCCAGTGAGCGCCAGACGCTCGAACAGTGCATCATGGACTTACTGGCCGAGAACCGCAGTGCCGACTGCCGCCAAGCCATCATCCGCAAGATGGGACGTCATGCCATGTCGCCCGACGTGCTAAACCAAGTCCAAAAAATATGGAATACTCAGCGTGACCCACTCTTCGACGACCACGACTACATGGACATGGCCTACCGCCTGGCTATAACCCACCCCGGACAGTGGCAAACCATCATCAGCCAGCAACGCCAGCGACTGAAAGACGAGCACCTGAGGCAGGAGTTCGACTTCGTGAGCCGTGCCTGCAACCCCGATGCCACTGTGCAGAGGCAGCTATTCAGCAGCCTGCTCAAGGCAGAGAACCGCCCACACGAACCCTGGACCCTGCAGGCTCTTCAACTACTCAACAGCGACACACGCGAGCCACAGAGCAACACCTACATAGCCACAAGCCTGCAACAGCTACAGCAGCTACAGCAGTCGAGCGACATATTTTTTGCAAGCAACTGGCTGCACGCCCTGCTCGATGGACATAAAAGCCGCGAAGCATGGCAGAGCATAGACCAATTCCTGAAACAGCACCCCAACTACCCCGAAAGCCTGCGAAGTAAGATAATGGTAGCAGCATGGCCGCTGAAGAACACATGGCAGACAAAGAAGAACAATCAAAAAATAAAAAAAAGATAACAACGCATGATACGCTTTTTCAAAACCCCACAACAGAGCGTGATAGCCACCGAAGTGGACCATCAGCTCACCACGCAAGAAGTGAACGAACTGTGCTGGCTCTTCGGCGAGGCCACACTGGCCGAGGACGAGAGTCTGGCAGGGCAGTACATAGGCCCGCGCCGCGAAATGGTAACACCGTGGTCGACCAACGCCGTGGAGATAACCCAAAACATGGGGCTTAACGGCATAAGCCGCATAGAAGAGTACTTCCCTGCCATGAGCGAGAAGCCAGGAACGACGAATTTAGCCGAGACAGACAAGCCGAACACAAAGCCCCACACTCATAGCACGTTCGACCCCATGCTACAGCGCAAATACGACGGGCTGGACCAGAACATCTTTACCATCAACATTAAGCCTGAGCCTATAAAATATATAGAGAATCTGGAAGAGTATAACGAGCAGGAGGGCCTGGCACTATCGCCCGAAGAAATAAACTACCTGCACGGGCTGGAGAAACAGAACGGACGCCCGCTGACCGACAGCGAGATCTTTGGCTTCGCCCAGATTAACTCCGAGCACTGCCGCCACAAGATTTTCGGCGGCACATTTATCATCGACGGCCAGGAGATGGAGTCGAGCCTGTTCCAGATGATCAAGAAGACCACCCAAGAGAACCCCAACAAGATACTGTCGGCCTATAAGGACAATGTGGCCTTTGCCCAAGGCCCCGTGGTGGAGCAGTTTGCACCCCGCGACCAGTCTACCAGCGACTACTTCCAGGTGAAAGACATTGAGAGCGTCATATCGCTGAAGGCCGAGACCCACAACTTCCCCACAACCGTGGAACCCTTCAACGGTGCCGCCACAGGCACCGGCGGCGAGATACGCGACCGCATGGGCGGCGGCGTTGGCTCATGGCCCATAGCCGGCACGGCGGTCTACATGACGGCCTATCCACGACTGCACGACAATGATGACAACACGCGCGACTGGGAGAACATCTTGCCCGTGCGCCAGTGGCTCTACCAGACGCCGGAGCAGATTCTCATCAAGGCATCAAACGGTGCCAGCGACTTTGGCAACAAGTTTGGACAGCCGCTCATCTGCGGCTCAGTGCTCACGTTTGAGCATCAGGAGAAGGGCAGCGGCAATGACGCTGCACAGCCAACCAAGTACGCCTACGACAAAGTCATCATGCTGGCCGGAGGCGTAGGCTACGGCACTAAGCGCGACTGTCTGAAGAAGGAGCCACAGCCGGGCAACAAGATAGTAGTGGTGGGCGGCGACAACTACCGCATCGGTCTGGGCGGCGGCTCTGTATCGAGCGTTGACACCGGACGCTACTCTAACGGCATAGAACTCAATGCCGTACAGCGTTCCAACCCCGAAATGCAAAAAAGAGTCCTTAACGCCATTCGAGGACTCGTCGAAAGCGACAACAACCCCATAGTCTCCATTCACGACCACGGCGCAGGCGGACACCTCAACTGCTTGTCCGAACTTGTCGAAGAGACAGGTGGAAATATAGACATGGACGCACTCCCCATTGGCGACAAGACACTCTCCGACCGCGAAATAGTCGGCAACGAAAGTCAAGAGCGCATGGGTCTCGTCCTCAACTCTACCGATGTCGACCGACTACGGAAAATTGCCGACCGTGAACGCGCACCAATGTACGTCGTCGGGCGCACCACGGGCGATATGAACTTCACGTTCAGCCACAAGGACGGAACCCGACCCATCGACTGGAAGCTATCCGACATGTTTGGCAATCCGCCCAAAACCATTATGACCGACAACACCGTCAGCCATAAGTACGCTCCCGTAGCCTACGATCAAGCCGACATTCCAACCTACATACGTCAAGTCATGAAGCTCGAAAGCGTAGGCTGTAAGGACTGGCTTACCAACAAAGTTGACCGCTCCGTGACTGGCAAAGTGGCCAAACAACAATGCGCAGGTAAACTCCAGCTCCCACTCAACGACCTTGGTGCCGTTGCCCTCGACTACAACGGACGCAGTGGCATGGCAACCTCCGTAGGTCATGCACCAGCCGTAGGCCTTATCGACCCAGCTGCAGGCTCTGTCATGTCTGTTGCCGAAGCTCTAACCAACATTGTTTTCGCTCCGCTCTCTCATGGGCTATCTGGCGTTTCGCTCAGTGCCAACTGGATGTGGCCATGCCGTCAGCCCGGAGAAGACGCTCGTCTCTATGCAGCCGTACAAGCCATGAGCGACTTCGTGTGCCAACTCGGAATCAACATACCAACGGGCAAAGATTCCCTCTCTATGACGCAAAAATATTCCGACGGCAAGACTGTTCTTAGCCCTGGCACCGTCATAATCTCTGCCATGGGCGAAGTCTCCAACATTCGAAACATCGTAGAGCCCGTACTTATCAACGATGAGAACACATCGCTCATTCACGTCGATTTTAGCAATACAGAGCTCTCGCTCGGTGGTAGCGCACTTGCTCAAGTACTCGGCAGAGTCGGAGACAAAGCTCCGTCAGTCGCCTCGGCAAGCTACTTCGCTCAGGCTTTCAACGCTGTTCAGCAACTCATCAACGACGGTCTCGTACTTGCAGGGCACGACATATCTGCTGGTGGTCTTATAACCACTCTGCTCGAAATGACCTATGCCAACACATTTGGTGGCATAACAGCCGACTTTTCCACTGCCTCAGCCGACCCCGTCCTCAACCTCTTTGCCGAGAACCCTGGTGTAGTATTGCAAGTTGCCGACATCAATCGTGTATCGAACATTCTCTCCAAGGCTGGTGTCAAGTATACATACGTCGGTCGTCCACAAAAAGAACGTCAAATAACCATCTCCGCAGGTGCCGAAGTTATGAATATCGACATCGACAACATGCGCGACGAATGGTTCCGCACCTCTGCTTTGCTCGACGCACTCCAAAGTGGCGAAGCCAAAGCCAACGAGCGCATGACAAACTACAAGAATCAGCCCATCAATTACGTCTTCCCCAACGGTTGGACAGGAAGTCTGGCAGACCTCGGCATTGCACTCAAACGAACAAACAAAACAGGCGTCAAAGCTGCCATTATCCGCGAGAAGGGCATCAATGGCGATCGCGAAATGGCCTACTCGCTCTTCCTTGCAGGCTTCGACGTCAAAGATGTCCACATGACCGACCTTGTTAGCGGACGCGAAACCCTCGAAGACGTAAACATGATTGTCTTCTGTGGTGGCTTCTCCAACTCCGATGTCCTCGGCTCTGCCAAAGGTTGGGCTGGCGCATTCCTCTACAACGACAAAGCTCGTCAAGCTCTCGAACGATTCTATGCACGTCCCGACACCCTCAGCCTCGGTGTTTGCAATGGTTGCCAACTTGTCATCGAACTCGGACTACTTCATCGTTCGGAGCCAGAGTTGCGCCCCAAGATGCTGCACAACGACTCTCACAAATTCGAGAGCGCATTCCTCTCGCTCACAATCCCACAAAACGAGACTGTCATGTTTGGCAACCTCAGTGGCTCGCAACTTGGTATTTGGGTAGCCCACGGCGAAGGCAAATTCAGCATCCCTGCCGATGCCTCACGCTACAACGTTGTTGCACGTTATGCCTATAGTGGCTATCCAGCTAACCCCAATGGCAGTGCTGACAACATTGCTGGCATGGCATCTGCCGATGGTCGTCATGTGGCCATAATGCCACACCTCGAACGTGCAATCTTCCCATGGCAATGTGCCTACTATCCTGCCGAACATCTTGCCGATGATGTCACGCCTTGGATTCAGTCTCTTATCAACGCCCGCAAGTGGGTCGAAAACAAAATAAAAAAGTAATTTTTTTATACATCTAACAACTTCACAAATCTAAATGAGTAACGAAGAAAACAACGATTATCGCTATTCCCATTCCGACGATAATCGTAACGACAACAGGTCTTATCGCCGTGATGGTGAGAGACGCTACAGCCGTGAGGCTGACTCCGATAGTCACCAGCGTACGTTCCGTCCTCGCTACAATTCCGACGAACGCGATGGCGAACGCCGTCCATTCCGCCCACGATACAACTCTGACGAGCGTGATGGCGAACGTCGTCCGTCATTCCGCCCACGATATAACAATGGTGAGCAGAGCGATGGCGAACGTCGTCCGTCATTCCGCCCACGATATAACAATGGTGAACAAACCAGTCGTCGCCCATCATTCCGTCCGCGTGGCGAAGAAGGCGAACGCTCCGAACGTCAGCATAGCTTCCGCCCACGCTACAATCAAGACCGTCGACCACATTCTTTCCGCGAAGGCTCTGAGGGTGGCTCTCGTCGTCCGTCATATAAACGTCCCGAAGCCAAACTTTGGCGAGGTCAGTCCGAAAATGTTCGCGGTCCGCGCTACAAAGTAGACTATCGACTTTTCGACAACGAAGACGATGTCGAGCGTTCGGGCTCCAACCCCGAAAGACAAGGGATGCCAGACCAACTTCGCCTGAACCGCTTCATTGCAATGAGTGGCGTATGCAGTCGACGCGAAGCCGATGAACTAATCAAGAACGGACACATAAAGGTCAACGGAGAAGTGGTAACTGAGATGGGCGTAGTTGTCTCCAAAGACGACACCATTGAATGCGATGGACGTCAGCTCCAAGCCGAAAAAAAGGTCTACGTACTCCTCAATAAGCCCAAAGACTGCGTAACGACTCTCGACGACCCAGAAGGACGACGCACCGTACTCGACATGGTTGCCGACGCTGCCGACGTCCGCTTGTTCCCTGTCGGTCGTCTCGACCGCAACACAACAGGCATCCTTCTTATGACCAACGATGGTGACCTTGCCGACAAACTGATGCACCCTCGCTACGAAGTTCGTAAGATGTATCATGTCTTCCTCGACCGCAATGTCAGTCAAGAAGACCTCGAACTTATGCTTCGTGGCATAGAACTTGAAGATGGACCAGTCAACGTCGACGAAGTAAGCTATGTCGACTCATACGACAAGTCGCAAGTTGGTGTAGTTCTACACTCAGGTCGCAACCGCATTGTTCGTCGCATATTCGAACACTTTGGCTACGAAGTCGTACGCCTCGACCGCGTCTACTATGGTGGACTAACCAAAAAGAACGTTCCCCGTGGTCACTGGCGCTATCTGACCGACGAAGAAATCAATCGTCTCAAGGCTGGTTTCGTTCGCTAACACACAAATAAAAAAGACACGCCAAGTAGGCGTGTCTTTTTTATTGTATCTAACTCAATCAACAAAAATCAAACATTTTTCGCGACCAAGTCTTCCAACATTTTGAACGTGTTTTGATACGATATTTCGGCTGTAGGAACTTTGTGAGTTTTTCTAAATGCACTTGAAATCATAAATCTACCATTATTTTTGTTGCTCTTACCCTCGGTGGCAACCGACCAACTTCTATTATCCTGTTTATGTTCTTTTGAAAAATCAACTTCTTCCAAACAATACGAATCCAAGTCGTTTATATATAAACAACGAGGTTTTGCACGACGGTCTATCGTATCTTCTCAAGCATCTTGTATGGAGTACTGTACCTTGAATAGAATGAAACTTTTTTCTTGTTCTGGTTGGTCTTGGCAATAGTTTTTGTGCAATTGTCCAATAGCGGCAAGCGCATTGTTTGCCTGACAATTTTTCTCAGCTTTGACATTCACCATAAACTTGGTACCATCTTTCACAGAATAACAATCAAAACTTTCACTGGACGTGGCTCCAGTAAATCTGTCAACAATATACTCCTCTCCCCCACTATGCGTATACATTTCAAGTTTTGACACAATAAACTCCTCCAATACGAAACCAATTGCAGTAGAACTTTCAATACAACTATGTTTATTCTGCAAAATATTCTTCCAATCGCATAACTAACTCTCGACCATAGGTCTTGAATATATTCCATGCATATTGTTTTAGTTTTTCCTGAAAATCAAGTGATTTTCGATAGTAGATATTGTCCATAACGCAATCTATATTATAAATCTTCGTTGCTAAATCTAATTGCCAACCTTATTGCTTTGCCAAGCAAAGGCGGTACGGCATTACCAATCTGAACCAATTGTTTGTTTTTCTTGCCCTCGAAAATAAAATCATCGGGAAAAGATTATTCGTCATCACTGGCTACAATATCCAACTTTATTGCATTAAACAATTTTCTCTGTGGTATTTTAAAAATGGTAAATGTCGATCGTCTATTTTTACCAATTGCGTTGATCCTTTAATACCAAGTAACAGCAAATCATCTTGGGGTAAAAAATTAGATATAATTATTTTGCCATTGTCGCTGAATGATATATAACCTTTATCAAATAATTTATCATAATTTGGCAACAATAAAAGTCCATTGTAAGTACTAACTCGTTCATTATTATCAGATACAATCCACGGTTTAATATGCGAGGCTATTAAAACGTTACTAAATGTACATTTGCTTATCGAGCAACCTCCCCAATATTCTAAAAGCTTCTTTCTAAACAATCCTTGTCCAATTCTTGATTTAACAATTGACTGCTTTTCTGTTTTGTTTATATCAATATCGTTTTCAATTTTGTTTATTTCAGATAAAATCGTCTGTGATTGAATTCGGCTGTAATCAGATTGTACGAATGAAATGTATTTTCGTAGTGCTGATTTAAAATTAACAAGATCCCTTCCCTTGGTGTATATGTTCCGTTGTGTTTGTAACTGACTTTCATTATTGATAATCTTTTCAATTTTATCTTCTGTCAGTAGTTCGTCTATTGCATAAGATTTAGAAAGAAATTTTAACCAAGCCATATAAATTAGTACGAGAATGTGAATTTATACCTCCACAATGTGTAAGATATTGATAAAATTCTGATTCATTATCTATATATGAAATCATTTTTTTATCTTGTTGATTGTATTAATATTCAGTATATTATCTGTAAAACATAAGTCGCCGTCCACGCCAAGGCACGGACGATCGCAGACTTATTCGAGGTTATTACACTTAAATTTGAAATTTCTCAGGTTTCAATGCTTGTGCCGAATAAATAGCAAACGCTACTATTATTGATATGTTATATCAGATTACCTAATTCATTAATTATTAGTTATATTTTAGGCGAAGGTACGCATTTTTATGATTTAATAGAAATTCATCTATATCCTATATCACAACACACAAAAGTTTATACATCTCTGTTGACCATTGCCGCAACGCACGAGTCTGACCAAACGTTTTCGGCAGTTTCGAGCATATCTATTATTGTGTATATTGGGAGTATTATGCCGAAGACTGATATTGGTGCGCCAACGCCCGACATAAGCGAGAGCGTCAGGAAGTAACAGCCCATTGGCACACCTGCATTGCCGACGGCGGAGAATACGGATATGAACAGCCACAAAACGACAGTTGCAAACGTAATGGGCGTGTCTCCATTTTGCATTACGAAAAGCGAGGTTACGAGGATGAAAGTTGCGCAGCCATTCATATTGATTGTCGTGCAGATAGGCAAGACGAATCGAGCAATATGTTGTCGTATGCCAAGACGATTTTCGGCAGTGTCGATGGTTACGGGTAGTGTTGCCGCACTGCTTTTGGTGAAGAGTGCCATCAGTATAGCTGGCGACATTTGCCTAAGTGTATGGAGTGGATTAAGTCTGCGAGCGACAAGAAAAATTGGCAATATGATAAAAAACTGAATGGCGTTGCCTGCAAGAATAACCAAGACGTACTTACCAATGGAGTCGACAATGACACCCGCCGACACTTGTGCCGAGAGTTGTGCGGCAAAGGCCACAATGCCGAGTGGTAATGTGTATATGAGTTTACCAATGAGTAAGAAAAGAAGTTCTTGCAGACCAAGAATGCCTTTGACAACTACATTTTTATTTTCAGAATCTGCAAGTCTGGAAAGTCCTATGCCCACAGCGAATGCTATCAGAAGCAGAGAAAGCACATTCCCCTCGACGAACGGACTAACTATGTTGTTTGGAATGACATTAACGATGTGGTCGAGATAAGAAACTGATGGTGAGGGCAGAGCTGCAGTACTTTCTGTAAACGTCTCGATAGGCAAATTGCTTGGTGAGACAAGAATATATACGAGAGCTCCTACTGTGGCAGCGGCAAACGTGGTGAGGAGTGTGTATGTTAGTGTGCGAGCAAAGACACGTCCAGAGCCAGAACTGCCGAATTTGGCAAAGGTGCTAATGACAGATAGTACAATAGTTGGCACCGCAAGTAGCTGAAACAAGCGAGTATATATTGTTGCCACAAAATTCATTGTCTGGTTGAGCCATGGCAAACCGAGTAGCCCAAGCACTGCACCCACCACGAGTGCCGCAATCCACAATAGTGTTCTGTTCATTTATTTATGTGTTTGTCGCCAAGCGTGAATATAATCTACAATTTTGCGAAGGACTTCTTGGTCTACGTCGTTGAAGACAGAGTCGTCGGCACCGAAAATGAAGTTGGCCGGTGCATTCTTGAGGATTTCGTCCACCTCTGCTTTCAACTCAGCAAGGTTACCATCTTTGAGAGCCTTGCTACGATTGTTTAAGCCTCCAAGAACTGGACGATGAAATAGTTTGCTTATTTCGGATAAGCTTATGCTCTTGTCTTGCCAATTGTGAAGTGGTGGGTTTATGATGCTTCCTGGATAGTCGAGATAGTCGTTAAATGTTTCGGGCGTAAAATGTCCGCCACTTTCGCAAATGTGAAGGATGTTGAACGGAGCTATTTGTGCAGCAAGGTCGCTTAGCTGACGGTCGTATGGCTTGATGATCTCTGCAAAGACTCCACCTCCAAACTCTTCGAGGTCGTCGCCTTGGCTACTGATGTAGAATCCGTCGGCTCCAGCTTTGCGAGCTTCGCTAATGTAGTAGAGCAGACTTTGGGTAACAGCTTCGAGTGCAGGCTTGATGGCTTTCGGATCTTTCTTGATTAGCTCGACGAAGTGTCTGCGTCCGTCACGGTCTGACGACAACTGTGCGCCAGCTGTCTGAATGAGCACACGAAGCGGCGAAAACACGGTCGGAATGATTAGAGCTTCATCTCCAAGTTCTTGCTTGAGTTGGCGAACGACGTTGATTTGCTCATCCCATGTTTCGGGTGCAAAAGGCTTGATATTCTTCCAATCTTTGACACTCTTGACCGATTGTATTTCGGGGAAGTATTCGTATTTGACGTTGACAAAATCGACATGTGTAGTCTTGTACCAATCTATATGCGACTGCACTGCTTTTTGCCCTTCTTTATCCTTGAAATGGATATTGAAAAAAACAGGCACGTAGTCGTTGGCACGACTTTGGTCGAGAACCTGCCAAAGGAGTTCGCGTTTGTTGTAATCGGCATACGTCTGTGCCGAAATTTGTGTTGCTGAAGTTGCCACAAGCGTGGCAACGAACAATGTGTTGAAGATTTGTTTTTTCATTCGTTATCTAATTTAAATATATGTTTTTTCTGAGCAACAGATTATTCCCAGCCAAGTGCACTATAAGGATCGCCCGAAGTTTCGCCCGCATAGCCCCAATTTTGTATCAGATTTGGATTGAGATCAATTTGCGTATCTGGGATGGGCAAGTAATAGTTTCTTGTAGTGATATTTTGATATTTAAGGTCGTCTGATGGCACTTTCGACTTGATTGTTTTGACCAATATGTGCCAACGTTTGAGGTCGAACCACCGATTACCTTCGGTAACAAATTCGCGATAGCGTTCGTCTTGCACAGCGGAGCGAAACTCTTCTTTGCTTAGCCCCGCAAGGAGCAGTGGAGTGCCATCCGATGGCTGACGCTGAGTATTGGCAATCGGGTCGTAGTAGGCGCGTTGGCGGACTGCGTTTAAGGCTTCGTAGGCAACATCCGTTGGGCCATTAACCTCGTTTTCTGCTTCGGCCTTGACAAGCAACACATCGGCATAGCGGATAACAGACGAACTGGTATTTTGCCCCGATATATATGGTGCGCTTTCGTTTGCCATATACAACGTGTCGATATATTTGCGAAAACGAAGACGCTCAAATATAAATTCTACATCTTTCGAAGGGTCGTAAAGTCGAAGGGTTACAGAAGCATCCCTACGTTGGTCGTTCTTGTCGAACTCATAGTAGAGATTGTTGTTAACAGCTGCAATGACGGGCAATTTATTATTGTCGAATCCCGTAGAGAAAACGCAATGCCCCGTTATGTTTCGGTTGACACCGAACTTGTGCTCCACCGTAAATATTAGCTCCTTACCCTCTTTTTTGTCGAGCGACCAATTGTCTATAAACTTGTCTATCAAATCATATTTGCCCGAGGCTATGACTCTGTCGGCAGCCTCTACAGCCTTCTGATACAATTCCGTTTGGTGTGTGAGGGAGTATTCGGTGTCAGACTGAGCCCACGTGATAAACACTTTCGAGAGCAAACCAGACGCTGCACCCGATGAGGCTTCGCTACTCAAACTGGCAAAACTTTCAGATATGTTTTCGGCAATAGTCAAGTCTTCAACAATCTGTCGGTAGACATCGTCCTGACTTGTTCGAGGCTCTGCTTCACCCTCGCCGTCGTGCAAAACCAAAGGTACGTCGCCAAAGTATCTGACAAGGTCGAAATAGTAGAGTGCACGCAAAAATTTGGCAGAACCCACATAGTTGTCTCGAAGTTCTTCGGACAGAAAATCGCTATTTTCAACCATATCTATGAGAATATTTGCACGGTTGATTGCTTTATAGCGGTAGTTCCAAGCCGTCTCAACAAACGCATTCGTAGGGGTTATTGCAAAGTTGCCAATCTCGGTTATGGCTGGGCTATTTGC
>CALAVC010000211.1 GCA_937892095.1 uncultured Bacteroidales bacterium | reverse complement strand
CTACGTTTAAGCACAGAACTTACAGGTAGAATTCACCTGGTTGCGGATACGCATATTGCCGTATGTCCAAGAACGTCCTTGATGACAAACGGGTCATTGACTTTCTCTGCCAATAACGTAGCGCATGTGTGTCGAGCCGTGTGAAACGAACGTGACTCAGGTATACCGACATACTTGAACAATCGCTTCAATTTGTATTCACGTCCCGTTCGTCCCATGTAGGGAAACAATAGTTCATCTGACGGATTGATGTCTAGGTATTTCTGAGCGATGCGTTCAGGTTTGCCGTCGAACAATAAGTACAACGGTAGAATCACAAACTGGTCTGTCTTGATGGTCGTTAGCTGCATCGTCAGCCCTCGTTCATCGTGAACGATGTCGCACTTTCTTAGTGCTATACTGTCGCTGTCACGCAAGCCAGTGTAACAAGAGAACAGAAATCTATCTCGCACTACGCCATACTGAATACCCATAGAGTCGAGTTCGTCATTAGGTATGTTCTCCAACTCCACCACCTGCTCTTCAGTTAGACTTGGTTTCTTCTTGTTATCTAGGCGTGGTATCTCAAAATCCTCATAAGGCGAGTACTTGACAAGCCCATCCTTCTTCGCACGCTCAATAAACTTTTTTATCGAAAAATGCGTGTGAACACGAGTGACAAGCGAAAGATTCTTGCGAAGGAACTTGTCAAAATCCTCTATAAACGCAAGGGTGAGTTCGTTGAAACGTAGCGGCGCATTTCGTACACCTTTATATATATCAATAAACGCTTGTAACTTCTTGAAGTATGTATCCTCGACGCGAATAGTTCCTGCCGTCCATAGTTTCTTCTCGTTCAGATATTCTCTGAACTTGTCAAGCACATTTATCTCCTCAAGAATGGTATTGTTCTTGGCAGCCATTCTAATGAGGTCTTTAGTGAAGGCTATATTACGTTCCTCGGCATCTAGCTCTGCGCGTTCTATATTCAATATGAGCGAGCGAAGGAAATGGTTGTAGGCTGCAGCGTTGCTGTTCCGCAGAATCAACTGTCGATCCTTGTCCCACTGCCTTTCGTTGTCGAGAACGATACCCGTCGATATGAAGACGCGGCAGTCTGTCCCTTTATACACTTCGAGTTCAATGCTCAAAGGGTAATTCTGCCGTCTTCCGAGTATCAATTTATACTTCGCTTTCATCGTTTTAGCCTTGCCAATGGTCTGTTTTTGTGTAGCAGTATTGTATCATTATGTAGCAAAACTACGCATTTATTCGATATGAAAGTAAATTTTGGGTGCTAAATATTCTGAGTCTAAAATAGGCTTAAAACCTTAATGTACAATATTCTAAGTGCGTACAACGGCGTTGAAATGCGTATCGATGCGGAATGAGAAATTGACACAAGATATTGGCTCTTACTACGCCTGGGGCGAGACAGCCCCCAAGAATGACTACAGCTGGAGCACTTATTTCGACACCGAGGACGACGGCAGCACGTTCCTGAAGTACAACCTGGATGAGGGTGGCAAGACCGTGCTCGATCCCGAGGACGACGCAGCCAGCGTGGCTCTCGGCGGCGACTGGCGCATGCCGAGCAGAGCCGAGCAGGACGAGCTGCGCTCCAACTGCTACTGGGTCTGGACGTCGACCTACGGCGGCAAGAGCGTGAACGGCTACATAGTCTACCGCGCAAAGGCTGAAACCGACAAGGGCGTGAAGGTCACTTCCAGCGGCACCCCCTCGTCCAACTACAGCGTCGAGACCGACGCTCACGTTTTCCTGCCCGCTGCCGGCTCTCGCTATGGGTCGGACCTCTACTACGCTGGCGGCTACGGCCATCTGGTCCCGTTCGCTCAGCGAGGGCTTCGCCTACTACGCCTACGTATTGGCCTTCCTCTCGGGCCTCGTGGATTGGGGCAGCAACTTTCGCTACCGCGGTCAGTCGGTGCGCCCTGTTTTGCCTGCCACAGAATAACTATGTCTATTCGCCCCACCCCCAGCGCCCCCCCGCTGGCGGCGGTGGCGATGTCATGGGCGGAGCAGGAGGCGTCCCGCCCCGCAGGGGCTACCAAGGGACGCAACCTGCTCCGAACATGACATCGCGGAAGACTGTTCCCAGAGTGCTTTAGTTTAATAAATAAATTGTTAACAATCAAAAAGTAATTAGAATTATGGCATCTTTCAAAGATGTATTAGAGATTGAGAGCAAGCGAGAGACGAAGCCCGACTGCATGAAGGCATTTCTCTTTAGGGAAGGTAATTTCTTCCGAGCCTACGAGTGGAGTGCTTGGCTCTTCTTCAAGCATGTCTACGAATTCAAGGTGACCTGCAACATGGTTAAGTCACTGGGGCAGACTTTGGTCTTCATCGGCTTCCCTCAAACGAGTGCGGGTAAGTACATCGCGTCGGAACTCAAGCTGACGCCTGTGTCCGACAATATGATCGAGGTTGCTTTCCCTCCCAGCAAAATAGGGGAAGAGAAGACTGTCGAGGCAATGCGTGAGGAGTTCAAGGCTTGGAAGGAGGCTATTCCGGTTTCCGAAAAACCAGCGAAGTCCAAGGAGGGCGAAACGAATGCCTTCTCGGTCGATAAGAAAGCAGCCCCTCAGACTCTTACTCAGATAATGCAGAAGATCCTCGCCTACTCAATCGAGAGCAAAAGCCCGCTCGACAGCATGGCTTTCCTGGCTGAGGTCAAGCAGCAGCTCTCCTCTCTAATCTAGATGCCAAAAGGAATGAGATAGGATGTGCCATGCCTGCCACAGAGAATAGACATAGTAAATTCATAGGCACCCCTGCGCGCTACTCTTAATCAGAGCCGCGAAAAAACGTAAAATGCCAAGAGACTGCTCAATAAGTTTTCTCCCCGCATCAGTATCAGACGGGGTGCTGATGCAAAGAGACGTTTTCCTGCCCGCTGCCGGCTATCGCAATGGGTCGGACCTCAACAACGCTGGCAACAACGGCCACTACTGGTCCCGTTCGCTCAACGAGGGCAACGCCAACAACGCCTACGAATTGAACTTCAACTCGGACAACGTGGATTGGAACAACAACAATCGCAACAACGGTCAGTCGGTGCGCCCTGTTTTGCCTTGCCACAGCACTTACTTAGTCTTCAGCACTGTCCCCATGGCACATCCTTATCTCTTTTCTCGAAACGGCCTGCTCGCCGATCTCTACGTGGCTTATCTCGAAGCACGTAGGCACAAGCGTTTTAGGCTCTACCAGTTGCAGTTCGAGGCCAACCTTATGCAGAACCTCAACGAATTGTTTGACGAACTTATCAGTCGAACCTACAAGCCGCGTCCTTCAACGTGTTTCATCATCCAGGACCCAAAGAAAAGAGAGGTCTTTGCCGCCGACTTCCGAGACCGCATCGTCCACCACCTCTACTACAACTATACTCACGAATTCTTTGAGCGGACTTTCATCGCCGACTCCTATTCTTGCATCAAGGGGCGTGGGACGCATTACGGCATTGCGCGACTCGAACATCACATCCGCCAGGCTTCGCTCAACTATACCGAACGAGCCTATGCGTTGCAGATGGACATAAAGGGATACTTCATGCATATCGATAGGCAAAGACTGCTAGACATTTGCCTGAAGACCATTGACCGATATGAGTGCAAGGCTTCTTCGGACCTTTACGAGCAGGAGAAGTTGAAGCTTGTCAGATATCTCACAGAGGAGATTGTCATGCTCGACCCCATTGCCGACTGCAAGATAAAGGGAAGAGCGGAAGACTGGCAGTCCCTGCCTCATGACAAGAGTCTTTTTCACAGCCCCCATGGATGCGGTCTCCCGATTGGGAACCTGACTAGTCAGCTTTTCAGCAACATCTACATGAATGTCTTCGACCAGTTCATGAAACGGCAGCTCGCTGCCCAGCACTATGGGCGATATGTCGACGATTTCTATGTCGTCTCTCCCGACAAGGACTGGCTGCGTGGGCTTATTCCGCTCGTCAGCGACTTTTTGTCTTCTGAACTGGCTCTCTCGCTGAACGAGGGCAAGACTATGATATCCGAAGTGCACAGTGGAGTGTCTTTCCTTGGTGCATACCTTAAGCCATGGAGAAAGTATGTGCGAAACGAGACGCTCGGAAGGATGAGGCGCAAGGTCGCCCTGGTGGATGAATACGCAGGAGGCACTGGCAGCGAAGATGAGAAACCTTGCGCATTGAGAGACTCGCTCTCTTCCTTCGGAGGTGTGCTGGGGCATTACAAGTCTTTCAAGATACGACAGTCACTCTTCCTCTCCATGAAGAACGTTCAGAACTACGGCAGTTTCGACAGCGAAATGCTCAAGTTCGTTATCCCTTCCGAATAGCTCCAGAACAGGTTCTGCTCCCAGCAGGTCTACCTCTGCCGCTTTTGTTTTGCATACATACCTCCATCCTAAGCCCACGCCCGAGCCGAATAGAGCAACTGTACCAATTACGGCGAGTAGGCAACCAAATTCTCCTCCACCTTCTATGGTGGTCATTTGGTCGATTTCTAATTTATTCATCTTTAGAGTCGAAATTTTAGAGTTTATTGTATTCGCGTCAAACCTCAAAAGTTAGCCACATAACTCGCATCGCTCTAAGATGTAGCACTTAGGAGATGTTTGTTTAGCTTTTTTTGACTTCGCGAAGTAAAAAAAAAACACCACCTAATTTTTATTGTTTTTTTTGCCGTTTGCGTTCAAATATGGTTGGGAATAAGCTTGCAAGAACCAATTTTAACCTTTAAAACCTATTCGGATAAAACAGATGTTAAAGTTTTAACGACTTTCAACCTTTCTCCGCTACCAGTGGTTGATAGACGTAGCAGTGGTAACCCATACACTTGTAGTATGTGGTTTTTCATCACATCTCGCCTGCTCTGTTCTGTATTTTCGTTGTGATAAGAATATCCATCTGTTTCTATGGCTAACACTAGGTGTTTTGTGACGTGGTTTATCATGAGAAAGTCTACGTGTGTGGCATAGTGGGAGGCGTATTGTTTCTCTTCTTCATTGAGCAACGAGAAGTCTGACAGTATTTTTCTTATCGGGATATGACACAGAACCCCTAAGTGACTAAACTCTGGGAAATTTGATACTATGTTTGTCAGAAGCATATATGTCAAATTCTCGGAGTCGTATTCTGATATATTGGGCGTATGAGACAACAAAGCCATTCGTTGCTCAGTATACTGACTATACAGGTAGTCATATATTGATCTGACTTGGCTCTGACAGACTGTAAAGTTGTTATATCGTATGTAGTCAATGAGGTCGCTAATTGTTCCTTTGCGTTTCTGCTCATTGCCGCTTACTACAATGCAGAAACGTTTTTTTGCACGAGACACAGCTACGTTTATAAGATTGGGGTTGTCGCTGAACTCTGTAATGTTGTCGTCAACGACGCTCATGACGATGCAATCTTTTTCTCGACCTTGATATTTGTGAATTGTTGCTGCTTCAACTTGCGGAATCTGACGATTAAATTCTGCAACTTGTGCATTGTATGGCGTGATTATGCCCACGTCAGAAGAGTTTATTTGCGGAAGAACTTCTTGGCGGACAACATCTATTTCTCTTTGGTTGTAGAACCCTCGACAATGATTGCCCACTACTGTTTGATGGGCGTTCAATACGTTCTCTTCGCCATTGTCTGCGGTCATTATCAGGAGTTTGCCACCATAGAACTTCTGGTTGCAGAAGTTGATAATCTTTGGGTGGCACCTATAATGTTCTCGTAGCAAAGTCTGTTCAACATTGGGTATGACATTGCAAACCGACTCAAGAAAGTTGTATTTCGCACAATTATATCCGCTTTCGAGTTTATGCTCGTCAAATATCCTACCGAGCAAGTCTCGATTCTCGTCAGTAATGACGTTCGGAAGTTGGTTGTTGTCTCCAACGACTACTGCATTGCGGGCGCACGATAGTGCCAATGCTCCAGTCTCAACTGAAACTTGTGAGGCTTCGTCCATAATGACATAGTCGAAGGTAACGTCGTCGGCCACAGCAACTTTTGAAGAGAATGTGGTGCTTAGTACAACTGGATATTGTTGGCAAAAAGTTTGCCCAAGCCATTTCAACTCCTCGACACTCTTTAAGGGTTGCCGTTTGTTGTGGGCATACCTAACGTAGAGAGCATTCTTTAGCTTGTCAAGCGATATTGTCGATAACTTTTTGATAAAAGGTTTGCATCAACAGATTTCAACTCAGCCTCAGATAGTGCTATTGTATATTTTAGCTCCGAAATTCTTTTCTTATAAAACAGACTCTGTATTTCTACAATTGTTTCTTGTAAATTCTCTTTGTTCAATTCAGATCTCAGTCCCAACAAAAATTTGCGTGTCAAATTTGCCCATCTCCATCGGATTGAGTTCCAAAGTCTATTAATTAAATTTTTGTTGACGAGTTTCTCGTTTTCTGCAAAGGCTTGATATTGAAGCCAAAGTGATATAAGGCGACTCGACGACACATCTTTTTTCAACGAGAATGTGTCTTCGCCAATGTCGTTGTCTTTTTTGAAGTGTTCCCATTCAAGTTCTGCGTCAGCCAAAACTTGTTTTGTGTGTGCCACTATCTCCTGATTACGAAACACCTTTTCCAACTGTTTTCTCACAGCGGCGAGTTCAAGGCTCTCCTTTTCGAGATACTCTTTCGTGTACGCCCAATTTTGAAGCTCTTCTGGGATAGATTTCTGATTCTCAATAAACGCCAATTTGTTCGCATTGCTGCCGAGCGTAGCTGCTATAAAATCAAACTTATACTTTTCAAGTTTGTTTAGCACGTTGGCTGTTGCCGAATTGTTGTTTGAAACGACCAAAACCGTCTTCTCCTGTATCACCAAATTGGCAATTATGTTCAGTATCGTTTGTGTTTTGCCAGTTCCTGGAGGTCCTTGTATCACACTAATCTGATTCTCAAAGGCTGCGGTAATAGCTTTAATCTGACTTGCGTTACATCCAAAAGGAAACACAAGCTCTGCCGATTTTCGTTTGTCGACCTTATATCTCATCGGGTTAAGGTATGGGGCAATGGCCAATTCGGGAGAAATAAATGGTACGCATCCGTATATCGACGACAAGATTCCTTCGTGTGTATCGTCTTTCCCCAATTCGTTTGTCTGTGCCACCCGTCTTAAGAACTCAAAGACGTTGCGAGCCTCCTTGTCCGAAATACAAGACTCGTCAACTTTTATCGTTCCGTGCATATAGTCTCGGACACAACCATTCCGATATGTTATGCGCCAATGTCTTTTTTCGCCTTGCTGAAACGAACGGATTTCGGCAAGACCATATCGTTCGACTCCTCCAACATAAACCTTGCATTGGCTAACATCATGGTTTTGGCTCTCTTTAATCCACTCAACATCATCGTTTCGGTAATGGTAAAATGTCGGGTTATTCTTAAACCGAACTGCATAAGTCCCATTACTCTCGAGTTTGAAAAACTCAATGTGTAAGGCTTCTGCCTTACCTTTTATGATTATGAAAGAGTATGGTGTTGGCATAGCAATTGTTCGACCTGCTAAAGTCTACTTGCGGGTTATAGCACCATTCCGACCCATCTTTGCAGTCTATGTTTATTTGTCGGTTGCAGTGCTGTCTGTCGGTGCTTGATTGGTTAGTGAGTCTGGGTCTACTGCACCCTCAGCCTGCATACGGCGAGCAAGTTCTGCGTCGCGTCTGTCTTGCTCTGTTTCTTCGTCGTTTTCTACTCTGACGGCAAAGCTTGTACGACCCATCAGATGACCTATTTTTTCTTTCATCTTGTCGGGCATAGGCAGTCCGCTCAGCGTGTAGGAGTCGGCAAGCACGAGGTCGCGAAGCAACTTTGCTATGCTGTCGTTGTGTTGCAACTTGTCTGCAGTAACTTGTTTGCGTAGTTTAGCCGTGGAGACGCCAATGTTGAAGTCTTCTATGTTGCCTCTGATGTTGACGCCAATGCGGAAAGGCAGTGGCGACTTAAGCACCGACACGTGATAATCTAAGTTCATCATTAGGTCTTGCTTGCCACCTACTGCCATGCGGTATCGGTCCATTTCAGTAACGAATGGCAACACTTGAATGCGTCCTGAGTCGACAAGGACGTTGACAGAGAGCGTGTCGATAATGTTCTTCTCTTTGTTTTTGAAAAACAGGCTTTTGGCAATTTTCTTGAAGTCGTCGTTGTCCAGCACTGTTAGCTTTTGACCTCCGAGATGAATTGAAGCGCGTGCGGTCTGCAAGTTGACGTTCATTCCGCTGTCGAGTTCGACCTCTGCACCCATATAGCAGTCTATTGCACCCGACATCGGGCGAAGTGCAGGCACCAAGCTATCGAGCGAGAGCATCGTGGTTATTTGCTTTATGTCGAAGCGCTCCATGTGTGTAAAGATGTTCATGCGAGCGCGCCCGACATGTGGCCATGCCTTGTAGGCCAGTGTGGTTATTGCTTTCCCTTCGCCCATGTGAAAGACAAGACCAGTCATATGCATCGCACCATTGTTAGTCTTTACGCGTCCGCGAATGTCGCTAATGACGGCTTTGTCCCACAAGAGTTTTCCAATCTTGGTGTCGAAATTAAACGAGACGTGTTTTGGCACGAGCAGCAGACCCGTTGGCAAGCTGTCGGCACTTACCTGTTGGCGTATGCTGTCTGTCGCAATGGTCATTGTGCTGTCGTTGACAGCCGTAATCGCACTGATGTTTTGTGAGGTGGTGTCGGTAATGAGTGCCGAGGCTATTTGGTTGAAGTCAATGGTGTCGGCCTCCGACGATAGCTCGACAGAAAATGGCTCATGGCGATATAGTGCTCCGAAAATCCGATCGGCACGCCCCGATAATCTGACTTGCGAAGAGCCCATACGAACAGTCATTCTATCCAAAGTTGCCGCTTCGTCTTTTTGCTCTGCACTGACATCTGTGGTGATTATGGGCAGTCGGAAGAATGGCGTCTTGGCAGCAATGCGAGCGACGGCGACGTCGCTACGTGTGTGCCACATCGTGTCGGCATAGGCTTCGGCGTCGACATTAATAAGTAGGTCTTTGGTGAAGCTACCAATGCCCAGTATGCCAGCAAAAATAGTGTCGCACTTGATGGTGCTATGCATAATAGGACGTTTGGGGTCGGCTTTGCTGGGGCGGATATAGTCCTTCGTGCGAATGTTCTTGACCAGAAACTTAATGCTGTCGGTACGCACAAAGCCACGTCGCACTCCGCTGACAAATTCGATTGGCGTAACTTGCGAGGTGTCGGGCCGACTGATTGTCTTGGCTGCAACAAAAGCATCGCGCACGCCAATGCGAGTGCTGTCGTGGCGAAATCTGAATCGTTCTATGCGTGCGCCAAGTCCGAGTGTATCGTCTTGTCTAAACCGACAACGAAGACTTGTCAGAATCTCTAAGTTAGAGGTGTCGTTGGTTATGTTTAGGTTGTCGACCGACACTTGTCCGTGCAGCTGAAGCGAAGAAAGATTGTAGTGTTGCAAGTCAGAAAGTCGGAAGTTGGTCTTTATGTCTGCATCGACCAGCCCGCTCATGCGAGTGTTGTCGATAGGAATCACGCCACACACATCGGTCATGTCGACATGTGCTTTAAGACGACAGTCGACAAGTGTGCGTGCCAACAATTGTGTTAGCCGGACGGTAGCTTCAATTTCGCTCTTGCCTCCTTTGACATGAAAAATGTCCAAGTTGACATACGAAGAGTCGGGTCGAGAGTCATCGATGAGCATGTTGAAGTCGGCTGTCAGGTCCTCTATTTCGCGAGGCATATTTTCATATTGTGCGCGGACGTTTTCTATGTAGGCCTTGCCACGTATGACGGGCAAGTGCAGGCTGTCGGTCCGTCCGACAATGCTACCGTTCATGTCTACCTTGCCTTGTTTGACGTTGACGGGTGTGCTGACAATGCTGGTCGGTATGGCTGCAAACAGTTTGTCGACGCTTGGCGATGAAAGTTTGTATGTAATATTGATGTCGGCGCCAGAGGTGTCGGGGCGGACGTAGCCGTCTATGTCTATGCCTGTCTCGGCAACTGTTAGGCGCGCATCTTCAAATCTGTATTTGTTGACGCATGTGTCGTTCTTGTCGTCGAAACTTATGTGCCCCTCAAAAGCCAAAGGTAGGCGTCGGAAGTAGCGCACCCAGTCGATGCCCAAAGACGTCTTGCGTGTGGAGAGTTCAACGTCGGCATCTACTGCGTCAAGACTTAGTAGCCCGTCGGTGCGTAGAGTTAGGCTGTCGGCAAAAAAAGCAATAGCCTGTGGTCTGTCAAAATATATGACGCGTGCATTGTTTATTCGCAGGTGTCGTATGTTGAAGTCGGTCGTAGAGGTGTCGGTCGTTGGTGTGTCGTCGGGGCGCACGATGTCCCACGAATAGCGAGCTGCCGAGTCGGTAACGAGTCGAATTGTGGGGTTGTCTATGCGGAGGTAGCCAAGACTAATGCTGCCGTCGCCCAATAGATAGTCTAAGGCATTGACGCCTACCACCACTTGGTCGAATCGTAGGAGGGTGTCGCGTCGAGTGCGTAGGCTATCGACAATGTAGGAGAGCGTGTCGCCCTCTTCTGTTATGCTTCGCAAGAAAGCGTGGCTGACAACGCTACCATTTCGCAGGCGGACACCGACGCGAGGAAACGTGGAAAAGAAAGTTCCTTCGGCTTCGTCTAATTCTACTTCGGCATCGAGATACTCTGTGGCATAGCCTTTGATGAGTGGCACGAGCCTTTCTGAGGTGAGCAGTAGATTGACCAGCAGACCGCATAGCAGACAAAGACCGACTGCTACGGATATGCAGATGATGGTGATTTTAAGTGGTTTGGATTTCATTGTTGTGTGGCTCTCAATTGTTGGTGTAAATGGTTGTCAACCATTGGGTTATCTGATTTCGGGCTTCGGCGTTGGTGTTTGAAAGGTGATTTATCATTATGCAAAAAGCAGCACGTCGTCCGCTTTGGCAATCGATATATCCGGCATAGCATACGACTCCACTCAGAGTGCCACTTTTGGCAAATACTTTGCCTTCGATGGGGCTACCTCGACCCAGCAAGCGAAGAGTACCCGTTTTGCCAGCCACGCCAAGAGAACGATAAAAATATGTGGCAAAATCGGAGCGAGACATCTTGACGAGTAGAGTCGTCATTTCGGCAGGCGAAATGGCGTTGGCAGGCGAAAGCCCAGAGCCGTCGTAGAGTGTGGGTGTAATGTCGAAGTCTGTTTTTAGTGCCGACTTGAGGGCTTCTACGTTGCCATTCCACGTGGCGTGGCTCCAACGGCTGACGGAGTGCATCAGCAGTGCATCGGCAAAAAGATTGACGCTTTGCTGGTTGGTGGTTGCGACGATGTCGGTAAGGGTGGGGGACCTGATGGTGTGTATCGTACTGTCGCGTTTGTCGGGGCGAGTCCACAGTAGCGTATCTTTGCCAAACGAAATGCCGCGTTGCTCAAGCAGTGTGCGTAGCTTCTGCATGTAGTGAGCTGTTGCATTCGGCATCGTACTGCGGACAGCAAACGAGCCTTTGTTGGCAGGGATAAGACCTGTCGCATACCATTCGTTGCCCGCAAGAAAAATGTTGCATAGGTCGGCTTTCCCTTTGTAGGTCTTGACAAAAGAGTGCAGAGCACCGTCGGCATATCCTACGGGCTCTGGCACAATGGAGTCGACGTCGCAAAGGACTTCGGTTTCTTTGGGTGAATGAAAATATACAGTTGTCGAGTTGTCGTCGGCCATGAGGCATGTCGGGACAGCACCATAATAGTTACCCATGTCTTCCCATAGGCGTTTGGCGCAGTAGGGTGCAAAGGGTTCGAGCGAAGCGTCGGTTGCAAGGCAAACATTGTCGGTCATGCCTATCCGTTTGAGTGCATTGGCAATGGTGTCGGCTTCGCTCGATAACTGGTTCCGATTGAAATAGCGAGAGTCTGTTGTGGGGTCGAAGACACCATGGACCACAAGCATACGTTCTGTGTGTAAGACGCCTATTTTTGTGCGTATGCGGTAGCGCGGTCCAAACTTTTGCAAGACAACTGCAGTTGTTAGCAGTTTGGTTATGGAGGCTGGTGTAAGGCGATGTTTAGCGTTGTAGTTGTAAATCGTGTCAGAGTTGTCGACCATTATAGCCAAGGCTCCTTGTGTCTCGTAGCCCGAAAGCGTCAGAGGCTGGGCGCGTGAGGCCGATGTACATAGGCATAGCAAGATAAATATGGCAGACAACAATTTCATGACCCTACATTTGTTTGTCGAGTAAACTTTTCTGTTCTGTTCTGCGCAACAAGTATGTAAACATCGATTGTGCGTGTTTGCCTACCGATGTCATTTCTTTTTTGGTGTCAGCGTTTGCCGTTTCGAGCATGTCGAGGGCTTTCGAGCACCACAGTGCAGCCTCTTCGGGCAAGTCTTCGCGCTCGTAGGAAAGTGCAATGTTGAGAGCCGAAAAAATGCGGTTTTCAATCGTTTGACTATTCATGTAGGTGTCGGTCCATAGGTTGCGAGCTTCGTCCCAATTGTTTTTACTGACCCACGTGGCTGCTGCCGCCATGTTTTTATTGTTGGTGGTGTAGATATTGCGTCTGACACGTGTCCAGACTGGGATTAGCATATCAGCTGTTTTTTGTCCGACGTCTTGTCCTTGTTCGGTATAGCGGTCTGTAATTTGTGGCAAGCCTTTAACAATGGTGCTGAGCGAGCTACCGCACGAGACGAAAAGCAGAGTATCATTGCGTTCTTCGAGTGGTTGGCTGACTCCGCCTTGTGCCACGAGCGTAAATTGTGAAGCCGTAGCACAGACAAGTGTGGCGCAGTCTACCATGTCGCCATCTTCGTCTTCGACGCGACTAATGCCCACTGTTGAATTTGAGTTTAGCTTTGTTAGGGCCAGAACTATTGTGTTTTGGCTACCGCTGAGCAGTTTGTTGACCGTGTCGGCAAATACGTCTTGCGCCACGTGGGGCATATGTTGCACGACCTTCATGTAGCCACTTTTAGCTATTTCGTTTGCGACTGCTTTGCATATCGTGTAGGGCATACGTGCCTGACCGCTTTCGGCAAGTCCACGGGCAAGTTGATTGGTCGCATCGATAGTTACGTCCGACATCTGTGGGTTTTCGACCGCTTCGACAACGATTATGCTGTCGGCCCATGTGGGAAGGGTGTAGGCTGCTGGTCGGAGCACATCGAAGACAACTTGTTGTCGGCTGACGCTTGCGCAGCTACTCAGCAATAGTAGCAGCGACAAAAAGTATGCAATAGACCTGTTCATTTTCTCGAATTGATTAGTTAGTGGTTCGTAGACTTTTTATAGTCGCGCCGATAGCCGTCTGACCATACCATCTTTCCATGTGGAGAAGTCTCCTTCGATGATGTGTTGGCGAGCTTGCCCGACGAGCCAAAGGTAGAACGAAATGTTATGTTCGGAGGCAATTAGCGCGCCGAGCATTTCGTTGGCCACGAATAGGTGTCGGACGTAGGCACGACTATATGCACTATCTACAAACGATGTGCCATTGGGGTCGAGTGGGCTAAAATCTGTCTTCCACTTCTCGTTGCGTAGGTTGATTATGCCTTCGGATGTAAAAATCATTCCATTGCGTCCGTTGCGAGTGGGCATGACGCAGTCGAACATATCGACACCGAGAGCAATGTTTTCCAGAATGTTGACAGGAGTGCCAACACCCATTAGGTAGCGAGGGCGGTCGGTTGGCAGTATGCCACAGACAAGGTCGACCATTTCGTACATAACCTCGGTTGGTTCGCCAACTGCAAGTCCGCCAATGGCATTACCTTCGCGTTGGAGCTCGGCAATCTCACTTGCGGCACGTTTACGTAGTTCGGGGTGTGCCGCACCTTGCACAATTGGGAAGAATGTCTGATTGTGCCCATAGAGTGGCTCTGTCTCGTCGAAATGCTTTACGCCCCGACGTAGCCAACTCATCGTAAGGTCGAGCGATTGTTTCGCATATTTGTAGTCGCTTTGTCCGGGAGGGCATTCGTCGAGAGCCATTATGATGTCGGAGCCAATGACGCGTTGTGCATCCACTACGTTCTCGGGCGTGAAGAGGTGCTTTGAACCATCGATGTGGCTACGAAACGTTACGCCTTCGTCGGTCAGCTTGCGATTTTGGCTAAGAGAAAAAACCTGAAATCCACCGCTATCGGTAAGAATCGGACCTTGCCAACCGTTGAATTTGTGCAATCCGCCAGCAGCGCGCAAGACGTCGAGCCCCGGTCGGAGGTAGAGATGGTAGGTGTTGCCCAAAATAATTTGTGCATGCGCATCGGTTTTTACGTCGCGAAAGTGCAAACCTTTGACGCTACCTACTGTGCCGACGGGCATAAAAATAGGCGTCTGGATAGTGCCGTGGTCGGTGTCGATGAGTCCTGCGCGTGCGTGGCTCTGTGGGTCGGTATGTTGAAGCGTAAATTTCATGATAAGAAGCTTTGTTTTTGTGTGAAAATACAGAAATGTTTAGACCTTGAAACATCGTGTGGCAAGTTCGTCGGCTGGCACTTCGGTTGTGGTGCGTAGTCGGTTGGCCTCGCGATATTCTGTTGGGCTGAGACCTGTTTTCCGACGGAAAAACTTACACATTGTCGCAACGCTACTATATGCAAGTCGGTCGGCAATGCCTCCAATCGATTCGTCGGAATAGATAAGCCAAACGGCAATCTCTTTGCAAGCCACTTCGCCTACCCAATCCATGACGCTACGCCCAGTGTCTGAACGAATTTTGTTGCAAAGATAGTGTTGGCTTAGTCGGAGTCTGTTTGCATAGAATCCGACGGTGCGTTCTGTAGCTCCGTGCAGACTTACGAGGTGTATAAATCGGTCGGTCAGAGAGCCTCGTTCTTGGTCTTGCTGGTTGTTGATGTTGTTGGCATCGGGTGCAATTTGTCGGAGTAGGCTACTCGTAACGTCGTGTATGTTTTCTTTTGGAAACCTATGCTCTTCGGCCGAACTAACAAGTAGCCAAATCAGCTTCATGTGTGTCTCAATGATGTCTGTTTCCCACGTGGCAAGTCGGCGTCGGACGAAACCTTTGCGTCGGACGGCATCCGATTCAAAGGTTACGGCATCGAATGCAAAGTCGGCAGAATGCCAACGTTTTTCAATGAGCGTGCCACCCATAAAAACAACGATGTCGCCTTCTGAGAAGACGTGGTCGACGAGGTCGAAAGCATAGCTCGCACTGCCTTTCTTTACCCATACTATGCGTCCTTCGAGAAGTCTGTATGGCTTGTCGGGAACGAGAAACTCGCGGTCGCGAAGCTCGAAGTTGCGTAGCATAAAGAAGCGTTCGTGAATGGCAACACCTGTCCTCTCGCGCCATTCGCGTCCACGCTTGTAGAGTGCTAATGCTATCGTGTCGACAAGCATAACTTAGTTTTTAAGGCACTTTTCTATCATGCTTCGCAAGTCGGCAAAGTGTGCATCGGTGATGGCGTAAGACGATTTGGCAGTCGAGAGTCGTTTGTTGAGTTCGTTCATCATAAATCTATATATAGGACGTGCCGAACTTTCGGTGTCCTTTTCCCAACTACCCGTTATGACCAAAATAGCATGTCGCTGTATGCTACGTCGGTAAGCACTTACTTTGTCGGAAGTGTAGACTTCGCTGAATATCATTCTTATGACGTCGCGAGCGTAATCTTCGGCATTATAGGTGTGTTCGTAACCTTCGTAGGCCACTATGTTTTGAAGTGTCGACATTGCCAATAGATTGCTGACCGCCATTTCGCCAATGCTCTCTATGAGGCGTAGTGGATTACTCTCTATCATGCCCACGAAGTCGGGTGTAATGAGCCACGAAGGTTCTTTGAGCGCATGTCGGTCGATAAAAGCAAGTGCTTCGCTTACGCGTGCTCTCTCTTCGGGCCAGTAGACTAACCCTTTTTGCTCTACGGTCTTATATTCGTGATACACGCCTGCAATGTTGCGTCCAGCATGCCCCACGTAGCACCGAAATTGCCCAATAAGGCTTGTGTACACTTGTCGCAGATTCTCATAGTTGTCCGCCTCTTCACGAGTCCATTGTGGCAGTTGGAGCAAGATTCGTTTGAGGTTCTTTATGCCATATTCTGCCGAGAGCATCGGGTTGTCACCGAGGTCTTCGGTCAGTGCGCGAGGGTCGTTGTCGTGTCCTTCGCCACCAAACCATAGGCGACGGTCGGCAAGACGACTAACCGTCATCTGATTAAGGAGACGTTTCTCTTCTGTGTCAGACTTAGCATCGGGAAATGTTTTGTAGCCCCATTCTATAGCCCATTTGTCGTAGGTGTTGATTCGTGGCATGAGCCCATCCCGACCAATCCCGTCTTCGGGTTGGGCAACATAGTTAAAGCGCGCATAGTCCATAATGGAGACTGTGTGTCCGTTTTTTTCTACCCATTCTTTGTCGCGAAGTTTCTCGGTCGGTGTGGCAGAACTTGCTCCCATATTGTGGCGCAAACCAAGCGTATGCCCAACCTCGTGGCTACTGACAAAGCGGATAAGTTGTCCCATTAGTTCATCGGGTAGTTTCATGTGGCGTGCCGACGTGTCGACAGCTCCCACTTGTATCATATACCAATCGTGGATAAGTTCCATGACGTTATGATACCAACCTATGTTGGTGTTCAAGATTTCACCCGTGCGAGGGTCAGAAATGTGTGGCCCATAGGCATTCTTAATGGGCGAAGCCAGATAGCGAATGACAGAGTAGCGCGCGTCTTCAAGGTTCATGTCCGGATTGTCTGTTGGCCACTCTTCTGCACGAATGGCGTTCTGCCAACCTGCTTGCTCAAAGGCCGTATTCCAATCGTTGACACCCTCAATGAGGTATGGTCGCCAGCGTTCGGGTGTTGCTGGGTCAATGTAGTAGACAATTGGTTTCTTGGGTTCGATGAGCTCCCCTTGTGCCTGCCGACGAGCGTCTTCTTCGTTTTTGGGTTCGAGTCGCCAGCGTGTGATATATTGGCGTCGGCGGACTTGTTGTTGGTCGTCCGTATAGTGTCGGTCGGCTTCGACAAAGTAGCCTACTCGTTGGTCGAAGAAGCGACGTCGCATGGGCTTGTCGGGCAAGCGGACGAACGATGTGTTTAGTTTAAACGTCATGTTTCCCGTTATCTTACTACTCCATGCCTTCGAATTTTTGCTGGAGTAGGTTTTTACTGTCGACACTTCTATGTTGGTCGGGAAAGTCTTTACGTCGACCACGTAGTTTAGCTCTGTACGTGCTGCCGATATAGACAATTTGGCTTTGGTTGCCGACGTCATGCCCGTGAGCATATTGTCTTCGCGCAAGAAGTCAGTAACTTTTATCGAGTAGCGTTTGCCTCCTGTGGTGTCTTTGGGAGCAATCGTTTTTTCAATCTTGAAAGAGGCTATTATCGGGTTCTCTGTGCT
>CALAVC010000210.1 GCA_937892095.1 uncultured Bacteroidales bacterium | reverse complement strand
TAAGAAAGTTTATTTGTTTGTTGTTTTCTGAGGTTTCGCGTAGCAAAGGTAGGCACATAAAACCAAAGCGTACTACCACATTTGCGTGATTAACACGCGTTTTACGTAACTACGAATAGCTTTTAACACATTTTTTAGATTTCGCAGATGAAAAGTGAATAGACCAAACAAACAAAAGCGTGCGGCAGAGCACTTTTGCTCGGTCGCATACCTATGTGGTCAATATTTCGCCTCTCAGCGATACTTTATTGCAAGGGTGTGTGTTTAGGCGTTGAAGTGGTAGAGGAATACAATGTTACCCGTATAGGCAGGCTTACGCTGACCTTCAATTTCGAGTTTGACACTCATGGTTGCCTTGGTTGTGCCACGAAGGTTGAGCACTTCGTTGACGCTGACATGCAAGCGTACACGGCTATCGACAACGACAGGTTGCTGATAGCGGAAGTTTTCGATGCCGTAGTTTATTTGGTCTTTGATGTTGCGGACATCGACAATTTGTTCCCAGAGGTGTGGGAGGATAGAGAGTGTAAGGTAGCCGTGCGCAATGGTATTGCCAAAAGCCGATTCGCGCTTGGCACGGTCGACATCAACGTGTATCCACTGATGGTCAAGAGTGGCATCGGCAAAAAGGTTGATTTGTTCTTGAGTGAAAGTGTGCCAATCGGACACACCGAGCTCCTTTCCTACGAGTGCTTCGAGCTCTGCATGGCTATTGATAACTAATGGATTCATTAAAGATAATGGTGTTAGTATTCTTTAGTTTATTTGTTTATTCGATAGAGTAGAACTCCCTGAGTGCGCGAAACATATACAGTCCGTCGGCCACACCGCCAGTCTCAGCGACTGAGTGCATGGCGAGCAATGGGTTGCCGACGTCGACACCACGCAAAGGCAGATGACGTGTAAGTATGTTGCCCAAAGTGGAGCCACCTGCGAGGTCGCTACGATTGGCAAAGGACTGGCATGGGACACCAGCCAAGTCGCACACTTCACGAAAGACTGCCGCACCATCGGCATCGGTCATGTACTTTTGCGCAGCATTGTATTTTATGACTGGTCCGCCGTTGAGACACGGAGCAAGCGATGGGTCGTGATATTCGGGATGATTGGGATGAACGGCATGTGCCATGTCGGCCGAGACAAGGAATGAATTATATATGATTCGCTGACTATCTTGTACACCACAACCGAAATTGCCTGCTATACGATAAAGGATGTCGGCAAGGAGCTGAGAGTCGGCACCTTGCTTGGTGGAGCTACCGACTTCTTCGTTGTCGAAAGCTACGAACATACGAGACGTTTCGCCCTCGGCAGAAAGGAATGCCCGAAGGCTTTCGTAGCCCATCGTCAGATTGTCTTGTCGAGGAGCTACGATAAGACTGTTGTTATAACCAGCTATGCGTCCAGGGTTGGCATCGTAGGCATAGAGGTCGTAGTCCAAAATGTCGGCCGGGTCAATATCTCGCTCACGTGCTATGAGTTCTTTTATGCAATCGGACTGACGAAGGCTATCGCCAGACCCGACAAGTAGTTGCATATCGACTTGTTTGTTGACGGCAAAGTTGTCGTTGACAGAGCGATTGAAATGTATGGCCACACTGGGTATTACGCCCACTGGTTCGTAATATTTGGAGCGGAATAAAATCGTTTCGGGGTGAAGCGGACTTGACGAACGCATCATGACACGCCCAGCGAGCCCAAGAGGACGGTCGAACCACGTATAGAGGAGTGCGCCACCATAGGTTTCGGTGCGTAGTTTAATTGTGGAACCTGCTCCACTGGTCTGTCCACAAGGCTTGACGCGCAAGGTGGGGAAATCGGTATGGGAAGCAACAATGCGAAATCCTTCGGCAAGAATAGACCTGTTGAGAACAAAAGCTACGACGGTGGAGTCGTTGTAACAGACGAAATAGCCTTTGCCCAGTTCCAAATCCCAAGGCGCATGCATTCTGAGCTCTTCGAAGCCAGCATCCAAAAGCTTGGCAACGACTCTGATTGTAGCATGATAAGCCGTTGGACTTGAATTGATGAATTCAAGTAGATCTTCGGCTTCGGCTATCATTTCTTGTTTGCTAATATCGGTTGCCATATTTACTTATTCTTTGGCTTTACCTTTTATTTTGGCGTAGAGGTCGGGACGCAAGAGGCGTGTACGTTCATAGGCTTGCTCTTCGCGCCATTTTTCTATGTTGGCTTCGTGTCCGCTAAGCAGAATGTCTGGCACGCGCCAACCGCGGAATTCGGCTGGTCGGGTGTAGATGGGTGCAGCAAGGAGGTCGTCTTGAAAAGTGTCGCTAAGAGCAGACTCTTCGTCGCTAATGGCTCCCGGAATGAGGCGAACAACAGAATCGACGACTACACAAGCAGCTAATTCGCCACCCGTCAGGACATAGTCGCCAATGGAAATTTCACTTGTGATGTAGTGGTCGCGAACTCGCTGGTCGATACCCTTGTAGTGCCCACACAGAAGGATGATGTTCTCACAAAGCGAGAGGGTGTTGGCTGTTTTCTGATTGAGTGTTTGACCATCGGGCGACATGTAGATTATTTGGTCGTAGTGGCGCTCAGCAGTAAGGCTTTCGATAGCGGCTGCTATTGGCTCAACCATCATGACCATACCTGCGCCTCCACCAAACTGATAGTCGTCGACGCGCTTATGTTTGTCGGTCGAGAACTGGCGTATGTCGTGAGTATAGATTTTGACAAGTCCTGCTTCGCGAGCGCGACGTATGATGGACTCCGACAATGGTCCATCGAACATTTGCGGGAAGAGTGTTAGAATGTCTATTCTCATCAGGCTGTTGCTTTTTGTTCCTTTTGCTGGTCGATGAGGAAGTGTAGACGATTTTCCATATTGACACGAGCGACCGAAGAGTCGATGTCGAGGAAAAGTAGACCCGTATGAGGGCAAATCTTCTTCAATTTATTTTCAATGCCACGCGCAACGACGTGGTTAGCAATGCAACCAAAAGGTTGCAAGCAAACTACTTTATCGATACCTGCACGACTAAGTTCGATAACCTCACCAGCTATGAGCCAACCTTCGCCAAACTGATTGACAAGGTTGAGGACTGAAGAAGCATCAGAAGCCATTTCGAATATGTTGCCTTCGGGGTGATAGTAGCGGAAACGACGCTTGATTTTATCCCAACGACGGTCGCGACTTTGGACATATTCGAGAATGCCTTTACTGAGAAGTTTGGCACGCCACGAACTCTTTTCAATGTCGTGTTTATCGTTGACCTTATCGTTGACAAAGGCTTGCATGAGGAAGCTAAAAATGGACGGCACGACAACTTCTATGCCTTGCTCTTCGAGCCACTGACCGATGTGTTGTTGACCGAAGCCATTGTACTTTATGTATATTTCGCCAATAAGACCTACGCGTCGAGGCTCTATGCCATTGGTTTCGATTGCATTAAATTCGTCGATTGCGTTGGAGAGGAGGTGCATTAGCTTCTTTTCCTTGTGCGTACGAATAAGTTCTTCGGCTCGCGAAATGTACTTGTCCATTATTTTACGCGACGTGCCACGCACCTTTTCACGTGGAGCTGTGGCACGTTGCATGGTTGCCAAATATTCGCAGAAATGGAGGGCTTTTATGGCGAGCGAAAGCGCAAGTCGAACATCGGCTTTAAAGGCTGGCTGGTCGTTGCCGTAGGCTGTGCCCGTATTGAACGAAAGGACAGGAACGTCGGACAGCCCAGCTGTACGAAGAGCATTTTTTATAAGAGCCAAATAGTTGGTGGCACGACATTGTCCACCAGTCTGAGTGATGCCAACAACATATTTTTGACGGTCTTCGCGGTGGGCATCCATAAACTTTATGATGTCGCCAACAACAAGCGTTGCTGGGTAGCAAACTTCGTTGTGTCCATATTTTAGACCCATCTGAATGGAAGTCTCGTCGGGCTTTGGCAAGTTTTGCAAATCGAAGCCGAGACGCCCAAAATAGGCTGGCAAGAGTGGCGAAATGGAGTCGGAGAACCAAGGTACAACTATGGTTCGCTCGTTCTTTTCGCGCTCGGTGAACGAGTTGCGAATGGCACGATATTTTTCAGATTCGTTCTGATGACCTAAGTCGATGCTTTGGCGAAGGCTTTCGATTAGCGAACGGAGACGCAGGCGAACAGAACCCGGACTACTTATTTCGTCGACACGAATTATGGTGTGGTTTTTACCTGCGGCTGAGAGGATGTTGCCACACTCGTCCATTAGGAAGCTATCGGGTCCGCAGCCGAAAGAATTTATTTGAATTAGCTGCACATTTTGGGGTAAAGAAGCCACGCCATGTGCTGCATGAATTACTCGATTGGGATAGGTCCACTGCGAGATGTAGTTCATTTCTTCGGCATGTCCCTTGTCCTCGCGGAAGACGTCGTCGGAGATTATGTCGACACCAAGGTCGGACACTATTTGCGCCACACGCTGATTGATTAGCGGATCGACGTGGTAGGGACGACCTGTCATGACAAAAATCATACGTCCTTCGTTGACAGCTCTTTCGAGGATGTCTCTCTCGGTGTCGATGAGCTGCTGCTTGACAGACATTTTGGTGGCTATTGCCTTGCGAACAGCACGTTTGATTGTTTGTTTTTTGATGCCGAGCGAAGTTAGGTAGTTCACACAACTGTCTGTGATGGCTTTTTCGTCGACAAAGCTAACGACGGGAGTGTCGAACTTTATGCCATAGCGAGATTCGGGTGCAATGGCCGATCGGATGACATCGGGATAGCCACTAACAACTGGACAATTGAAGCAGTTGGCATCGTGCTGGCGTTCTTTAGATTCTTTGACCACCAACGGATAGAATATGCGCCCTACCCTTTTTTCGATAAGGTTCATGATATGTCCGTTGGTCAGCTTGGCTGGGAAACATATATTGTCGCTCATGACCGAGAATATGCCACCTCGGTAGAGCTTTGTTGTGCTTTCGTCGCTAAGGATTGGGACGAGCCCACATTCTGTGAAAAGTGTGTGCCAAAAAGGATAGTTTTCGAACATATTCAGCACACGCGGTATGCCTATCTGCTTGTCGGCATTGACAACAGACATGGCATTGGCATTGCTGAAGACGAACTTATATTTTTCTTCTATCTGGTTGCGTCCTGCAGTGTGAGCCGTGCCTTTGGAATGGAAAACACGTTCGCACTTGTTGCCAGCAAAGCTTATGTTGCCGTTCGGGAAACGGAATCGAACGACCTGACAATTGTTGGTGCAACCACTGCAAGCCACACTATCGGTGCGAATATCAGCGAGAGTTTTAAGGACTTCGTTGGGGAGGAATGTCGATGGTGTTTGGTCAGCTTTCTTTTGGTTTATGGCATAGAGTGCCGCACCATAAGCTCCCATAAGTTCGGGAGCGTCGGTTGTCCAGACTTCCTTGCCAGAAAGGAGTTCGAGCGAGCGCAAAACAGCCTTGTTCTTAAAGGTGCCACCTTGAGCGACTATGGTTTGTCCGAGCCTATTGAGATTTTGCATCTTGAGGACTTTAAACAGACAATTTTTGACCACAGATATTGCTAAGCCTGCAGCGATGTCGCCCGGGTCGGTATCTTGACGAAGAGCCTCTTTGACCTTGGAGTTCATAAAGACGGTGCAACGCGTCCCGAGGTCGCAAGGTCGGCGAGCACGACAAGCGGCTTCGGCAAATTCTCCAAGTGGCTTATTCATCATTCCTGCAAAGCTCTGCAAGAAAGAGCCACAACCACTTGAGCAGCTTTCGTTGAGTTCGATGTTGGCTACTGCACCATTGCGTATGAAGATACTCTTGATGTCTTGTCCGCCAATGTCGAGGATGAAGGATACTGCAGGATTGACGTAGTGGGCTGCACGGAAGTGGGCCATTGTCTCAACTATGCCATAGTCGAGGTTTAGTGCTGCACGGATAAGGTCTTCGCCATAGCCAGTAACGGCAGAGCCAACAAAAGTTACTTCAGCACCGCACTCCTCGACCATCTGCATGAAGGTGCGCAAGGCTTCTTCGACTTTGCGAAGTGGGTTGCCATCGTTGTTGGAATAACTTTTGAAATATATGCGTCCTTCGGCATCGGTTACTACAAATTTTGTGGTTGTGGAGCCAGAGTCTATGCCGAGATAAGCACTTAGCTTGTCGCCCTTGGCTATTTGAGCATACTCGAGGTGCTTTATGTTGAGATGTTCAAGCCAATATTTATATTCTTGTTCGTCTTTGAAAAGTGGCGACAAATATTGTTCGCTACCGACACGGACGTCGGTACTTAGCTTAGCGAGCAACTGAGTGGCAGAATATTTTTCGTCGGTATTGGCAGAGAGGGCAGCTCCACGTGCTGTCGTTGTCTCGGCATGTGGAAGAAGGACAATGTCGCTGTCTTTGACTTTCATGACACGCACGAATGCCTGACGAAGCGAAGGTAGGAAGGTTAGCGGTCCGCCAGTGAAAAGTATTGGCGTTATGATGTCGGCTCCATGCGCAAGTGTGGTCATGGTCTGCATGGCCACTGCATTGAATATGGAAGCAGATATGTCGGACATTGGCAGTCGACGGCTGACGAGGTTTTGCACGTCGGTCTTGGCAAAGACGCCACATCGGGATGCTATGGGATATATGCGAGTATAGTTGGCAGCTGCATCGCTCATTTGCTTTGGGTCGGTGTCCATGAGCGTTGCCATCTGGTCGATAAAGGCACCTGTGCCACCTGCGCACGAACCATTCATGCGTATGTCGGGACTTTTGCCAGCACGGAAAAACACCATTTTGGCGTCTTCGCCACCGAGGTCGATAAGCGTAAAGTCGGTACGTCCGGTCTCTTGCATGGCACGATTGGCTGCCAAAACTTCTTGCACAAACTGCAGACCTGACCTTTCGGCTAAACCGATGCCAGCAGAACCTGTTATACAAACACTGTATTGTGCACTGGCACCTAATTTTTCTTGCATTTCGGCTACTTGTGCTTCCAAGCAGGCACGAACATCGGCAAAATGCCTTCTGTATGAACTAAATGCAACTTCGGAAGTTGCAATATCGATGACAACAAACTTTATGGTTGTCGAGCCAGCATCTATGCCTATTCGATAGTTTTTCTGTGTCATTTAGAATGCGATAAACCCACTCATTGATAAGTCAGCATGCAAAGTTAAGATAAAATTACTTTTATCTACACACATAGGACTATGAGCAAAATTGCATATTTTACAATGAAAGGCTTTTTAGGGCTCAGAACTTATTTAAAGTTCGATACTTAAACATATCATATAGTTAAGTCCAAAACAGAAGATTTTTCTTTACTTTGCAAAAAATTAGGAAATAAAAACAAGATATTGCCAGATGACTTTCGACGATTTAAACATTAAAAGCTATTTCAAAAAACATTTGGCGCAAATGGGACTTACAGAGCCCACAACAATTCAAGAAAGAGTATTTCCCGTTGTGATGTCGGGACGAGACGTGATGGGCATTGCACAGACAGGAACAGGCAAAACGATAGGATACCTTTTGCCATCGCTCAACATGTGGCGCTATTCGGCAAAGCACGAAGTACAGATACTGATTCTGGTGCCGACGCGAGAGCTCGTCCTTCAAGTGCTCGAAGTGGCACAACAACTAAGTGGCGAAAGCGGCATAATGTGCGTGGGAGTATATGGTGGCGTGGGCATGCAACCACAAATTGAACGGGTCTTGAATGGTGCCGACGTTGTTGTTGGCACACCAGGAAGAGTGCTCGACATTGCCCTGACAGGCAACATGCGATTGGGACAGGTGCGCCGACTAATACTCGACGAAGTAGACGAAATGCTCGAATGTGGATTTCGAACACAGATTGGTCGAGTGCTCGACTTGTTGCCACGCAAGCGACAAAACCTGATGTTTTCGGCCACTATGACCGATGAAATAGAATCTATTGCCAACACATATTTCAATGGTCCACAACGTGTTGAAGCAGCACCCGTAGGTACTCCACTCGAAAACATCAACCAGTGCATTTATCACGTGCCAAACTTCAACAGCAAAGTAAACTTGCTAATTGGCTTGCTCGAAGCCGACGAAAGCATGCAACGTGTGATGCTATTCGTTAGCACAATAGCACTTGCCGACGAGCTATATGAGCGAGTAGCAGACGCCATTGGTGAGGGAGTCGATTACCTACATTCGCGCAGAACACAGAGTCAACGATTCGGAGCTCTGAACAGTTTTAGAGACGGTCAGACACGCATACTGATAGCAACAGACCTCGTGGCACGTGGCATAGACATTGCAGACGTGAGCCACGTTGTAAGCTTTGACTTGCCAAACGAGCCCGAACAATATATTCACCGCATAGGACGCACGGGTCGTCAGGACAGAAAGGGTACGTCTATTGCAATGATGACGCCAGCAGAAGAGCCTTACCTCGTAAACATTGAAGGGCTTATGCACAAAACTATCGATGTGTGCGACATCCCTGAAAACATTGAAATGTCGGACCGCATTGAGGAGTGGGAAAAACCAATCGTCCGCATGCGCAATGCTCTGACAGAACTCGACGCGACTCCGGGCAGAGCATTCCACGAGAAGAGTGCAAAAAATAGCAAAACAAACCATAGAGTGTCGCACAAAGCACTCATGAGGCAAAAGTACGGCAAACCGATTAAGAAACGACCGAAAAAATAGTTGCCATGGCCGACAAAAACTCAATAGAGAAACTCGACAGCATAGACATCAAAATTCTACGCACGTTGCAAAAAGACTCGAGTCTGACGACAAAAGAACTCTCGCAAAGAGTAAAACTATCTTCGACACCAGTCTTTGAACGCGTCAAGCGTCTTGAACGCGATGGGATAATCAAACGCTACGTGGCTGTGCTCGACATGGACAAAATAAACTTCGGCTTTGTGGTTTATTGCAACGTCAAACTACAACGCATAAACAATAGCATAGCAAACGAATTTACTAGTGCCGTGGCAAAAATCCCACAAGTAACGGAGTGCTACAACATTTCGGGCGAATTTGATTATTTGCTAAAAATTCATGCGTCGGACATGAAAGACTATCAACACTTCGTGCTAAATGTGCTTGGCAGGATTGAGAGTATTGGCAATCTGCAAAGCATTTTTGTGCTCGATACTATAAAGCAAGACATAGGGTATCAGCTACCCGAAGAATAACGGACAAAACGAACGAATATGAAACTGGCCGAAGCACTGCAAAAAAGAGCAGACCTCAATAATAAAATATCGCAACTCCGCGAGCAAATAGACGATAACGCTATCGTGCAAGAAGGCGAAGCACCTGCACTCGACCCACAAAAACTGATGGCAGAACTCGACAGCACAATTAGCGAATATGGGAAATTGATTGCAAAGATAAACCTGACAAATGTCAGCACACGCACGGAAGATGGCGAGACACTGACAGAGTTGATGGCCAAACGCGACATACTGCGAATGAGCATATCGGCATATCAACGAATAATGCAAACGGCAGGAGGCATAACACGTCGTGCGACACGGTCGGAAATAAAGATTCTTGCAACGGTCAACGTGAAAGAAATACAAGAAAAAACAGACCGACTACAAAAAGAGTTCCGACTAACAGACAACAAGATTCAGCAACTAAACTGGCTTGTTGACCTACAAGAATAAAGAGACTGACGGAAAAGCAAAGAGGTATTGTGTGGGCGAACATCAATCTCGACGCTTTGCGAGACATTTCAAGGCACTATTATTTTTACAGAATAATTATTGGGCGAGATAAGAGACATCTCATTACACAATGCAGGTCTCAAACAAATAACAGGGGCACAACGCACTCCGTACACAGAACTTCCAGATGTTGACACGAGTACATACTTTGCTTTTCCCGTCTTTATAAGTTTCACTCAACACATGAAAAATAAACTTTTAGTAGGCATACCGACACTTCTCATTCTGCTCATTTGGCTACTTACCAATTCGGTAGCACCCAGTGGAGAAAAAATATCAGCTAACAACGAAAGTGGGCGTCGACCACACGACACAACAGTGCCACACACTCCACACAAAGCAAATTTTTGTGGCGAAGAGCTGCCACTTGATCGTGTAGACGTCTACGAGCAACTTGACCGCGAAATAATCACTAATACGTTTTGGCATACAAACACACTACTTGTACTCAAGCGCTCAACACGTTTTTTCCCTATAATAGAGCCGATTCTGAAAGAATATGGCGTGCCAGATGACATCAAGTATCTGTGTGTGGCAGAAAGCAACCTTATTCCGACAGCCAAATCGCCAGCTGGAGCCGTGGGATTGTGGCAATTTATGGAGGGCACAGCCAAAGAGTATGGTCTTAAAGTAAACGCCGAAGTCGACGAGCGAATGGACATTGAAAAAAGCACACGTGCTGCATGCGTAATGCTCAAAAACGACTATGGCAAACTTGGTTCGTGGGCACTCGTGGCGGCAGCCTACAATGCTGGTTCTGGACGAGTGAAGAAAGTACAACAGGCTCAGCTACAAAACAGTTACTACGACCTCTTGTGGGGCGAAGAGACAGGGCGCTACGTATATCGCATTGTGGCCATGAAGCAAGTACTGACCTCACCTCGTAGCTATGGCTTCGACATTGACGACGACGAAGCGTACTTACCCTACGAGACCAAAACGATAACCATTGACACATCTATTCAAGACATTGCTCAATGGGCCATTGAAAATGGCACAAATTATAGAACAATCAAACTACTCAACCCATGGTTGACCAAAAACAAGTTGACCATAAATGGTTCTGAGACTTACGATATAAAATTATTGGCAAACTAATACTTGCAAAGTATGCTCAAAGTAGGACTAACAGGCGGCATAGGCAGTGGAAAATCAACGATAGCCGAAGCTTTCGGACGAATGGGTGTTGCGGTGTATAATAGCGACCTTGCGGCACGCCGACTGACCGAGACCAATAGGAACATTATTGCAGGTCTGAAAGCATTGCTTGGCGATGATATATACACCCCCATTGGTGCTCTTCGGCGTAAAGAGATGGCCACAAAAATTTTTGTAGACAAACAGCTACTTCAGAAAGTCAACAGACTAATACACCCTGTCGTATTGTCCGACTTTGAAGAGTGGGCCATTCGTCAAGAAAAAGCAGGTGCAGAGTTGGTTCTTTGCGAAGCTGCCGTACTTGTAGAGTCTGGGCTTAGCGAAAGAGTCGACAGGGTGATTGTTGTGTCAATTCCTGACGAGGTAAGAATAGAACGCACAATGAAGAGAGACAACATAAGCTACGCCGATGTATATAAACGAATTGTCAATCAGATGCCAAGCGACAACCTGCTACGTATTGCCGACAGAGTCATAGTCCCCGACGACAAGCACTTGCTCATGCCCCAACTAATAGAAATTTGCCGACAATGGGGGATGAAAAACATTTAACAAACGACACAAGATGTTTCAATTAATAACCATATTCGTAATAATCTACATTTTTCGCAAGCTTTTTAGCCAATCGAGCGCAGAAAGTCAACAGCAAACACAAACAACAAACGATAGCACTTTCCGCACTGCATTGCTACACATCTTGGCTGCAGAAATGATGGCCGACGGGCGAGTAACCAAAAGTGAACTCGACGTTGTAAAACAAGTCCTAATCGTACAGTTTGGCGAAGAAGGTGCGAAGACTGCACTTTTGGAGCTACGCGAAATACTAAAAACAAACATTAACACCCGTCAGGCTGCAATACAGATGGGCATGACACTATCATACACAGCCAAGTTGCAGGTGGTCCAAATTTTGTGCGACATAGCCGCTGCCGACGGAATTGTTACAGATTCTGAAGTAGCCACAATAAGAGGCATTGCCTACAACATGGGTGTATCTAATATAGACACACAAAGAATATTATCGAAACTGAATATTAACGGCAATTATACCTACGGCAATCGGAACTACAACAACGATTATACATCGGGTCACACGACACAAAATAACACCTCATCTCTTGCCGAAGCATATAAAACATTAGGGATAACCTCAGAAGCCACAAATGCAGAGCTTAAAGAAGCCTATCGAAATTTAGCAAAAAAATATCACCCAGACAGGGTAGCCTCACAAGGTGAGAATGCTCAAAAAGAAGCTGAAAAGAAATTTAAAGAGATTCAAACGGCTTACGAAAGAATAAAAACTGCACGTGGCTTATAAATAAAGAGAGAGAGAGTTGACGTATTCTTCAACTCTCTCTTTTTATTTTTGGTGGAATATTTATAACGTACCACCACGAGCCTTGACTCTTTCGGCCCAAGCCTCACGCTCTTTAGTAAGGTCGTAGCCCCTACTGGATAGATAATTGTTTATTCTACCCTTATATTTGCCAAAAGCAGCGTGTTTTTTATTGCTATTTTCTGCGTCCATAGCAAACTCACGAGCCTCGATTAACCATGCCAAAATCTGACGTTTTTCTTCTTTTGTAAGAGTGGGTATCATATCGCACTGAGCCTCATAAGTTACGCGAACCACATTATATGTCATGACATCTTTCACTGTCTCGATCTGTTTTGGATTGAGGTAGTTGGCCAAACGTGCTTCGAGGTCGAAATGATACCTGTAAAGCTTGGCATCGGCAGTTGCCTCGGCAAGCTTTTTGTCTGTTTTCTTAGTTTCATCGCGTTCGGCATAAATGTCGTTGAGCTTAAAGTAGCGATTAGCTACAATATTGAGCACATTGCGCCCCTTTCGCGTATAGGAAATGTTGAGTTCATCTGTTACTTTCTTTGAGCGAGAAAGGATTGTTTGCACATATTTGGCATCACGACCAGCACTATCGAGAGCTACATCTGCCACGATAGGTATATTAAATATGCCTTTCAAATAATCTACATTATTTGCATAATTGGTTGCAACAGATTTTATGCGTCGCACGTCTCGACTGCGCTCAACAAACATCCAACCAGACCATTTCATTTTGTCTATTGCTTTTTTTATTTCGCTGACAGAGAGCGACTTATCGTCTCGCAAACAGACGCTATCGGCCACACTCGAATGCATCGCAACAATGTTTTTTGCACCAAGCTTTTGCATGTCGGTTGGGATGTCAAGTCCAAGCTCTACTATGGTCTGCCACTTGTAGAAGATTCCAATGCCCTTACTTTTTATTTCTTTGAGAAACTTCAAGTTGTCTGCTGCACCAAATGGTGTATCGATGCCTATTACCTTGCCTTGCTTATGTGCCATTTCGCCAACCTCGTGCAGTCGGTCAACAATTGTTTTTCGCAATTGCTTGTCTTTATACCACTCACTGCCACAACCGCCCAATGGAAGGAATGCCACACGAACATTACCCATCTTTTGCATCGTCTGCAAACAATCTTCGACAAGCTCTTTGTACGTGGCCTTCGTGGCAAAGCTCTGACCGTAAAAACCACTCATTGCAACAGCACCAATAGGCACATTTAGGCTGTCGGACAAGTGTCGAAAGAGTTTTACAGACGCTTCGTCGGTGCGCATCTTGTTGTCGAAAACGTCATTTTTACCAAGACCACCCATATCCATCTCAATGCCATCGGCACCTATTTCATGAGCAAGCTCAAACTCGCCCATCTTCTGACGCTTTAGTATCATCCAGTCGCACACACCGACCTTCACGTCTTGTGCCAACGTAGATAGCGAAAACAGAGACAGAAAAATAAACGAAAGACTTTTTTTCATCTGAAGATTTTCAAAACAATTAGAAAGAATTAGAAAATTAACTATTTGCTACACGAAAGTAACGAAAATACAAGCAAACGATTAATAATTTTAAATATTCTTTTTAATTTTACATATCTATTATTATAAATTTACGCTTCTTAAATGAAGCAAAACAAAAGAATACAAAAATAAACACAACGAATAAACTAATATGAGGTTCAAACTAAAGTTATTGTCTATTTGCGCCGTGCCACTATTGTTGGTGTCGAGTTGCGCAAAAGACGACTTTGACAACGATGAAATCTTCACTCACGATGTGCGAAATACAGAGATGAGGACGTTGGCAGCAAGCGAAATAAACATATCGTCGTCTGCCGACAAAAGTCGTACCATTGTTTCGTGGCCTTTGCAATATGGTGCACTTGGCTACAAAATCACGCTTACGAACGTATCCAGTTCGAATGGAAGCGAAGTGGTGGTAGACACTATCGTCGATGGCTACACAATAAATCTGCCACGCGAAGCCGACCAAGAATACACAATCTCGATTCTTCCATTGGGCGACAAGAGCCTTAGCAACACGAACGCAGTCATGCCAACACTCGTTGCATTCGACTCTTACATAATAGGCTACGCCACCATTCCAGACAATACAGACTTGTATACATATTTTAAAGACAACCCAATCCCCGACAATGCTGACGAGCTGACCTACGACCTTGTAAAAGGTGGCAAGTATACGATTTCGGGCAGTCTTGATCTTGGCAACCATTGGGTGGGCTTGCGCACGCTTGGTGGCGAACCGCATGCAACAATTACATACGCTGACGGAGCTAACTTACAATTCAGCAACGGACTGACACTCAACAACATAGACTTCGACGTAAAGGATGGCAAAGACTTCCTCCAAATGAGTAAGGATCCGAGCTTCGCTGAGACAAAACTCACAGATGCCAACGGAGGAGAAGCAAGTAGTTCAGCTCTTCACATTACCAACCCCATATCAATCAGCAATTGTAACGTTTACGACGTCAAAAACACATTCATAACCGATAATGGTGGGAAGTATTGGGTAAAAGACCTCATAATAAAGAACACACTCGTAAGGTTCAAAACAGATTTTTCGAGTAGCGACAAAGCAATTAATGGTGCTGCAATAACCATGAATAAAGGTGGTGGTGGAGTTACAAACTTGCAAATTAGCAATAGTACGTTCTACAACACCAACGAAAACTATGCTTTCAACTACTTCATACAATACGGACCAACTGGCAATAGCTATGACAAGTTTGGCTATGCCTCTGCAACAGTCTCTATCGACCACTGCACCTTGTATAACATGATGGTCTACGTTGATATAGACGGGACGATGAAGAGTGGTCAGATAGCCAATTATCCGGGCTTCACAAAATACACCACGGCCAACTTTATTATGACCGACAACATATTTTACCAATGTTGCCCAGAGATTGCAGCTCGCTTCCTTGGCAAACGAGCCGACCTTACTTACGCAACCATGCGTTTTAACCACAACACATACTACGTCGTCAATAGCGAAGGCAATCTTGAAGCAGAAAGTGGCAGTTCGGACAGCCACGATTGGGACAACTCTGGCAATGTCATAATGACCGACCCACTCTTTGCCGATGCAGCAAATGGCGACTTCACAATCTCTGGCTCGGAACAAGTTGCAGCCAAGACGGGCGACCCTCGCTGGCTACCTGAAGAATAGTAAAAAACAGAAGATAAAATTCATAGGAAATGAGATTTCTATCTCCGAAAAAAATATTTCTGTGCGCAATGCTCGCAGCCTCAGTATCGGCATTTGCACAGTCGCAAACAATCAAGGGTACAGTTGTCGATGGAAATGGTGAGCCAATTATAGGCGCAAGCATCATAATAGATGGCACAACAACTGGCACTATAACCGACATGGACGGTAACTATACGCTCAACGTGAATCCGGGCGATAAACTGACAGTTTCGTTCATCGGCTACGACAAAGAGGCAATAACCATAGCCGAAGGTCAGAGCGTCTACAACGTTACGTTGCACGACGAAGCCACCGAAATGGAAGAAATTGTCGTCGTGGGCTATGGCGTTCAGAAAAAAGCTACACTTACAGGCTCTGTCGCTACGGTCGATACAGAAAGCATTGCCGACCTATCGGCAGGTGGTTTGGGTAGCACACTGTCTGGCTTAGTCAATGGTCTGTCGGTGAGCGGTGGCGACGGACGACCGGGTGAAAACGCAACCATTTACATTCGCGACACAAACAGCCTAACCGATGTAGGCTCAACGGCACAACAGCCATTGTTCGTCATCGATGGCTATATCTATCCCAACGATGTCAAAGTCGGCAACACGACTCAAAACTATGGTGCTGAAGCTTTCAACAACCTCGACCCATCGGTCATCGAAAGCATATCAGTCCTTAAAGACGCATCGGCAGCCGTCTATGGTGCACGCGCAGCCAATGGTGTCATACTCGTTACGACAAAGAAAGGACATCAAGGCGAACCCGTCATAGCCTATGGTGGTACGTTTGGCATCACCAATTGGATTCGCAAGCCCAAAATGCTCAACGCCTACGACTACGGACGCCTCTACAATGCAGTTGTTGCTGCCGACCCAACAAATACAAGCCTCAACCACAAGACAGAGCTTTTCCAAGCCGATGAACTCGAAGCTATGAAAGGTCTCGACTACGATTTGCTCGACAAATATTGGAGTGCAGGCTTCACACAACAACATAGTGTAACCGTCAGCGGTGCTGCTGGAAATGCAAGCTACTTTGGTGGCGTATCGTTCTTCAACCAAGACGGCAATCTGGGCAAACTCGACTATCAACGTTGGAACTATCGCGCTGGCATAGACGTTACCATTGCACAATGGCTCAAAGCGAATCTTACGGTTAGCGGCGACAATGGTAAGAAAGATAAACCACTCGTAAAAGTGGGTGGCACAAGCGACGAAAAAGACTTTCTTCTGCTTCTCACCCACCCCAAATACATTCCCGAGTACGTCAACGGACTACCAATAGCCTCGTACGGTGTCAGCAACGCTCAAAAAAGTGCAGATCAGCTCTATCATTTCGAAACACTGCAAAACAACGGCGATTATGCAAAAACGGTCAACCAAAATACGACATTCAACGCAGGTTTGGAATATGATTTCGGTTGGAACGAATACACCAAAGGCTTAAAGCTTAAGCTAACATACTCGAAAAGCATATCGACTGACAAGAACAACCAGTATGGTTCTGACTTTACGGTCTACCAACTCATCAACAGGAGTGGTAGCGGTCAGCACCTCTATACAGCCGTCGATGGTGAGGACTATGCCGAGATTGCCAACACAGACAACATGAAGGCTATAACCTACTCCAACGGCAACCCATCATACCTCTACCGCACAACCACACGTACAGACAACTATCAGGTCAACTTCCAAGTTTCTTACAACAGAAAGTTTGGCAACCATCATGACGTTGGAGCACTCTTCTCTATAGAACGTGGAGAAACCGAAAGTGAATACCTCGAAGGACAAGCCACGAACCCCTATTCTTTCACGACAGGACAGTCCAATTCCGTAACAGGCAACTCAACCAAGACAACAGTCTTTTCGCGCAGCGAAAGTGGCACGCTATCATACATTGGTCGCGTCAACTACAACTATGATGGC
>CALAVC010000209.1 GCA_937892095.1 uncultured Bacteroidales bacterium | reverse complement strand
AAAAGGACGGAAGTAAAAATGTGTAAATTTACACATTTTTACTTCCGTCCTTTTTTGTTCAACCCCTACGGAAATAAGCAAGAAATATTACTTTTTCTGTTGACAAAGCTGTATAAAAATGATAAAATTCAATCTGCTGTATGTAAATTGCTCGTAGTGTGCTTGTGCGTAAGCATAGTAAGCAATTTCATTAGAATAAAATTCAAGGAGAAATGTTAATGAAATACGTTGGTGTTAAACAGGTTATGAAAGCTGTTTCAGAGAATCTCGCAAAAACTGTTTACGTTGGCGACAATGCTGATAAAAATATTCTAAACCCACTATTTGAATTATGTGCTGAGAAAAATGTTGAAGTTAAGCATATAAAGACTATGGAAGAGCTAGGTAAGCTTGCGGGGATAGAAGTTAGAGCGGCTGCAGCAGCGGAATAAGGATTTGCCGGGTCGTCGAGGACGCCGACCTATACTGGAGCACACTGTGCTCCCCTACGATGTTTGATTCATACGCTATGTAATGTGGCTTTGAATATATAAATTTTAAGATTGAAAGGATGGTGAAAATTTAAAATGCCTACAATTAATCAACTTGTAAAGAATGGAAGAAAAGCAAAAACATCTAAATCTAAGGCTCCAGCATTACAAAAAGGTTACAACTCTAAAACAAAGAGAATGACTAATGCATCAAGCCCACAAAAAAGAGGTGTTTGCACAGTAGTTAAAACAACTACACCTAAGAAGCCAAACTCAGCTTTGAGAAAAGTTGCCAGAGTTAGACTTACAAACACTCAAGAGGTTACAGCTTATATTCCAGGTGTTGGACACAATCTACAAGAACACAGCGTTGTTCTTATTAGAGGAGGAAGAGTAAAAGACCTTCCTGGTGTTCGCTACCACCTCGTTCGCGGTACTCTTGACGCAAGCGGTGTCGAAGGTCGTATGCAACGTCGTTCCAAGTATGGCGCTAAGCGTCCAAAAGCTGGCAAGGCTGCACCTGCAAAGAAAAAGTAACACACAAACAAAACTAAAAACACAGTATCTGTTTGGCAGTTGTCATCCAAAGTTGAGTAAACTATCTAACGGTGATAGTTGAAGACCCTAAAACAGACAGCTGATAAAGAGAGCTGATTAAACAGATTAAAAATGCGTAAGTCTAAACCGAAGAAGCGTATCCTTCTTCCCGACCCAAAATTCGGCGACACCCTCATCACTCAGTTCGTCAACAACCTTATGTATGACGGCAAGAAGTCTGTCGCTTTTGGCATCCTCTACAATGCGCTCGATGCCATAGCTCCAAAAGCTGAAAAAGAAGAAAAAACTCCCCTCGAATACTTCAAGAAAGCACTCGAAAATATCACTCCCGCTGTCGAAGTTAAGAGCCGTCGCGTAGGTGGTGCTACGTTCCAAGTCCCGACCGAAATCCGTCCCGATCGCAAGGTAGCCCTCTCTATCAAGAATATGATTCTCTACGCTCGCAAACGTAGCGGACATTCCATGGCCGAAAAACTTGCCGCTGAAATCAACGCAGCCTACAACCTCGAAGGTGGTGCCTTCAAGCGCAAAGAAGACATGCACAAAATGGCCGAAGCTAACCGTGCTTTCGCTCACTTCAGATTTTAACTAACTAAGTAAGCCACTTCAATGTCAGACCTTAAATACACTCGCAATATCGGCATTATGGCCCACATCGATGCCGGTAAAACGACCACTACCGAACGCATCCTCTTCTACACCGGTATCACTCACAAAATTGGTGAGGTGCACGATGGTGCTGCCACCATGGACTGGATGGTTCAAGAGCAAGAGCGTGGTATAACCATCACCTCTGCTGCCGTTACCGCCAACTGGAAGTACAATGATGAGACCTTCAAAATCAACATCATCGACACCCCGGGTCACGTCGACTTTACTGTCGAAGTAGAACGTTCCCTCCGTATCCTCGATGGTGCCGTAGCTCTCTTCTGTGCAGTCGGTGGCGTTCAGCCTCAGTCTGAGACCGTATGGCACCAAGCCACTCGCTACAACGTACCTCGTATCGCCTTCGTCAACAAGATGGACCGTTCTGGTGCCAACTTCTTCGAAGTCGTTCGCCAAATACGCGAAGTCCTCGGTGCTAACCCAGTACCCGTCGTAATACCCATAGGTGCCGAAGATTCTTTCGAGGGCGTTGTCGACCTCATTCGCAATCAAGAAATCATTTGGACTGAGCACAAAGACTTCGGTTCTACCTTCGAGTATAAGCCCATCCGCGAAAGCTTGAAGGCTGAAGCAGCCGAATGGCGTGCTAAGATGATTGAAGCTGTTGCCGAACAAGACGAGACCGTCATGGAAAAATTCTTCGACGATCCCGATTCTGTAACCGAAGAAGAACTCATCGCAGGCATCCGCAAGGCCACCATTGCACAGACTCTTAACCCAGTTCTCTGTGGCTCTTCTTTCCGCAACAAGGGCGTTCAACGTCTCCTCGATGCCATCGTAACATTCCTCCCATCGCCAAGCGACCTACCACCCGTCGAAGGTACCAACCCTCACACAGGTGAGACCGAAACCCGTCGCCATAGCGAAGACGACAAGATGGCAACCCTTGCTTTCAAGATTGCTACCGACCCATTCGTAGGTCGTCTTGCCTACATCCGTGTCTACTCAGGTCGCATTGATGCAGGTTCCTATGTCCTCAACACTCGCACCGACAAGAAAGAGCGCATAGCACGCCTCTATCAAATGAAGTCCAATAAGCAAATACCTCTCGACTTCATAGGTGCTGGTGACATCGGTGCTGCTGTCGGCTTCAAAGACATCAAGACTGGTGATACCCTCTGCGCCGAAGACGCTCCTATCGCCCTCGAGTCTATGGAATTCCCCGAGCCTGTCATCGGCATCTCTGTCGAGCCTAAGAGCCAAAAGGATATGGACAAGCTCACCAACGCACTCCTTAAGCTCGCCGAAGAAGACCCAACATTCCGCTTCAAGACCGACGAAGAGACAGGTCAGACTGTCATCGAAGGTATGGGCGAACTTCACCTCGACATCATCATCGACCGTCTCAAGCGTGAGTTCAAAGTCGAATGTAATCAAGGTCGTCCTCAGGTATCCTATCGTGAGGCTATCAAAGGCACTGTCGAACATCGTGAAGTATTCAAGAAGCAGACAGGTGGTCGCGGTAAATTCGCTGACATCATCGTACGTGTTAGCCCCGTCGAAGAAGGCAAGAAGGGACTCATATTCACCAACGAAGTCAAGGGTGGTAACGTGCCCAAGGAATTCGTTCCTGCCGTAGAAAAGGGCTTCAAGGAAGCCATGAAGAATGGTGTTCTTGCTGGCTACGAAGTCGAAGACCTCCAAGTAACCCTTCTCGATGGTTCTTTCCACCCAGTCGACTCCGATGCACTCTCTTTCGAACTCGCTGCTCGTCAGGCTTTCAAAGAGACTTGCTCCAAGGCCAACCCAATACTCCTCGAGCCAATCATGAAGGTCGAAGTCCTCACTCCCGAAGAGTACATGGGCGACATCATCGGCGACCTCAACAAGCGTCGTGGTCAAGTCGAAGGTATGGAAACCAAGAACGGTCAACGTATTATCAAAGCCAAGGTGCCCCTCGCCGAACTCTTCGGCTACGTAACCATACTTCGCACCATCTCTTCTGGTCGCGCCACTCAGTCTATGGAGTTCCTCGAATATGCCGAAGTCTCCAAGGCCATCGCAACAGAAGTGCTTAAAGAAGTTAAAGGACACGTTGAGCTCCTTAAATAAAACTTAAAAATTGGAGGCAGATTAGCGAATGACTCTTAATCTGCCTCCTTTCAATAATAATAGTCATAAATCCTACAATGAGTCAAAAAATCAGAATTAAACTCAAGTCTTACGACCATAACTTGGTCGATAAGTCTGCTGAGAAAATCGTCAAGACGGTAAAAGCTACCGACGCTGTCGTTAGTGGACCAATTCCTCTCCCCACTGACAAGCGAATTTTTACTATCTTGCGCTCGACTTTCGTAAACAAGAAGTCACGCGAGCAGTTCCAACTCTCATCCTACAAGCGTCTCATCGACATCTATAGCTCCTCGTCGAAGACAATTGATGCCCTGATGAAACTCGAACTACCCAGTGGCGTAGAAGTCGAAATTAAGGTGTAGTGATACCCCTTATCAATCTATTCTTCAATTCATTAATACCTAATCAATGCCAGGTTTAATCGGAAAAAAAATCGGAATGACTTCCGTTTTCAGTGCCGAGGGGAAAAGCATCCCATGCACTGTTATCGAAGCTGGCCCTTGCCACGTAACTCAAATCAAAACCATTGAGGTCGATGGCTATGAGGCTGTTCAGCTGGCCTATGATGAAAAGTCGGAAAAGCACACCACCGCCCCTATGCAAGGTCACTTCAAAAAGGCCGGTGTAGCTCCTGCACGCAAACTCGTCGAGTTCAGCGCTTTCGACAAACAACTCAACCTCGGTGATGCCGTCACCGTCGACATCTTCCAAGAAGATTCTTTCGTCGACATCGTCGGTACCTCCAAGGGTAAAGGCTTCCAAGGTGTAGTAACTCGCCACGGCTTCGGTGGTGTCGGTCAATCTACACACGGTCAACACAACCGTCTGCGTGCACCAGGTTCAATCGGTGCTTCTTCCTATCCGTCTCGTGTCTTCCCTGGTATGCGTATGGCTGGTCGTACTGGTGGCGACAGAGTAAAAATCGAAAACCTTAAAGTCATTAAGGTAGTCCCCGAAAGCAATCTCCTCGTTGTCAAAGGTTCTGTACCCGGCTGCAAGGGTTCTTACTTAATTATTGAGCAATAACTACAATGGAACTGAACGTTATCAACAAAGAAGGTAAGGAAACCGGTCGTAAAGTTGTCCTCGCTGACGAGATTTTTGCAATCGAACCAAACGATCATGCAATCTACCTCGACGTTAAGCAATACCTCGCCAACCAACGCCAAGGTACCCACAAAGCCAAGGAACGTAGCGAAGTAGCTGGTTCTACTCGCAAACTCAAAAAGCAAAAAGGTACTGGTGGCGCTCGTGCTGGTGCTCTCCGCTCTCCAGTCTTCGTAGGTGGTGGTCGTGTATTTGGTCCACGCCCTCGCAACTACTCTTTCAAGCTCAACAAAAAGCTCAAAGAACTTGCTCGCAAGTCTGCTCTCTCCTACAAGGTAAAAGAAGGTAGCATCATCGTTGTCGAAGATTTCACTTTCGAAGCACCTAAGACCAAGGATTACGTAGCTTTCAAAAACAATCTCAAGATTGCCGAAGGCACTCGTTCGCTCCTCGTTCTCCCTGGTGTCGACAAGAACATCTTCCTCTCTGCTCGCAACCTCAAAAAGACCCAGATTATTTCTGCTTCGCAGATAAATACCTACGAAATCCTCAAAGCCAAGAGCCTCATCATCTTCGAAAGCGCTCTCAAGCAAATCGAGGGTGAAAACGCTTAACTAAACGACAGAAATGAGTGTGATAATCAAACCTCTGGTTACTGAGAAGATGAACCAGATAACGGAAAAGATGAGCAATCGTTACGGTTTCGTGGTAGACAAAAAAGCCGACAAGCAACAAATAAAAAATGCAGTTGAGCAACTCTACAACGTCAAAGTCGTAAAAGTCAACACACTGATAGTCCCCGCTAAAAAGCGCAACCGCTACACAAAGTCCGGACTCATCGCTGGCTCTGTCTCTTCCTACAAAAAAGCAATCGTCACTCTCGCTCAAGGAGAAACGATTGATTTCTATAGCAACATCTAATACAAATGGCAGTCAAGAAATTAAAACCCGTTACACCCGGGCAACGAAACAAAGTTATTGGCACGTTTGATACGATTACGTCAAGCACGCCAGAAAAGTCTTTGCTGCGTCCTCTCAAGAAAACCGGCGGTCGCAACAACTCCGGCAAGATGACCATGCGCCACATCGGCGGCGGACACAAGAGGAAATACAGAGTAATCGATTTCAAGAGGAACAAAGATGGTGTATCTGCAGTAGTCGATTCTATCCAATACGATCCAAATCGTAGCGCTCGTATCGCTCTGCTCATCTACGAAGATGGTGAAAAACGCTATATCCTCGCTCCTAACGGTCTCCAAGTCGGTCAAACCATCAACTCTGGTGCCGATGCAGTACCCGAAGTAGGCAACGCTCTTCCACTCTCCGCCATTCCTCTCGGCACTATCATCCACAACATCGAGCTTCGCCCCGGTCAAGGTGGCATCCTCGCTCGCAGTGCCGGCTCTTTTGCTCAACTCTCTGCTCGCGATGGCAACTATGCCGTTGTCAAATTGCCCTCAGGTGAGACTCGTCTCGTTCTCGTAACTTGTCGCGCCACTGTTGGTGCTGTCGGCAACTCCGACCATGCACTCGAAAAGTCTGGCAAAGCAGGTCGTTCTCGCTGGCTCGGTCGTCGTCCACGTGTCCGTGGTGTCGTCATGAACCCTGTCGATCACCCTATGGGTGGTGGCGAAGGACGTGCTTCCGGTGGACACCCACGCTCTCGCAAGGGCTTGCTCGCCAAAGGCTACAAGACACGCGCTCCCAAGAAGTTGTCTTCTAAGTACATCATCGAAAGGCGCAAGAAGTAATAGTCTAACCTAACATTCATCATGAGCAGAAGCTTAAAAAAAGGTCCCTACATCAACCTTAAACTCGAGAAAAAGATCCTCGCCATGAACGAAAGCGGCAAGAAATCTGTCGTAAAAACATGGGCACGAGCTTCTATGATCTCTCCAGACTTTGTAGGACACACCGTAGCAGTGCACAATGGCAATAAGTTCATCCCCGTCTACATCACGGAGAACATGGTTGGCCACAAACTTGGTGAGTTCGCTCTCACTCGCACTTTCCGCGGACATAGCGGCAATCGTAAGTAATATTCGCCGCATCTAACATTTTATTTCTCCTAAGAAATGAGCAAAAGAAAAACAGAAAAAGCGGAACAGCTCAAAGAGGCTCGCAAACATCAATTCTTCGCCTCTTTGCGCAACGTCCCTACCTCTCCTCGCAAGATGAGACTTGTAGCTGACCTAATCCGTGGCAAAGAAGTTAACTATGCTCTCGGTGTGTTGCGCTTCTCCAAACAAGACGCATCTTTCCGACTCGAGAAACTCCTCCTCTCTGCCATCGACAACTGGAAACAGAAAAACGAAGGACAAAACGTAGAAGACGCTAACCTCTACGTTAAGTCCATCACTGTCGACTCCGCACGCATACTCAAGCGACTCCGCCCAGCTCCACAAGGTCGCGCTCATCGCATCCGTAAGCGTTCCAACCACGTAACAATTTTCGTCGACAGCTTACAAACTGATAATCAGGAAAAATAAGTCAGCTAAATGGGACAAAAAACTAACCCTATAAGCAATAGGCTCGGTATAACCAGAGGATGGGATTCCATCTGGTACGGAGGCAACGACTTCGGCGACAAAATCGTTGAAGATCAAAAAATCCGCAAATACCTCAACGAACGCCTTAGCAAAGCAAGCCTCTCTCGCATCGTTATCGAGAGAACCCTCAAAATTCTGACCATCACTATCTTTACCGCTAAGCCCGGTATCATAATCGGACGCAACGGACAAGAAGTTGACCAACTCAAAGTCGAGCTCAATAAGCTCTTCAAGAAGGAAGTCCAGATAAACATATCAGAAGTTAAACGTCCCGACCTCGATGCCACAATAGTTGCCAATAGCATCGCACGTCAGCTCGAAGGTCGTGTAGCTTATCGCCGTGCCGTTAAGCAAGCCATCTCTTCCACGATGCGCAATCAAGCTGAAGGCATCAAAATCCAGGTCAGTGGTCGTCTCAATGGCGCAGAAATGCGTCGTAAGGAGATGTTCAAGGAAGGTCGTACTCCTCTCCACACTTTCCGCGCCGACATCGACTTCTGCAAAGCCGAAGCTCATACAAAAATGGGTGTCATCGGTGTTAAAGTCTGGATATGCAAAGGCGAAGTCTACGGCAAACGCGACCTCACCGTACCCGTAGTCGAAAAAGGCACAAAGTCTTTCGACCGCGACAATAACTCGCGTGGCGGTGCTCGCAACGCTCGCAGAGGACGTAATAACAAATAGGTTTAATCTTTCTCGAAATGTTACAGCCCAAAAGAGTTAAATACAGAAGACCGCAAGACGGACGTCGCAATAACGATGGCATTGCACATCGTGGCACCGAACTCGCTTTCGGCTCGTTCGGCATTAAGTCGCTCGGAACACTCTGGATAACAGCTCGACAAATAGAAGCAGCTCGTATTGCCGTCACTCGCTACATGCAACGTGAAGGTCAAATTTGGATCCGTATATTCCCCGATAAACCCATCACTCGCAAACCTGCCGATGTCCGTATGGGTAAGGGTAAAGGTGATCCCGCTGGCTTCGTTGCCGCAGTCAAACCCGGTATGATGCTCATCGAGTGCGAAGGCGTATCCCTCGAAATAGCTCGCGAAGCTCTTCGTCTTGCCGCTCAAAAACTCCCAATCAAGACAAAGTTTGTTGTCCGTAGGGACTATGTTGAATCTGCAAACGCTTAAAAATGAAAGCATCAGAAATAAGAGGTCTTTCAGTAGCAGAGCTCGAAGATAAAGTCGCTAATGCAAAAGCTGAACTCCAAAAAATGCAGCTCGCGCATGCCATATCTCCGCTCGAAAACCCTATGAAGATTCGCAAGACTCGTAAGGAAATAGCTCAGTACCTGACAATCCTCACAGAGAAGAAAAACAACGAAAAATAATTCCCGCGATGGAAGAAAGAAATCGTAGAAAAGAACGCTTCGGTGTGGTCGTTAGCGACAAGATGGAAAAATCCATCGTCGTTGCTATCATGGACCGCGAAAAACACCCCCTCTACGGCAAGTTCGTGAAGAAGACGAAGAAATTCCACGTACACGACGAAAACAATGAAGCCCATATCGGTGACACCGTCCACATCATGGAAACTCGTCCACTCAGCAAAACTAAGCGTTGGAGATTAGTTGAAATAGTTGAAAAGGCTAAGTAAACAATGATACAAACCGAATCAAGACTTACTGTTGCCGACAACAGTGGCGCAAAAGAAGTCCTCTGCATACATGTGCTCGGAGGTTCTTTCAAGCGCTACGCCACCATTGGCGACAAAATCGTAGTCACAGTTAAGGACGCCATACCTTCCAGCGACATCAAGAAAGGTACTGTCAGCAAAGCTGTAATCGTCCGTACTAAAAAAGAAATCCGTCGACAAGACGGCTCCTACATCCGCTTCGACGATAATGCTTGTGTCCTCCTCAACAACGCCGAAGAAATGAGAGGTACACGTATCTTCGGCCCTGTCGCTCGCGAACTTCGCGATGTCAATATGAAGATAATTTCGCTCGCTCCGGAGGTAATCTAACATTTAACGACAATGGCAAAACTGCACATCAAAAAAGGCGACATAGTCATCGTCAACGCAGGTGAAGACAAAGGAAAGGAAGGTAAAGTCCTCTCCGTCGACCCTGAAAAGCAAAGAGCTGTAGTTGAAGGTGTCAACATCGTCAGCAAGGCTACTAAGCCCTCCGCTGCCAACCCTCAGGGTGGCATCGTCAAAAAAGAAGCTCCCATTCACATCTCCAACCTTAGCGTGAAAGACCCTAAAACAGGAGCTGCTACTCGTATCGGTCGTCGTAAAGACGAAAACGGTAAACTTGTAAGATACTCTAAAAAATCTGGGGAGGAAATAAAGTAATGGCTTACCAACCATCCTTGAAAAAATTCTATCATGATGAGGTTGTGCCTCAGCTCATGAAAGAATTCAACTACACCACCGTAATGCAATGTCCCAAAATTCAGAAAATCGTTCTCAATCAGGGACTCGGTGATGCTACCCAAGACAAGAAAATCATCGAAATCGCGCTCAAAGAGATGGCTCTCATCTCTGGTCAGAAGCCAGTTGCTACTCTTTCTCGCAAAGATATCGCAGGCTTCAAACTCCGTAAAAATACACCAATCGGTGTTAAGGTAACCCTCCGTCGCGACAAGATGTATGAGTTCCTCGAACGTCTCATCAAAATATCTCTACCTCGTATCCGCGACTTCAACGGTATCGAAGGCAAAATGGATGGACGTGGCAACTACACGCTCGGTATTACGGAACAAATCATTTTCCCAGAAATTAATATCGATGCCGTGAGCAAAATTCAGGGTATGAATATTACCTTTGTAACCTCTGCTGCTTCCGACACCGAAGCCTTCTCTCTCCTCAAAGCTTTTGGCGTACCTTTCAAGCAGAAGAACAAGTAAACAAAGCAATGGCAAAAGAATCAATGAAAGCCCGCGAGCGTAAGCGTGCAAAACTCATCGAACGCTACGCTGCAAAACGTGCTCAACTCAAAGCCGAAGGCAACTACGAAGCTCTTCAAGAGCTCCCCAAAAACTCTTGCCCCATCCGACTGCACAATCGTTGTAAAATCTCTGGTCGCCCCAAAGGCTATATGAGACAATTCGGTATCTCTCGTATCGAATTCCGCAACCTTGCCGCACAAGGACTCATCCCGGGTGTAAAAAAAGCAAGTTGGTAGAATTTAATTCATCTAAGTGTTAAATATTGTCCTGTATACAGGATTAATTTAAACTTTACAAATTTTTATGGTATCAGATCCGATAGCGGACTTCCTTACACGTATAAGGAATGCCATCATGGCTAAGCACAGAGTCGTCGAGATTCCTGCTTCTAATTTGAAGAAAGGCATAACCAAGATTCTCTTTGAGAAAGGTTATATCCTTAACTACAAATTCATCGATGATGACAAACAAGGTCTCATCAAGATTGCCCTGAAGTACGATCCTCAGAGCAAGGTTTCTGCCATCAAGGCTCTCAAGAGAGTCTCTACACCTGGTCTACGTTCCTATGTCGGTTACCGCGATATGCCCCGAGTCCTCAATGGACTCGGCATCGCAGTGGTCTCCACATCTAAGGGTGTCATGACAGACAAAGAAGCCCGTGTACAAAAGGTCGGTGGTGAAGTCCTATGTTACATCTACTAATACAAGGAGGAAAACAAAATGTCACGAATTGGTAAATTGCCCATCGCCATTCCCGCCGGAGTTAAGGTAGATTACAAGGATGGTGTCGTAACCGTCAAAGGTCCCAAGGGCGAAATGTCTCAAAAAGTAGCTGAATCCATAGCAGTCAAAATAGAAGACAACCAAATAGTCTTCGAACGTGCAAACGATGAAAAGGAGCAACGCTCCCTACATGGTCTCTATCGTGCGCTCGTCAACAACATGGTTCATGGTGTATCTGTTGGCTACAAACAACAACTCGAACTTGTAGGTGTAGGTTATCGTGCCACCGCACAAAATAACATTCTCGAGCTCTCTCTTGGCTACTCTCACGCCATTTTTATTCAGCTCCCCCCCGAAATAAAGGTAGAAGCTGTTATGGACCGTAAGAGCAACCCTATGATAACTCTCGAGTCAGCCGACAAGCAACTTCTTGGTCAGGTTTGTGCCAAAATACGTTCTTACCGTATGCCCGAACCTTACAAAGGCAAAGGTATTAAGTTCGTTGTTGAACAAATACCTTTGCAGATCGGAAGAGCACACGTCTGAACTCCAGTCACACTTGAAT
>CALAVC010000208.1 GCA_937892095.1 uncultured Bacteroidales bacterium | reverse complement strand
AACGGTCAGTCGGTGCGCCCTGTTTTGCCTTGCTCCATTTTATCTCCTCTTTTGCCAAACATAACATGTTGCTCCTCATTTGGAGTTCTACTTACAAGAGCGCATTCTTCGTATTCTCCCCCATTTTCATTTGTTTTATCTAAGACATCTAACGTTGTTTGTAAGACAGTGTTATCAGGAAGCTCTACTGAAGAATGAATAGTACTAACATCAATATTGGATTGCCATGACAATACACATACCCACCTACACTTGTGTACTTCTCAGTTAATGCATCCACGCCATACCATAACGCAAGCACTGGCTCGTAATACCTCGCGCCATAGTAATACAACCCCGTTTCGCTATCGAGTTCCTTGCCGTTGAACTTCCATAGTTGCTCGTATGAGGTATTATGCTCGTCTACAAGCGCCTCACCATACGGCTTATAGCAAACAAACCGCGTGGCATTGCCATCTCTATCAGTAATATAAGAGGTCGAGCCGAGGTGGTCGGAATGATAGAAATATATGCCTTTTTCTTGATCTGTCATACAAGCTACATTTGCACGTACAGAAACACGCGACCAACCCTTCCTTTACTTCGCCTTTCGAAGTCTCGAAAACTTCAGTAATAACACTTTTTCTCCAACACTCTTAAAGGCTATTCGCAAGCGTTGGTCTTGGAAATTTTGACCCGTAATGGACAATATTTGTCCTCGACCAAATTTTTCATGCTCTACAACGTCTCCCACGCCAAACTGCCCATCTCCCGTACGTTCTACATGATCGTCCATCTCCACTTGTGCCGAAGTCTTTTTTTGAATAGGTCTCTTATACGTAATTGTAGGTCTATTTTGTGGTGCCCGAAACAATCGTCCACTCTGTGTCGACCTCTCACCACTAAATCCACTGAAACTACTTTCGAAGCCATTCGTTTCTGGCAATTGGCAATATCGACTATCTATATCTGTTACGAATCTGCTTTTGTAGGTGCTTTGTATGCTCCCATTCCTAAATCGGCTCGTGGCATAGCTTATTGTGCAAACGCGCCTTGCTCGTGTCATAGCCACATACATCAGTCTGCGCTCCTCCTCAATGGCCATAGGGTCGTACATTGCCATTGACGACGGAAACAGATTCTCCTCCACGCCAACCACATACACAACTTCAAATTCAAGTCCTTTGCTGGCATGTATGGTCATCAGTTGCACTCGTTCACCATCCGATTCATTGTTTGCATCGGTTATTAGCGACACGTCTTGCAAGAAGTTTGGCAACGTCGGCTCCGTGTCTGCGTCAGTCTGACTCACAGAAAACTCTTGCATGCCTCGCAAGAGTTCTTCCACGTTTTCTGTTCGTTCTTTGCGTTCGTTTTCGTCGGTTATGCTACGCAAATATGTTGCATAGCCCGTTTTTTCTACCACACTCCGTCCTAGCGCATACAAGTCGCCAGTGTTCATCATTTCTTTACGTAGCATTTCTATCAGGGAGACAAAAACCGATATGCGTTTCTGTGTGCCTGCCGATATACCAGCTTGCATCAGTAGCATAGGGGTGCTTATTGTCTGCCAAAGCGTTAGCTCGGGTTCACTACTCAGATAGGTCTCTATCTTCCCCATTGTTGTGTCGCCAATCCCACGTTGTGGCACGTTTATCACTCGCCTGAGCGACTGCACATCGTCCGTGTTGTTCATCAGTTTTAAGTATGCCAACACGTCTTTAACTTCTTTTCGCTGATAAAATGCTTGTCCGCCAATTATTCGATATGGAAGACCAGCCATGCGTAGCTCTGCTTCAAGTACACGCGTAAGCGCCGATGCTCTGTATAGTATTGCAAACTCGCTCGGTGTCAGCCCGTCATATCTCATGCGCGACACGATGTCTCTTACCACTCGCGAAGCTTCTTCTCTGTCCGATTTCGACTCCCATACGTTCACTTTTTCGCCCTCTTCACCTTCCGAAAAAACATTCTTTTGCAGTTGACGCGAGTTGTGTTTTATTAGCGAATTGGCAGCATCCACAATGTTTTGTGTCGACCTATAATTTTGTTCAAGTTTAAATGTCTTGCACGCGCAATAATCTTTTCCAAAGTTTAGTATGTTTTCAATCTTTGCTCCTCGAAAACTATATATGCTCTGAGCATCATCGCCCAC
>CALAVC010000207.1 GCA_937892095.1 uncultured Bacteroidales bacterium | reverse complement strand
GCAACAGACATATAGGCGAAATAACCTATGACGAGAGCGGAGTAAACATTGGTCAGTGGAAACTGAAAAACGGAGAAATCCGCACTCAAGGCTCGGTTGCTAACACATAGCTCTTGCGAAAGACTGCCGACGGACTAAGCTTAGGTTGGAAGGCAACACAACGTTTATAGACCAAGGCGAAGCGCCCTACGATGCTGTCAATCGCATTGTGAAGAACAGTCTTAACTTTGACAGAATAACCAAACAGTAAAGGCTACACTCTTGGTGTGGTGGGGACGAGCGTATCAGTCGGCAACGGCAACGTTTCGATTGGCTACGCTACGCAAAAGCCCAATAAAGAATATTATCAGAACAACTACGACATTGCTGTTCAAAAGATAATAGGCGAGACCTATACGACACCCAAGTATAATAAGGCGAGGATTGGTGTTAGTGTGGTTAGCTTTGTGGCTAAAGACTCGGAAGTTATATAATCAGTACGACAAATGGCATTGTTCTAAGCAAAGTAACAGGCGACATTGTTATGGACTCGGGTAGCAAGAATAACCTACTTGATGCAGGAGGATATATCAAACGTGTTCCGCTACGGATCTGCTTTAACTCCGATATACGTCTTGGAGCAAAATAGTAGTAGGGTTTCTTATGGTAAGATTTCGGCAACAACTATAAACGAGGTTCAAATTTTCACACGCGTCAAGACAACGCAGAGTAGCTTTTTATCTTGAACCAGTAAAAAGGTAAAACATACGATTTGCGTGCAGGACTGCTACCATTTTTTGCAGACCCATCATACGTTACCATAAATTTGACATCGTCTACACAATATAGTTTGGCTGCAAAAAAGAAATATGCTGCAGGTGAGAGCATAGCCCGACTCTTAGTTTCGTAGCCACAGAATATGAAACAGACGGATATAGCTACATTTGTACCGATAAGGCTGAGTTAGACGCAACAAACGTCGAAGCTGGCGTATACACATACGAGTTCTATAACAAGAAGGGGTCTAAAATTGGTTCGCAGACCATTACGATCAAAGCAATTGCAGTTGAGGCTGTTAGGTTGCCCGACACGATTGAACTAAAACCTGGCGAATCTGCCATGCTTGCTCCAGAGCTAACCCCTGTCAATGCAGACGTAATCAGCATGAGCTACCATTCGACCGATGAGAGCATTGCTACAGTCTTGGAAGATGGGCTTGTCAGTGTAGGTGCAGATGTATCACGTGGCAGTTCGGTGTCTGTCATCTTGACGATATACGAAAACGTGAAAGACACATGTGTCCGTCTACGTGCCGTTTGATGGCTCTGAAATTAACTTCACAACAAGCGCATACAGCCTTACCTTTGGCAGTGGCAATAAGTCGCTACGCACGTCTACTCTAAAAGCTGCTGGAGCTACAACTAGTTAACAACCCCAACAGCCTTGGCATTGCCTACGTGTCGGACAACGAAGATATTGCTACCGTCGACCCAGAGACTGGTGTCGTTACTGCTGTTGGTACTGGTATGGCTTGCATATCGGATTGCCCATATACTTTTTATTCGCTACTCAGTCATACATTGCACAAGTTTGATTGATAAGTGTGCTAAACTGGTTTAGCGACTTACACTTACTAAAGTCAGAGGCGTGTCGGCTAAAACAACCGACACGCCTCTTTATGGGTATAGCTTGTAATGTGTTTACCAGAAATAGATGTAGAACATTACCGTAATCGCAAGAATTATTATGGAGTGAATATAATCCCAACGATTAGTGCTTTCGCGGTTAATGCGTTTCTGCTCTTCGGTCTCTGTTCCCATCACAAGACCCTGAATTTTCGACAACTCAGGAGCTTTGTCTGCAAGGCTCACAATCGCAACAATGGCAAGGCAAACTACAAACATGCATCCACAGAAGTAGAGCCAGTTGAAGTCGAAGAAAACAGACTTGAAGAGTGAACTGTGTGCTTCGGGAACATTGCTATAATACACCTTTGCACCGAGGCGAGTCAAGCCAATGATAAGTCCTGCAATAAGACCTGCTTGTCCGCCTTTCGCCGAGGCGCGTTTCCAACATACACCAAGAAGGAACGTGGCTGCAATGCCTGGTGCAAGTACAGACTGGACATCTTGCAAATACGTGTAGAGCACGTCGCCTACCGAGCGCATGATTGGTATCCAAAGAATGCCGAGTACGACAATAACCACCGTGGCAACCTGACCGATTGTTACAAGTTGTTTTTCAGGAGTCTTTGGGCGCAAACGCTTGTAGAAGTCTATCGTGAAGAGCATTGCCGACGAGTTGAACAATGATGCAAGCGACGACATTAGGGCTGCCAAGATGCCACAGACAATCAGACCTTTGACACCAGCAGGTAGAAGTTTAGCAACGAGCGTTGGGAATGCTGCGTCGGCACTTGGCATGCGGAATACTTCGCCATTGGGCATCGTAATGCCCTTAGCTTGCAATGCAAAGGCTATCATGCCAGGTATGAGGAACAAGAATACGGGCAAAAGCTTGAGGTATGCTCCGAAAATGGTGCCACGACGAGCTTCTTTGAGGTTCTTGGCAGAGAGAATACGTTGCACGATAAATTGGTCGGTACACCAATACCAGAAGCCAATGACTGCAGAGCCAATGAGTGCACCAAGCCATGGAAAGTTGGGGTCTTTGAGCGAGCGTATTAGGTTGGTCATCTTGTCGCCAGCTTCGTTGACAGGCGTTGCACCACAAATCTCCATCATTTGGTCCCAACCACCAAGGGCGCGAAGACCGAGTACTAAGATTATGAGTGAGCCCAAAAGTAGTATTGGTGTTTGGAGCACAGACGTGTACAATACAGACCTCATACCACCAAGAATGGTATATATGGCTGTTATGATGACAAGCCCAATGGCTGCAATCCAGAAAAAGTCGATACCCCAAAGTTCTTTAATTCCAAATACTTGTTGGAAGACAAGACCTCCTGCATAGACTGTTACGGCAACTTTCGTCAGCACGTACGAGATTAGTGAGATGACCGACAGAATGGTACGGCACTGTGGATTGTAGCGTTTTTCCAAGAACTCTGGCATGGTGTAGACCATCGAGTGTGTGTAGAACGGGACGAAGAACCATGCAAGAATAAGTATCATCCAGCCTTGCATTTCCCAATGTGCCATTGCCATGCCACTCGACGCACCTGCGCCAGCAAGTCCTATGAGGTGTTCCGAACCAATGTTCGAAGCAAAAATTGATGAGCCTATGGCTATCCAAGTGGCGTCTTTGCCACCCAAGAAGTAATCTGCCGAGTCGTTCGACTTCTGCTTGATTACCCATACCACGATACCGATCAGTGCTGCTGCAAAAAGACCGATAACGACGTAATCTAACGATTGCATTTGTTTAGAATATGAATTAGGTTTTTATTGTTCGCTTCGCAATTGCGCCAATCGCCTTTATAACTCAATGTATAAAAACGTTTTATAATTGCAAATATACATTAAAAGACTAATAAAAACGAAAAATATGTTACAAATGGTTATCGCCTACGCGTGTCGGTGTGCAATGTTTTATATTTTTGCCATGCGGTGTCTTCGCTCAGTAGGTCGTCGTCGGGCCAAGATGTTGTGCGGTTGAGAGCATCGTTGATGGTGTTGGCGCAGATAACCGAAAGTTGTGGACCCAAGTCGTTGGCGCAATTCAGCAACATGCAAAAGCATATTCCATCGGGTCGGCGACATGCTATGGCCGAAGTTGCTGCAAGTGTTCCCGTACGAAACCATGTGTCTTGCAACACCTTGCGCCATCCGAGTGGGTCGTAATGACTATCGGGAATGGTCATTTGCTCTATTGAATTTCGGGTTAGTTGGTCGGGGATAGACTCAAAGTTGTCTATTGTTAGCAAAAGTTTTAGCAAGTCTGTTGCACTAAGCACCCATCCTCCTGCCGACCCAAGTGTGTGAATGTCGGTCCCACCATAAGAGCGTCGCGAAAGCGAGTCGGGAAACAAATAGTCTGGTACTCTATATGATGTGTCTGGTTCGTAGTAGCAAACTTCGTTGGGTAGTGCGTCTGTTTTGTGCGACTGCCCTATGCGAGCATCGGCAATGCCGAGCGGTGCAAAAACTTGGCTACGCATATAGTCTTCGTATGGCAAACGTGTTGTTTTTGCTATTACTTCGCCAAGAATGGCATAGCCAAAATTGCAATATACCGATGCACTACCAGGCGCAAAGTGCATGTGTCGCGTTTGCATGAAGCGTATGATGTTCTCAACGCTTATGGGAAGTTGCCAACCTGTTATTTGCGCAATTTTCGTATGCATAAACATTGGGTCGCCATAGCGAGCTGTCCCCCCCCCTGAATGGTTCAAGAGATTTTCTATTGTTATGTTTAGCATTCGCTTGTCGCGAACATTGGCGTATATTTCGTCGTTGAGAATGCCCGTCGGGCCGAATACTTTTTGACTCAACACGAGTTGCCCATCATCAACAAGTTTCATTATGCCGACAGCCGTTAGCAACTTCGACACGCTGGCTACGCGCATAATGTTTTGGTTACTCATTGGCGTGGAGTCTTGTAGGTCGGCATAACCAAAACTTTGGGCGTAGATAACCCTTCCGCCTGCGCTGACTGCCACTTGTGCACCTGCCGATAGATGTTGTTTTCTAAGCAGCTTGCCAACAGCCGTTGTCAGTAGTGGCAATCGGTCGGAGTGTGATACGGTGTCTGGTATGACATATTGCAAGGGCTGACGAATGTCCGACGCTTTCTCAAATGTCGGGACGTCTATTTCGTGTAGAGAAAAATAAGTGGCAACCGCAAGGCTGCCAACAATAACTTCAAGTGCTATTTTTTGTAGCAAATTTAGGCGCACGAAAACTTTCTTTGCTCTATAGTTTAGACGTGGTTTGTCCTATTCGTTCACCATCGGCAAAGAGTTCTGTTTCGTAGTTTCCGCTCATAAGCTCGCCTTCGTCAACAGAGTAGACAATGTAGCTCGAAGTGTCTTCGCCGCCATACTCAACTTCGCGATGCGCCGAGTAGTTTATTTCTGAGTCTTCGTAGCGGAATGTGTCTGCCTTTGAGTGAATGAGCAATTGGCCGTCTGGGCGACTTATGCGAACGTAGACATTACGCATGCCTACTTTTGCCGACACGTTTTTTGCCAATGTAAAGCCGACTTTTATTTTCGCAATCTTTGCAATCTTGCTTGTCTGTTTGTCCTTGTAGTTTAGCGTCTCTACGCTAATGTTTTTTGCTTCGAGTCGAGCGGCTACGTTCATCTTCTCGTTCAGTGTGGCGTTTTGCTCTTGCAGTGTCGCATTTTCGCGTCTAACAGATGCCAATCGACCTTTCATTTCATTGTTTTCTTTCGTCAGCTCGGTGTTGCGAGTGTTGAGCGAGTCTATCTGAACAATGAAGCTACGCATGACTGTCCGAAGTGTTGTCAACTCGGTTTGCAACTCCTTTATGCGTCGGGCATTCGAAGCTTTTAGGGTTTGTAGTTCTTCGGTCAGTTGCGAGACGCGTTCACGCTGTTCTTCGAGCAACCCACTAAGAGAGTCGTTGTCGGTGTGTAGGTCGGTGTATTCGGTGTAAAGTTCTTCGTAGTCGCTGACCAAATTATTCTTTTCTTCGGTGAATATTTCGGTCATCTCGGCCATTTGTGTGTTGGCTCTCAGTAGCATAACCAGCAGTGCAATTATTACGGTTGCAACAGCTACTATGCCTAAAATAAGTTTCTTGTTCACAATATGTAAGGTTCTTTCGCTCTGCGAAGTTAGGTCGCAACGTGTTAAAGTCAAAACAAAGTGTGAATATTTTATATAATTGATATAAATTTGCACACAACAAAAAAGTTAGTCTAATGAAAATATTAAAGACTTTTGCCGCAAGCCTCGTAGCTCTTCTTTTTGCTACTAACATGCAGGCTCAGCTCACACAAGATACCGAAGGGTATCAGCGTTTCCAGTTGTCGTTCGACGCTCAGCGAATGCAGGGTAAAGACGATGGAACTAAAATAGGAGACCCATTGAAGACCAAAGGTGTTGCTCTTGGTTTCATCAAGGGAATAAACCTCGTTACCACCATGCCTCTCTTCCTTGAGCTCGGTGGCAATATTGCGTGGAATCATAACAAAGAAAAGGAGAATGACGAGGAAGAAAAAAACACTTTCATGTACATTTCAGTTCCTGTTCAAGCAGCCTACAAACTAACGTTTAGCAATTCGCCCATTAGCATTGTGCCTTTTGTTGGTCCTAACTTGAAGTTCAATTTCATGGGTAAGACAACAACAAAAGATGGCGACGAAAAAGATAAGTTCAAATGGCTCAAGGATACAGACGATGGTGGTGCCGATGCCAAGATTTTCCAGTTCGGTCTGAATTTGGGTGTGGGTGTCAACATCAATCGTCTCTACGTTGGCTACACATTCCAACCCGACTTCTCGCCCTACGTTAAAGATGGCGACTGGAAGGAGAAGACGATTAACAACCTCATATCTCTCGGCATAAACTTTTAGTCGAAAGCGCACAGACAACAAAACGTCCAACTGTGTCGGGAGATGACTTATCCCCCGACACAGTTTTTTATTCGGTTAATTTATGATAACGCAAACACAACTAACATCTGACGAGCGACTGCAACTACGCAGTGCCTATAGGCAACTTCTTCGCCTTACTGTCGACATCCGCCAACCCAGCGATGTGCGTAATATCCGCAATATATTCCGCACAGCTACAGAAACTGTCGACGTCTTTCGCTATAAGGCAACGGGCTTCACGGCTTTGCTCCACTCAATTCAGACAGCTTGTATCGTTGTTGATGAGATAGGACTCGGACGCTCATCGGTCATCGGTGCCATATTGTGCGACACTATTCGCGATGCCAATATCCCTGCCGAACAGATTAGTGCCATCTTTGGCGAAAATATTGTGGCTGTTTGTCGTGGTTTGCTCAAAGTGAGCGAGCTCTATGGGCGCATGCCAGCAGTCGACAACGACAACTTCCGTAAGTTGCTTTTCACCTTTGCCGAAGACGTGCGTGTGGTGCTGATTATTTTGGCCGATCGTCTCAACCTTATGCGCCACATGAAAGCCTATGCTCCCGATGAACAAAAAAGCATAAGCTCCGAAGTGGCATATCTTTATGCCCCACTTGCTCATCGCATGGGTCTCTACGGCATAAAGAGCGAAATGGAAGACCAATCGATGAAATATACCAACAGGGAGGTCTACGACAGCATTGCTGCCAAACTTAACGAAACAAAGGAGAGCCGCGAGAAATACATTGAGAATTTTATTGCTCCATTGCGTATCGCGCTTTCTGACGCAGGTTTAGCACCATTCGAGATGAAAGGTCGCACAAAAACAATCAGCTCCATATACAACAAAATGAAGAAGCATGTGGAGTTTGAAAATATCTACGACCTGTTTGCTATCCGCATAATAATCGATTGTCCACTGCGCGACGAAAAGGCAGAATGTTGGCGTGCTTATTCTGTCGTTACAGATATGTATCGTCCAAACCCTGCAAGGCTTAAAGACTGGATTTCTGTGCCTAAGAGCAATGGCTATGAGAGTTTGCACATAACAGTTTTCGGACCCGAAAATAGGTGGGTTGAGGTTCAGATACGCACAAAGCGTATGGACGAGGTGGCCGAAAAAGGTTTTGCTGCCCACTGGAAATACAAGGGCATAAAGACTGAGCAAAATATGGAAAAGTGGCTCGCCAGCATACGCGAAGTACTCGAAAATCCTGAGCTTAATGGTGTCGATTTTATAGAAGACTTCAAACTCAACCTGTATGATAAAGAGGTCTTTGCTTTCACACCCAAGGGCGATTTGCGTCGATTGGCTAAGGGTGCCACGGTGCTCGACTTCGCTTTCGACATTCATACCAATATCGGTCGCCAATGTGTTGGTGCCATAGTCAACGGGCGTAATGTGTCTATTCGCTACGTGTTGCAGAATGGAGATCAGGTCGAGATACTCACTTCGCCACATCAGGAGCCAAAAGCCGATTGGGTTAACTATGTCGTTACTTCACGTGCAAAAACAAAGCTCCGTCAGGCTCTGCGCGAACAAACGTTCCGCATGGCAGAAATTGGTCGCGAACTTCTTGAGCGACGACTAAAAAACTGGAAACTCGAGCTCAACGACTCAATGCTTCGCCGACTTATGAAAGAAGCTGGCTATAAGGATATTAACGATTTCTTGTCTGCCGTTGGCGAAGACAAGTTCTCTATTGCAGACATAAAGACCTTTATTGAGCGTAGCGAAGAAAAAACATCAGAACCTACTAAAAACTATTCGGTTGAGGACTTTCGTGTCGGCAATGAACAACGGACCGAATCGACTTCTAAAAACGTGCTTGTTCTCGATCGTGGACTTACCGACATCGACTTTTCGCTTGCTCGCTGTTGTAACCCCATTTTTGGAGATCCTGTCTTTGCCTTCGTCTCAGCAACTGGGGGTGTTAAGGTCCATCGAATCGGTTGTCACAACGAACCCGAAATGCGTCGTAAGTTTGGCTATCGCATACTCGATGCCCGTTGGAGTGGGACCGATGGCATGATGACCCCAGTTATGCTTCACGTCAGTGGTAGCGACGATATTGGCATAATGAGCAACATATCGCAATTGTTTACGGGCAACACCTCGGCCAAACTCAGAAATATAAATGTCGATAGTACCGAGGGCGGCTTCGATGGCACCATGACAATCCTTGTCAGTAACGTCGACGAACTCGGTGGGATAATTAAGAAAATAAAGGCAGTGCGTGGCGTGCGCAAGGTTGAGCGCCTTTCAGCCATATAATTAACACAAGAAATAGTATTTTTGCGCCGAATCTCAGACAGTTCGAAAACTTCCTGTCTATAAACAAAACTAAGTACACCAATGAGTAATGCTATAGTCCTTCTTTCTGGTGGGTTGGACTCCACCGTTGCACTCCACGTAGCCAAGGCCGACGGACACAACGTTAGCGCGCTATCTATCAATTACGGACAGCGACATAGTCGTGAACTCGAATGTGCACGTGCAGTCGCCCGTCATGCTGGTGTCGATAAACATTATGTTGTCGACATAAACATTGGTCAGTGGGGTGGCTCGACACTTACAGACCTCAGTCGCAAAGTAGAAGACGGCGATGTCGCTCGAAACGACATTCCAAAAACTTATGTCCCTGCTCGAAATATGGTCTTCCTTTCTGCTGCAGCTTCGATGGCCGAAGCCCTTGACGCTCAGCATATCTACATCGGTGTCAGCCAGATGGACTACTCAGGCTATGTCGATTGTCGAGCTCCGTTTATCGAGGCCATGGAACGTACCATAAACTTAGGCACAGTCATGGCAGCAGAACATAACAGGCGAGTTACTCTGCACACTCCGTTTATGAACATGACAAAGGCTGACGAAATAAGGCTCGGCTTAAAGCTCGGAGTAGATTTTTCGCTTACGTGGAGTTGCTACAGAGGTGGCGAAAAGCCATGTGGCACGTGCGATAGCTGTTTGCTTCGTGCGCGTGCTTTTGCCGAAGTTGGAGTCCCCGACCCAGCTCTTGCCAGATGATTATAAATCTTTCGCGCGAAGGCGTTTTTCCAGTTAGTGTCGGTCTGCGTGGCGAAATGTTAACCACGAAGACAGGTCTTGCTCTGTCTGGCACCATTCAGGGTGAGGGAAAGCTAAGTGGTGTGCCAAGCCTTTTTGTTCGTCTGCAAGGTTGCAATCTTTCGTGCTCTTGGGTTCTCGACGGGCGTAAAGTGCCTTGTGATACACAGCACACGTGGCAACAAAAAGCGGTTTGCCCTATGGAGACGTCTGATGTCGAGAGGCTCATAATGCTCAATATCGGTCAGATGAAGCACGTCGTCATAACAGGAGGAGAACCATTTATGCAATGGCAAGCCGTCTTAGACCTAACTAACCGACTACATAAGCATGGTTTGCACGTAACCATAGAGTCCAATGGTTCAATATTTCAACCTCTCTTGTCGGAATGTGTCGATTTGCTTAGCCTTTCGCCCAAGCTTAGTAGTAGTGGCATATCGGATAACTTCCGAAGGCATACGATAAAAAGTGTGACTGCTATGACATCGGCGGCAATAGATGCAGGACGAGATTTTCAGCTGAAATTTGTAGTCTCTTCGTCTGCCGATATTCTCGAGATAGAGCGCGATTATTCATCTCTCGTTGTTCAGCCATCCGACATTCTGCTTATGCCGCTCGGCATCAGTGCTCAGCAACTGCAAGCAACGAGTGATGTAGCTCTTTCTTTGGCCATTCAGCATGGTTGGCGCTATTGCCCACGGCTACACATCGCTCTTTTTGGTAATACCGAACAAACATGACAGAAAAAAGAATAGATAGCGTTCTCGGTCAGCGAACGTCGTATCCAACCACCTACTCACCCGACATCCTTGTCCCCGTCGAGCGAAGTCTCAACAGAGGCTATTTAGGTCTTAGTCCCGAAAGTCTGCCCTTTGTAGGTGCTGACGCTTGGCATGCCTACGAGGTGTCTTGTCTTATTGCGTCTGGTCTGCCCATCGTTGGACTGCTGAAAATATGCTATCCTGCCACGAGTCGGCACATTGTCGAGAGTAAATCTTTAAAGCTCTATCTGAACTCGTTCAATATGTCTGTCCTCGGAACCAATCGTCTTTCGGCTTCGCAAAGACTTGTCGAAATAGTGCAGTCCGATTTGTCCAAAGTCCTTTGTACTGAAGTCAGTGTTGCTTGGTACGAACCCAATGGCGTTTGTTCCGAAAATAATAGCTTGTGGGACAGCTACATCGTGCTTGAAAATGCTGTTAGCGTCAACATATCTTATTACACCGAAGCTCCCGACCTCCTTGAGTGTTGTGGCAGTGGTGGACGTGTGCAACTCTGTTCGCACCTCTTGCGCTCCAATTGTCGCGTAACGCATCAGCCCGATTGGGGAAGTGTATATATCGACATCGAAGCTCACAACTTGCCCAATCCCCATAGTCTTTTGGCATACATCGTCAGCCTTCGTGGCGAAAACCATTTCCACGAAGAAATCTGTGAGCTAATATATTGTCGGCTAAATGATTTTTTCTCGCCCACAAAACTTATGGTTTCTTGTTGCTACACTCGTCGTGGTGGCATAGATATTTGTCCCGCACGAGCTTCTTCTTCCGACCTTTTGCCACATCTTCTCCTTTCTCCAACCATTCTTACGGCTCGTGAACTTCGACGTTAAGTGTTTTAAAATGTTAATTTTGTAGCCAAAGTATAACCTCCATAATGAACAAATTAATTTACTCCCTGTTACTTCTGTTTCTTGCTACATCTTCAGCCTCAGCTGCCACACCAGATAGCGCACTTATTGTTTCGCGTCTTGCTGGCATGATAAAAGATAGGCTAACCTTTCATGCTTATGGGCAGGCAGGCTATACCTACGAAAAAAATAATGGAGTCGAAACTAACACTTTCGACCTCAAGCGAGTTGTTGTCTTCACTCAGGCCAAAGTAACCGAGCAGTGGTCGTTCATGTTTATGTACAACTTTGGCAACAATACCATACAAGAGTTTTATACCGACTTTGCTCCAATTAACGGACTGACCATAAGAGTCGGACAGTTCAAAACACCCCTATCCATTGAGAATCCACTCGCCCCAACCGACCTTGAACTCGTCAACCTCAATGCACAATCGGTTGCCTATCTGACAGGCATTTTTAGCGACCCACTCTATGGCAACAATGCTGGGCGCGACATCGGTGTCATGCTTCATGGCGACCTCTTCGACAAGATGTTTCACTACGAGGTAGCCGTAATGAATGGTCAGGGCATCAACCAACGTGACAGCAACAATACCAAAGACATCGTAGCCAAAATTGGACTGCGTCCCACCTCTTGGCTCCATATTTCTGCCTCTGGGCAAAAAGGACATGGTCATGCAGTTGGTGTTTCTACCTTTAACCCCGAAATTCAAGAGGGCGACAACTATCGACGCGACCGACTGACAGCTGGTTGTGAGGTCTGTCAAATGCCTCTGTTCAACTTGCGTGCTGAATACCTTGCAGGTCGAGACCGAAACGTCAAAAGTCAAGGTGCTTATGCCACAGCGTGTGTGCCTCTGCTCGTGCGCAAAACCGATCTCCACAATACGCTCGACCTTATTCTTTCGGCCGACTATTTCAACCGCAACAAATCTGCCGATATGTGGCAAACCAATTTTATAGTCGGCTTACAATATTGGTACTATAAGTTCTGTCGTGTTCAGGCTCAATATGTCCGTTGCGCACCCAACAATGCTCCCGACTATAATAGCCTACAAATGCAAGTGCAAGTAGCTTTCTAATCTGTTTTCAGTAAATGACAAGCGCTGCACGTGGATATGCACAAGCCATAGTCGGCTCCATGTGTTATGGTCTCAATCCTTTTTTTGCCCTTCCACTCTATTCTTGTGGTCTCGACCCAACATCCGTACTTTTCTATCGCTATGTCTTCGCAGTCGTTCTTGTAGGTCTTTTTGCCATTTTTCGACGCGAAAGCCTCAGCGCTACACGCAAAGAACTCTTTCTTGTTGCTCTGATGGGGGTGCTCTTTGCAACTTCGTCGCTTACACTTTTTTATAGCTTCAAGTTTATGGATGCTGGCATTGCCTCGACCATTTTGTTTACGTATCCGCTTTTTGTGGCACTGATAGCTGCCATCGTTTTTCGTGAAAAGACATCATCGCGCACTTGGTTTTCACTTCTCTTAGCCACTATGGGCATAGTCTTGCTCTATAAAAATGGCAATGGTGAAACGCTTAACGTTTGTGGCGTCTCGCTTGTTTTGCTTTCAGCCCTTACCTATGCCATCTACATGATTGGTGTAAGCCGAAGCGTCTTGCAAGCTATGCCAACTTTAAAGCTAACTTTCTATAGCATGCTATCTGGTACGCTTATTTTCGTCTTCGCTTTGCGTGGTGGCATAGACCTCGTACCCCTAAACACACCATTTGTTTGGGCATGTGCTTTCGGGTTGGCATTTTTCCCTACGTTTGTTTCCATGGCTTTCATCAATGGTAGCATACATCGCATAGGTCCAGTCTCGGCCGCAATCATCGGAGCTCTCGAACCTCTTACTGCGCTTGCCGTATCCATCCTCGTCTTCAATGGCAGATTAACCTTTGTCAACTGCATCGGCATCGTTTTTATACTTTTTGCCGTGCTTGTTGTGGTACTCCACAACAATCGTAAATGAATACATATATGTTAATATGTTAATAAATTGAAACAAAAGAGAATGCGTTTCCGTAATTCTGTCTACGAAATTCATAAACATCTGAATTATGAAACGCATCATACTCATCATACTAATTGTCTTAGGTCTCTCATCGCAATCTTTTGCTCAAAAAGCACCTAATTACGACAAGATATTTGGCACGCTTGCCGTAGACAGGTCTGCCATTCTGCGCAATAATACTCAGCGACATCTTGATAAAAACGATATCCGTGGCATTGCCGATAACCTCCTTGCCTACCAAAACCCCGACGGTGGTTGGACGAAAAATATCGATTGGCTCGATGCCACCTCGCCCGACACAGTCCTCTCTCACATAGAAGAGGATAAGCGCGTCAGCAGTTTCGAAAACAAAAACACCACTCCGCAAATCGAATATCTCTGTGCAGCCTATCGCATAACCAAAGATGAGCGTTATAGCGAAGCAGCTTTGCGTGGGCTCGACTATGTCTATCGTTCGCAACATGCCAATGGTGGTTGGCGTGGCATCGATGTCGATGCCATCTGCTTCAACGACAATCTTATGGGCAACATGCTCAACTTCCTCAACAAAGTCAGTCGAGGCGATGAGCCTTTCGACTGGTTCGTCCGCAAAGACAAAAAACGTGCTGCCGAAGCCTATAAAAAAGCTCTCGATGTTACACTCAAATGTCAGGTGCGCACTCCCGATGGCAAACTCGCTGGTTGGGGACAGCAGCACGACAACGAAACATTTCTTCCCTGTGGCGGTCGTTCCTACGAATTGCCTTGCATAGCAAGCAACGAAAGTTCCGCTCTCGTCATTTCGCTCATGGCCATTCCCGAACCTTCGAAAGCCATTCGTGAAGCTATTGAAGGCTGCATGGCATGGCTCGAGCGCAGTGCCATAAAAGGCATCCGCATTGAAACCATAGAATTGAGTGACAGCATGCAAGCCGCCACACATCGCAAGAACGACCGACGAGTCGTAAAAGATGACTCAGCACCACGCATTTGGGCGCGTTGTTATGAGACCGACACCAATACACCATTTTTCTGTAATCGCGATGGCATAAAAGTCTACAACCTCAGTGAGGTAAGCGTCGAGCGTCGTGCAGGCTATGGCTGGTATGGCTATTGGCCCGAAGGCACTTTCCACATCTTCGAAGCTTGGAAAAAAGGAGGAGTCATCTGTCGTTTGCTCATCAATAACATGTAGCAAAATCTGATGCTTTGTGAATATTCTGAAAAATAAATTGTAAATTGCATTAAATAAAGTAAAAATATACTCTTATGGCATATAAAATAGAGCAGATTGAGGGCGTAGGTCCCGTCTATGCAGAAAAGTTGGCTGCTATTGGTATCAAAACAACCGAAGACCTCCTCGAAAAAGGGGCTTCTCGCACAGGACGTCAGAAGATTGCCGAGGCCACAGAGATAAGTGACAAGCTAATCCTCCGTTGGGTCAACCATGCCGATCTCTTTCGCATAAATGGTGTAGCTGGTCAGTTTGCCGAACTCCTCGAAGCTGCAGGTGTTGACACCGTCAAAGAGTTCCGTCATCGCGTTGCTGCTAACCTCCAACCCAAAATGGTCGAAGTAAACGAGCAAAAGAATCTCTGCAATCGCGTCCCATCGGTTAGCGAACTCGAAAAGATGATTGAGCAAGCCAAGGTGCTCGAACCTATTGTAACATACTAAAAATCAACACGTTGTCTTTTCTTAGCAAAAGATGAATGCATAAAAGAGTCGTAGAGGTTCAATGCTCTACCGACTCTTTTTTAATACGTATTATCACACCCCAAAACGCCAACGAATATGGTAATGGTTCGCCCGTTCAAAGGGCTTCGTCCGCCAAAAGAAATAGCACAAAAAGTATCTTGTTTGCCCTACGATGTCATGAACTCGCAAGAGGCAGCGCAAATGGCTGAAGGCAAAGAATGTAGTCTTTTGCATATTACACGTGCCGAAATAGATTGCCCAGAAGGGACAGATATACATTCCGAAACGGTTTATAACAAAGCCGTCGAAAACTTTAAAAAAGCACAAGCCAAAGGTTGGCTTCAGCAGGATGCCACACCGTCGTATTACGTCTACGAGCAGACAATGGACGGACGTAAGCAGTGTGGCATAGTAGGTGCTGCTGCTTGTGCCGAATATAAGAAAGGATTGATAAAAAAACACGAGCTCACTCGACCCGATAAAGAGGAAGACCGTATGGTCCTCACTCGCTACTTAGGTGCAAACATAGAGCCTGTTTTCCTTGCCTATAAGGCAGTCGATGAGATAGACGCCATTGTAGATAACGCTAAAAAGCAAACACCCGAATACGATTTCGTGTCAGAAGATGGGGTTGGGCATACCCTTTGGCTCATCAATGATAAAGAAGTTGTCAAACGCCTCGAAAATCTGTTCCTTACAAAAGTTGAGGCTACCTACGTTGCCGACGGACACCATCGTACTGCAGCTGCAGGACGAATTGGCGAAGAGTTCGCTGCCCGAAACAGCAACCATACTGGTCGTGAAAACTACAACTTTTTTATGGCCGTTCACTTCCCCGATACGCAACTCCATATCATGGATTACAACCGTGTCGTGCGCGACCTCAACGGACTCTCAAAAGATGAGTTCCTTGCTAAGTTGTCTGAGGTTATGAATGTGGAGTGTGTCGGTGCAAAAGAATATCGTCCGCAGTGCCTACACCAATTCGGTATGTATCTCGAAGGTCAGTGGTATAAACTCGACGCTAGCGAAGGTACCTACGATGACTCTGACCCCATAAAAGTCCTCGACGTAAGTGTACTCTCCGACAATGTGCTTTGCACCATTTTGGGCATAGAAGACCTTCGTCGTTCCACTCGCATCGACTTCGTTGGTGGCATACGCGGGTTGGGCGAACTAAAACGTCGTGTCGATAGTGGCGAAATGAAAGTTGCTTTTGCAATGTATCCAGTATCGATGAAGCAACTTATCGACATAGCCGACACAGGCAACATCATGCCTCCCAAGACCACTTGGTTTGAACCCAAATTGCGTTCTGGTCTTTTCGTCAAGAAAGTCGACAACGACATAGAAGAATAAAGACTTCCACTCATCAGATTAATCACCCGTAAAAGTCCTTTTTATGGGTGATTAATTGTTTTGCGTTGTCGTATGAGTGTCGTGCCCGTTTGAATTCTGTTAAAATATTAACTAACTTAGTTAACCGAAATAGTAGTGTATGAAGACTTATAAATTTATCTCGTGGAACGTCAACGGACTTCGTGCTTGTGTCGGTAAAGGATTTGCAGACACGTTTGAAGCTCTCAATGCCGATTTTTTCTCATTGCAAGAGACCAAAATGCAAGAAGGTCAACTCGACATTTCGTTTAGTGGATATAAGTCTTATTGGTCGTCGGCAGAAAAAAAAGGATATTCAGGCACTGCCATTTTTACTCGTCATGAACCACTTTCGGTCAGCAAGGGTCTTGATGCCGACATTCACAATCACGAAGGACGTGTGTTGACTCTCGAAATGCCTGAGTTTTTCTTAGTCAACGTCTATGTGCCCAATTCGCAAGATGGTCTCCGTCGGCTCGACTATCGCATGACGTGGGAAGATGATTTTCTCTCATACATTAGCCGTCTCGACAAACAAAAGCCAGTTGTCGTTTGTGGCGACATGAACGTGGCTCACCAAGAAATCGACCTTCGCAACCCTTCGACTAACACACGTAATCCGGGCTTTACGGCCGAAGAAAGACAGAAATTTACTCAGTTGCTTAACGCTGGTTTTATCGATAGTTTTCGACACCTTCACCCCGACGATGTTCGCTATTCGTGGTGGTCATATCGTGCTGCAGCTCGCGAACGCAATGTAGGGTGGCGTATCGACTATTTTGTCGTCTCCAACCGACTAAAAGACAAAATTAACACAGCCGAAATACACAATGAAATATTTGGTTCCGACCATTGCCCCGTAGAACTTACACTTACATTTGATGACTAATATGCAAGGTCTTCGCCCACTTATCCTCATTAGCAACGACGATGGCATAGCAGCTCGTGGCATACATGCACTTGCTGAAGTGGCATCCGAATTTGCCGACGTTGTTGTAGTTGCTCCTGACGGTAGCTACTCCGCCAAAAGCCATTCCATAACAATACTCGACAATCTCGAAGTGCGTAGCGATGGTTTCCCCGAAAATTATTATGCAGTCAAAGGTACGCCAGTCGATTGTGTCAAGCTTGCGTGTCATGCACTTGTCGGAAGACGCCCGGCACTTGTTTTGTCTGGCATAAATCATGGTCCAAACACATCGGTCAGTGTGCACTACTCAGGAACTGTTGGCGCTGCTCGCGAAGGTGCTTTGCTCGGCATAACAAGTTGTGCGCTGAGTCTTGACGATAGTAATCACGATGCCGATTTTTCACAAGCGCAAATTGTTGCGCGTAAAGTCATAAGTTTTTTGTTGTCCGAAGTCGAGAGCGGTAGCTCCACAAAGCTCTACAACGTCAACATCCCTGCTGGCAAAGTAGATGGTTTTCGTGTAGCTCCGATGGGCTTGGGGCATTGGGTCGAAAAACCTACGCACTTCACTACGCCATTCGCTCAGAGCCTCTATTGGCTTGAAGGTACGTTTGTGCTTAGCGACGATAGCCAATCGTCCAACAACGACGAGACACTATTGCGCCAACAAGTGGCCACCATAACCCCATTGCTAATCGACGTGACCGATTATGCTCAGCTAAAAAGATTAGAACAAATAGAGTGGTAAATATTACATAAGAAGAAATAGAAATGAAAATCAAGATATTCGCCCTAACGCTTGCCGTTTCGCTTACATTTGTTTGTGCTATGGCACAAGGCTCGGCAGACAAAGCAGTCTACGATATTAACGAAGTGAAGCAAAAGCTTGCAGAGGCGAAGCAAAAAAAATGCTACTCGCAGTGGCTGACCTACTCCGAGATGTTGCGCAACCCCGAATCGTACATGCTCGATTTCTCTGTTCGTCCCAAATGGAGCTACGTTATGGGTATTGAATTGGAGTCTATGCTCGATACCTATTTGCGCTATGGTGGCAACTCTCTTTGGAAATATCTCGTGCAGTATACCGACACCATGATTCAGACCGACGGAACCATTGTTCGTTACAATCTCGAAGATTATAATCTTGACAATATCCGCACAGGTCATTTCGTCTTGCAGATGTACAATCAGAAGCCCGAAGCAAAAAATCGCATAGCCATAGAAACAATGCTACGTCAGCTCGACAGTCAGCCACGTACGGTGTGCGATAGTGTCTTTTGGCACAAGGCCATCTATGCCTATCAAGTGTGGCTCGATGGCATATTTATGGGGCTTCCATTTAGAGCCTTAGCTGCAAGTCGACTAATGTCGGCCGATAAGGCAAAAGACATATATGACGATGCCGTAAACCAAATTGCCATAACCTACAAGCGTACACTCGACCCCGTAACAGGGCTCAACCGGCACGCCTACGACGAGAATCGCAACATGTTTTGGGCCGACAAAGAGACAGGTCTGTCGCAACACTGTTGGGGTAGGGCACAAGGATGGTATACCATGGCACTTGTCGAACTGATAGATGCCATGCCCGAAAACTATTCTCGCCGAAATGAACTTATCGATCTTTTGCGCAAAGATTTCGACGCCATACTGCGTTGGCAAGATAAGAAAAGTGGTGTTTGGTATCAGGTTATGGACTCACCCGAAGCTGAGGGCAACTACTTAGAGTCTACATGCTCTTGTATGTTTACATATGCTTTGCTAAAAGCTGGCAACAAGGGTTGGGTCGATAAAAAATACTTAAAAGCTGGGCGTAAGTCCTACAAGGCAGTCCTTAAGCAATTCATAAAGACAGAATCTGACGGCACAATATCTCTTACGCGGGGTTGCGAAGTTGCAGGACTTGGTCCAGGCATAAGTCCACAAGTAGAGTCCGCTCTGAAACGCATAAATCCAACGGCAAAAGCTAAGGAAAATCGCCGTCGCGATGGCTCTGTAAAGTACTACCTTAGTGAACGCATCCGTTCTAACGACGCCAAGGGTGTAGGACCTTTCATTTGGGCTTCGCTCGAAATGGAAAAATAGAAAGCTACCAAAGCTCGGCAAAAAATGGTGCTACGATGACCGTCAGCACGCCCGACACCACTATCGAAAGGCTACTCATCGCTCCTTCTATAGCCCCCATTTCCATGGCACGTGCAGTACCGACCGCATGACTTGCCGAGCCTATGGCTATGCCTCGTGCAATGGGTTCGTCGATATGTACGAGACGTAAAAATTGTTCGGCAAAAATGTTGCCGAGCACCCCAGTGAGCACTATAACCACCACAGCGACCGATACGTAACCTCCAAGTTCTTCGGCCACACACATGCCTATGGCTGTCGTTATCGACTTGGGCAGTAGCGTTATGAAAGTCTGATGGTCGAATCTCATCAATATGCTAAGCGTAAGTATTGTCAGGCAACTACTGACCACACCAGCCATTATGCCAGCCATTACCGCACGATGATTTTTCCTAAGGAGTGTCATTTGTTGATGTAGCGGAAGTGCCAAACATACCGTGGCTGGCGTGAGCAAATAAGTTATGAGGTTTGCACCTGTCGCGTATGCTCCGTATGGCACAGAAAAAACAAGCAGTAGGCTTATAATCAACGCTATGGCTATAAGCATAGGGTTGACCAGCGGATGACTAAAACGCTTGTGGAGTAGGTTGCCAACACCGTAGGCACTTATAGTCAGTAATACCCCAAAGTATACTGAGTCGCAAAAAAAATCTTTCATCGGTTGCTGTTCTTTTTCCGTCGCACAATTTTTTGTGTTGTATAGCCTGCAACCCACATTACAACAAAGGTGCTTACAATGGTTGCAATCAAGTATTGTAGCCACATTTGACCTACGGCTCCCCATGAGTCTATCAAGCCTACTGCGGCAGGTACGAACATTATTGGCATTACCTCAATTAAAAAACTGCTGGCTTGCTTTATTTGCTCTTGGCGAATAAGCCTTGTCTCCAAGGCAGCGAAAAGCAAGATTATGCCATATATTCCTGCTGGTATCGGTAGTGGAATGATGCTATGTAGTGCTTCGCCTGCAAAGGTGAAGCCCAAAATTATCAGAAACTGATATAGTATTTTCATTTTTTAGTGTTTCGACGTTTTAAATTGTCTCATTAGTCTGCGTAGGTCCATAAGTTTTTGCTGTGCATAACACAAAGTCCACAGCCTATTGCGTACTGCCCATAGCATTAATTGTCGACCAATTGAGAACTTCTTAGTTTGTTGGCGTTCTTCTTCTGCAAAGATGTCGGCATATTTCTTTCTAATCTCGTTGCTCCCACAAAAGAGCATTACGTGTGCTTTGTCGCGAATCTTGGCGTAGGCAACGTCTTCTTCATACTTTTCAGTAAGTCCTTTTTCTCGAAGCAAATCGTCCACTTTTTGCCAATATGTCATGAGGTCTTGTGGCACTCGACGAGATAGCTTCGCGTGCCCAGTCATGCTCTGTGGGTTATATCGCACGTAGATGTAAAGAGGTTTGTCCACAAAAGCTATTTTAGGCTCTTTGAGCAACAGTCGAAATGTCGTCATACGGTCTTCAAAATATTGCATTTCCCTGTCGGTGCAAACACTTTCAAATATGCTTCGCTTGTATAGCTTGCCACAGATGTAGCTAAATTGGTCGTTGCGAATGTAGCTCTGCAGAGTAAGCTGACTGTAATGCGTACTTTGGGTGTCGCCATTGGCAAAAAGTTCCGTTATGTTGCAGTACACGATGTCTGCATCTTTTTCTGTGGCCTCGTTGAGCATTGTCGACACGTAGTCGGGCTGCACGTAGTCGTCGGAGTCGCAAAAGCAGACATATTGCCCACATGCTATTCTTACGGCTTCGAGGCGTGCTGCTTGTGGTCCCTTGTTTTGCTCTTGACGGATAATTGTTGTCCTCTTCTTATGGTCAGGATTCTCGTCTAAAAGTCTTTCCAGCGTTGCAATGCTATTGTCTGTTGAGCAGTCATCGACAAAAATATATTCTATTTGTTCGGTCACGTCTTGGGCGAAAAGCGAGCTAGCACACTTGTCTATAAACGGCTCAACGTTGTAGACAGGCACGCAAAGAGACACTTTTATCTGCGTGCGGTCGGTCTGCGAGCAATTCATCTGTGTTGTCTAATGCGTATAAAAATGCGTCCCCTGCCGAGCAAAAGCAGAGGACGCAAATGTTTGTTTTTCTTATTCGGCTATTGCAAACAGAACTTTACCAGTCATGTCTGATGGTTGTTTCAGCCCCATCAGTGCCAGTAGCGATGGCGCAACGTCGGCAAGCACACCATTTTGAGGTTGGCTAATCTTGCGGTCGGTAACGACAACGAATGGCACAGGGTTGAGCGAGTGTGCCGTGTTGGGTGTGCCATCGGCGTTGAGTGCATGGTCGGCATTGCCGTGGTCGGCAATTATTATCACGTCATATCCGTTGCTTTTAGCAGCTTCTACAGTCTCTTCTACGCACTTGTCGATGGCCACAACGGCTTTCTCTATTGCAGAATAAACACCAGTGTGCCCCACCATGTCGCCGTTGGCATAGTTGACAACAATGAAGTCATATTTCTGTTCGCCAATGGCGGCTACGAGCTTGTCTTTTACCTCGAATGCGCTCATCTCTGGTTTGAGGTCGTAGGTTGCCACTTTGGGAGAGGGTACGAGTATGCGCTCTTCGCCTTCGTAGGGAGTCTCGCGTCCACCATTGAAGAAGAATGTTACGTGGGCGTATTTTTCAGTTTCAGCTATGTGTAGTTGAGTCTTTTTGTTGGTCGAAAGATATTCGCCCAGTGTGTTGCCAACGTTCTCTTTGTCGAAGAGTATGTGCAGACCCTTAAACGATGCGTCGTAGGGCGTCATGCAGTAGTAGTGCAAGTTGGCTATTGTCTTCATGCCCTGTTCTGGCTTGTCTTCTTGTGTTAAGACAATGGTAAGCTCCTTGGCGCGGTCGTTGCGATAGTTGAAGAAGATGACCACGTCGCCTTCCTTTATGGTGCCGTCTACGTTGGCGTTGCTAATGGGCTTGATAAACTCATCGGTTACGTCGGCATCGTAAGATTCTTGCATAGCGGCAACCATGTCGGTAGCTTTCTTGCCTACGCCAGCGGTCAGCAGGTCATAGGCTTCTTTTATGCGTTCCCATCGCTTGTCGCGGTCCATGGCATAGAAGCGTCCGACAATGGAGGCAATTGAGCCTGTAGTCTTGGCAAGGTGTGCTGTGAGTTGTTCGATGAAGCCTTTGCCACTATGTGGGTCGGTGTCGCGTCCGTCCATAAAGCAGTGGACAAAAGTGTTCTTTATGTCATACTCCTTTGCAATGTCGCACAACTTGAAAAGGTGGTCGAGCGAGCTGTGTACGCCACCATTTGACGTCAGACCCATCAGGTGTACGCTTTTGCCACTTTGCTTGGCATAGGAGAATGCATCAACAATTTCTTTGTTTTTGCTTATTGAGCCATCGGCGCATGCGCGGTTAATCTTAACAAGGTCTTGGTAGACAATGCGACCAGCACCAATGTTGAGGTGACCTACTTCAGAGTTGCCCATTTGCCCGTCGGGCAGTCCAACGTTTTCGCCACTTGCTTGTAGCTGAGAATTGGGGTAGTTATTTATCAGAGAGTCCCAATATGGGGTGGGGGTGCAAAATATTACATCGTCTTTTTGTTTGTCGCCAATTCCCCATCCGTCGAGAATCATCAGTAGAGCTTTCTTACTCATGGTTGTTATTGTTGTGTTTATCACTATGTTACGAGGTGCAAATATACAAATTCTAAGTGTGGTGTATAATATATTTTATGCCACCATGCTTACCGATTTTACGCCACCGACAGTGCTTACTGAGTGTACGAGTTCGGACTGTCGCACACGGCTATTGAGAGTCAGTTTGAGAGTCAGTTTGCTTCCGTCGCTCTCGTTGTCTATCGACACAGAGTCTATTTTTATTTTCTTTACGCCATCGACATTGGCAGCTCTTAACAGTGCTTCGATGTCTGGAGATGACGTCGAAATGCGTATGGTCATTATGTAGTTGTCTCCGTCAATGCTCAGTAGGCGTTCGATGCGCTCCATTGTTACGAGTACAAAGAGAGTCATTATGGTCAGGACAATTGCGCCCACGTAGAGCCCAGCACCAGCTGTCATTCCGACGATTGATGTCTGCCAAATGCAGGCTGCCGTGGTCAGACCCTGTACGCCACCTTTGCTTTTGACAATGGCTCCTGCACCCAAAAAGCCTACGCCAGTCAGTACTTGTGCCGCAATGCGTCCGGGGTCGCCGTTGAGCAGGTTTGGGTAAATTTGTGGTATCCAGATGGATATTATGACTGCACACGTCGAGCCAAGGCATATAAGCGTAAAAGTGCGTAGCCCAGCATCTCGACGGCGAATCTGTCGTTCTGCACCGATGCAAAGACCGAGAATAAGACCTAAAGCGAGCCTTAATATTGTGCTTCCTATTGTTATGCACTTTTCGTCGATAAGCGAAAATATGTAGTCTATCATATTAAGTGTCTGTTAAGTTTGCCTACATGAAGCGAATGTCTTTGACGGCTTCTTGCCCCACTTGCTTGTTGATTTCGGCAAGTATACGAGCCTTCATGTTAAATAGTTCGGCGCGTACCATACTTGAGTTTAGCCTCACGTACATTATGCCGTCTTTCACCCTGACGCTATTTGTGTTTTTGGTTATGGTCGGTCCCATGATATAGTTCCATAGCGATGCAGCACGACGCTCCAACATTGCAGTGTTTGTGCCGTTGTCGCGCATATATTCACTAAGCACTTCACTTAGTTTGTGCGATGTATCCCAACGAGTGTCTGACATACTTATTGTAGATTTACTTGTCCATTTTCGACACCAAAAATTTTATGGTCTTTTGCCGAACGATTTAGCACACGTTTGAGGCGTTGCAAGTCTGTGTCGGTTATGAATATTTGGTCGAAAGATTCTGAGGCTGTTAACTCAATCAGGCTGTCGCCACGCAGTGCGTCGAGCTTATCGAAGACATCGTCGAGTAGAAGTATCGGACGCATTTTTTTTTGCTCGGTAAGATATTGATATTGAGCAAGTTTGAGTGCAATGACAAAACTTTTGCGCTGACCTTGTGAGCCTACTCGCTTCATTGAGTAGCCACCCATGCTAAACTCGATGTCGTCTTTGTGAATGCCACGCGACGTGTAGCCGAGCGCAAGGTCGCGAGTGTGTGTGTCGTGCAATCCTTGCAAGAGGTCATAGCGGTCGAAGCACGTGTTGTAGGCAATGTCTACTTGCTCTGCGCCTCCGGCAATGTCGGCATAATATTGATTGATTACGGGTCGTAGCCACTCTACGAAGTGCCGGCGACTTTGTGCTATTGGCATAGCGTGTTCGCACAATTGTTCGTCGAGGATGTCGAGTAGTGATGTGTTTGTGCCAACGCCCGTTTCGCCCATTTGTTTTAGCAAGGCATTGCGTTGGCTAAGCAGTTTGCCGTAGGCCATTAGGTGGTCTAAGTAACCACTGTCGCATTGCGATATGACGCTGTCGGCGTATTTGCGTCTTGCTTCGCCACCTTCGGCAATTAGGGTCTCGTCGCGTGGCGAAATGATGACGAGTGGCAGAAGTCCAATGTGTTCTGCAAGCCTATGGTATTCTTTTTTGTTGCGTTTGAACTGTTTCTTGCTCCCAGGCTTAAAGCCACAATATATTTCGTTGGGGTCGCCGTCGAGGTCGTAGTGTCCTTGAATAACAAAAAATGGTTGCTCGTGGCGCACGTTTTGTGAGTCGGGTAGCCCCGTCATGCTCTTGCAAAACGATAGGTAGTATACGGCATCGAGCAGGTTAGTCTTGCCTGCACCATTGCGCCCCACGAAGCAGTTTATACCTGTCGATAGTGGTACCTCGGCAGCCTCTACGTTTCGATAGTTTACTATGTTGAGCTGGTTTAGGTGCATATACTATTTTTTTAGTTTCTCCACCATGCCACACCGCCAACTTGTTTTTCGAGCCTGTCCTCGTTGGGCACACCAGCAAAAAAGTTTATGCCCGTCGCTTCTTCTATGTTATCGACCGAGACACAGTGTTTGTTCGGGTAGTCGTTTTCGTCGTAGGCTTCATTCCGAAGTCGATAGGCTATCATGTGTCCGCCATCGTCGGGGCAGTAGAGAATCTTGTAATATTCGTTCGGTACAGACACACCATTATAGTGGCTACGTGCAGCCTCTTTTCTGCCAGTTTTATATTTCTCTATTTTTTCAAGATTGTCGCTAAGAATGGGGCCCGTAGCAACGTATATGGTACCTTTTTTTCTTGCCCATGCACGAGTTTGCATTTCGAGGTCGTTCCATATCCCAGCATTAAACTCGTGCACTTGTGGGCTCATGTTGCTCATGTAGTACGTTTCGTCGTGCGCAACATCGTCGTTGCGTATGTCGGCCGAAGCACAAAGATGTCCGCGGTCATATCCCGAACGTGAGTAGTCGTGCGTTGTGGCTGTTCCATTGCTTACGTCTGGGTCTTCGACGAAGTCTACGTTGCGTTCTGTGCTGCCACTGACCATATCGCGCGTCAGCCTGTAAAACACCCAGTCGGCTTGCTCGTGGCGGTCGTTGTATGAAAGTACGAAAGCTTTGTGCCACACAATCTGATTATTGCCCACTGAGCTTGGGAGAAGTGCTGCCAATTCGGTGTCTGAATTGGCGTCGATTTGTTGCATACCGTCGGGTGTCGAGCGGATAACGTCGCCCAACGTGCCTGTCATTATGTAGGTGCCCAGTGCTATGGTGGCAAGTATGGCTGTGCCGGCTTTGGTGCTTATTCTTTTTTTGCTCATTGTTGTGTCAGGCGGTGGAATATAGACTCTATGTCGTCTTGCATAGGCATTAGGCGTAGGATTGGCGTGTCGTGTTGTGTCGCATATCGAAAGAGCGAAAGTCGGACGTCATCGTCTGAGCTTGAAGCCACTATGCGATATGTGCGTTCGTCGACATTCGCTACTTCGGCTTGTAGGTGGGCGGCGAGGTCGGCAACGTCAACCTCGGCGTAGAACTCCACGTCGACAACTTGTCCTTTGCGTGCCATGGCTGTTACTTCGACCATACGTCCTTGCAGACAGACATTGCCATGGTCGAGAATTATGATATTGTCGCACGTGGCTTCGACTTCTTGCATGATGTGTGTCGACAATATGACTGTCCGCTGTTTGCCAAGGCTACGAATGAGACTGCGAATGTCGAGAATCTGGTTTGGGTCGAGACCCGTCGTTGGTTCGTCAAGAATAACCACGCGTGGGTCGCCAATGAGTGCTTGTGCTATGCCCACACGTTGTCTATATCCTTTCGACAGACTGCCAATTTTCTTATGACATTCGGGAGATAATCCTGTAAGCTCAATGAGTTCGTCCACACGACCACGTTTGCCTGCAACGTCGTATAGCCCTGCCGCCATTTCAAGATATTCTCGCACGTACATGTCGGGGTAGAGTGGATTGTGCTCTGGCAAGTAGCCCAACAGTCGACGAACTTCTTGTGGGTGCTCTTCTATGTCAAGACCGCAGATGCTTACGTGCCCTGCATCGGCCTGTACGCTTCCCGTTATTATTTTCATAAGTGTCGATTTGCCCGCTCCATTGGGTCCAAGCAATCCGACCACCATGCCGTCCGATATTTCTGCACTGACGCTATTTAGGGCTGTTTGTCGCCCATAATGTTTGGTTATGTTGCTGACGCTAACAGACATTTTGTGTGGTGATTTGTGAGGTGGCTAAGTTACTTAAAATGCTTGATTTATTTCCGTCGGTTAAGTTTGTTGGCAGGCATTCTCATTGTGTTATCTTGTTTTTCAAAAAAACGTGAGATTCTTTGTTGGACATCAGACCAACAGACTTAGTCCACCCGCGAAGCACTTCGTGGGTGTTTTTTGTTTAGCATAGTAGCCCCTCACCACAATATCTTGTAATTTTGCAGTCGTTAAAAGCCATGGTGCATGCAAAAGACGAAAACCGACGAAGCAAGAGATTTAATACTTAAAACGTATTCTGTCGATAAGCGAATAGAACAGATAAAGACGCATTTTGAAACTAACACGAAGGCAACGCTCAGAGTGGGAAGCCTTGTTGAGTCGGCACGTGCTGTGGTCATTGTGGCAAGTGCACAAAGGGTCAATTTGGTCGTATGCCCCACACGCGAAGAGGCTCCATATATGTTTCACGACATTAGTTGCCTTGCCGAGCCCGACACCGTTTTCTACTTGCCACCATGCTACAAATACACACCCATTGCAAGCGGTGTGGACTTACAAAACGTGCAGCTACGAACCGAAGCTCTTAGTCAGATTGGCACTTCGGGACGTCTTACAATAGTTACTTGTGCTGAGGCTCTAACCGAAAAAGTGGTCGAGCCACAAGAGATTCAAGCAGAGTCGGTCGAGGTCAGCGTGGGCGAAAGTCTTGGCATGGACTTCTTGAAAGACACGTTGCTGACCTATGGGTTTGAGCGAACCGACTTCGTATATTCTCCCGGACAGTTTTCTGTGCGAGGAAGCATAATAGACGTTTTTTCGTATGCGCAAGACATGCCTGTGCGCATCGATTTCTTGGGCGACGAAGTGGACTCTATCCGCACATTTGAGATCGATACTCAGCTAAGTTCGGAAAAACGTCAGAGCGTCAAAATCGTTCCCGACGTTGTGCGCGAAGCTCGCAAAGACAATTTGGTTACTCTTGCCAAAGCATTGGGGTCAGACTGTGCCATGTGGTTTGTGGATCGAAGGCTCTGCATGGAGATGCTCGATAAGCAACGCGAGGCTGCCAAAGAGACACCCGACGAAGAAAAGGGCATAAGCCTTGCCGACTTCTGCACGGCCGACGAGTGGCAAAAAGACATAGCGTGCGCACAAGTAGACATTGTCGACGGCAAGAGTGGGGCAAACATAAATTTCGACTGTGTGCCACAGCCAGTCTTCCGCAAAAATTTCGATCTGCTCGAAGACGACATATACTACAAGTCGGCCGATATGTATAGGGTCTTCATCATGTCGACCGACAGTCGACAGCTACAACGCATACGAGCCATACTCTCGGAGCGTAAGCGAAAATTGAAATATGATGAGTTGAGCTTTTCGCTACACGCTGGCTTCATAGACAAGACGGCACGAGTGTGTTTCTATACAGACCATCAGATTTTTGAAAGGTATCATCGGTTCAGCCTACGCAACGACAAGGCTCGTGGTCAACAACAGAGCATTACACTTCGCGAACTCAGTCAGCTCAATATAGGCGACTACGTGGTGCATATCGACCATGGTGTGGGCATCTTTGGAGGGCTTGTGTCGGCCGAAAATAATGGCAAGAAATACGATGCCATTCGCATTCAATTTGCGCAGGGCGACATGCTACTGGTCAACGTACAGTCGATGCACAAAATAAGCAAGTATAGAGGTAAAGAGGGCTTGCCACCCAAGGTTAACCGACTTGGAGGTACACACTGGGAACACCTAAAAGAGCGCACCAAGAAAAAGGTTAAAGACATTGCTCGCGAACTGATAGCTCTCTACGCCAAGCGAAAAGCAGAAAGTGGATTCGCCTATTCGCCCGACTCTTTTTTGCAACAAGAACTCGAAGCCTCGTTCCTTTACGAAGATACGCCCGACCAATATAAAGCCAATCGTGCCATAAAGGAAGACATGGAGAGTGCTGCCCCTATGGATCGATTGGTATGTGGCGACGTGGGTTTCGGCAAGACGGAGCTTGCCGTCAGAGCCGCCTTTAAGGCCACGTGCGACAACAAACAAGTGGCTCTTCTGGTGCCAACGACGGTGTTGGCTTTTCAGCACTACAACACGTTTCGCAACCGACTTAAAGACTTGCCTTGCACAGTCGAATACGTCAGTCGACTGCGTAAGGCAGCCGAGGTGCGCGACGTTAGTAAACGTCTATCCGACGGTCAAGTGGACATTGTCATCGGGACGCATAGGCTGATAAGCAAAGACATAAAGTTTAAAGATCTCGGATTGCTGATAATAGACGAGGAGCAACGTTTTGGGGTTGGCGTCAAAGAAAAACTTCGTCAGCTAAAAGCCAATGTGGACACTCTGACATTATCGGCCACGCCAATCCCACGAACACTTCAGTTTTCGCTAATGGGTGCTCGCGACCTAAGCATACTTGCCACTCCGCCAGCCAATCGTCAGCCCATCGTAACCGAAGTGCAGACCTTTACCGAAGAGGCTGTGCGCGACGCCATTGCAAACGAAGTGGAGCGTGGTGGACAAGTGTTTGTCATCAACAACCGAATTGAACATCTCTTCGACTTGCAAAACATCTTGGCACGCCTGATGCCCGAAGTGCGCACCGTGGTGGCTCATGGACAAATGGACGGCACAAAACTCGAAAGCATAATGTTGGACTTTATGGCAGGCGACTACGATGTGTTGTTGGCAACAACAATAATTGAGTCGGGACTGGACATTCCGAACGCCAACACGATTATAGTCAACAATGCTCACCAATTTGGACTGAGCGAGCTACATCAGTTGCGCGGTCGAGTAGGGCGTAGTAATCGACAAGCCTTTTGCTACTTGTTTGCACCTCCGCCATCGACACTTACGCCCGAGGCTCGTCGCCGACTACAGATAATAGAGCAATTTTCTGACCTTGGGGCAGGGTTTAGCATTGCCATGCAAGACCTCGACATACGTGGTGCTGGCAATGTCTTGGGCGCAGAGCAAAGTGGCTTCATTACTGATTTGGGCTACGAAACCTACCAGAAAATACTCAACGAAGCCGTCTTAGAACTCAAAAGTACAGAGTTTAAAGATCTGTATGACGACAACGAGAAAAGCAATGCGAGCGCAGAAGATACGTTTGTTGCCGACACTCAGGTAGACACTGACGAAGAAATACTCTTCCCTCAAGAATACATAAGTAGCATTGCTGAGCGCATGAGGCTCTATAAGGAACTCGACAACCTAAGCAAAGACGAGGCTGTCGATGAGTTCCGCTTGCAGCTTGAAGACCGTTTTGGGCAGCTGCCACGTCCAAGTCAAGAACTGCTCGAAGTTATAAAGCTTCGGATTCGAGCCCAAAAGCTGGGCATTGAGCGAGTCGTTTTCAAAGACAAAAAATTAACTTTGTCATTCGTCAGCAATCCACAATCGGCATTTTATCAGTCGGCAGTCTTTGGCGACATAATCGGTTGGATACAGACACATTCGCGCACGGCACAACTAAGACAGAACGAGCAAAAACTGACGTGCACTATAAAAAATCTTGAAGATATGAGTGGCGTGCGAGCAGTCTTTGACGAGATTTTGGCAATGGGCGAAGCACGTAAGACAAAACAACATTAAACACATTGACTAATGAGAGCTCTCTCACTAACTCAGCCATGGGCATCAATAACGGCAGCTGGACTGCGCGACGTGATTAGCAAAACGTGGAAAACAGACTATCGCGGTCAGGTGCTTATTGTTGCCAACAACTATCGTGTGCCACAAAGTATAGAAGACGAGTTGCCACTCGAATGGGCTATGCGGATTAGTTATGCGCAAGAGACTGGGCTATTGGAGATGTACGACGACATGCCTCGCAACGCCATCTTGGGCTATTTTACGCTCGAAGACATCATATCGGACTACGAGGAAGACTTGTCGGTACCAGACTCTATTTGGGACGAGGGACTGCGCTATCGGTGGATAATAAAAGACATTGTTCGCTTCGACAGCCCTATTCTCGGAGCCAAAGCTCGCTCTAACTTATTCGATATTGAGGGTCTCAACCTTAGCAATCTTCCTAAAGAACGCCACTCTCCAAGCCTACCCCTACCAATTGTTGAAGACGGAATCATGCGTATGCGTATTTCGCCATATATGCTCGATGATATGATAGAAATGAAAGACGATGGGCAAGACATAAACTTCTGGTTTGAAGACCTACCTGAACTGCATGGTGCAATATATCAATCGGGGCTAAATATGAAGGTACTCAAGCATGTAGAGAAGGTTGTGTTATGCGACGATGAGCGACGGGAGACCTTTAAAGTCGTGCGCTATGCCAATGGGCTGCTAAGCGATGAAGAAGGACGGATTGTAAAAATTCCGTCGTACGAAACGGGCGAAGATACTGCCTATCCTATTATACAATTTAATCTGCGCTGAGAGCTACCATTTTTTTTTGTCGGAGACAACGGCTCCACATACGACAATCAGAATCATTAGTGGGTAGAGCATTTCGAGCAATAGTATATCGGACAAAATGGCGTGTGTTTGCAAAGTGCGTTTGCCCGAAAAACATGCATATCCATCGACAATCGACTTGCATAGAAATAAAGCTGTGCCCAACGTCCAACTACCAATAAGTAATGCCAAAGTCCAAGATACGTTGGCCGAGAAGACAGCGACGGCAAGCAACTTGACGGCAACTGTGGAGTAGCCGCCAGCCTTGCCAAACCAACGGATACGCTGACGTAGATAGCCGTGAAGTGTGGTTGGGGCTGAGGTCTGAATGACGGCATCGGAGCATGCACATACGCTAATGGTAGACTTACTTTTAATGGCATGTTCGAGCAAAAACATGTCGTCGCCCGAGGCGTAGGTGTCGGCTTTGGAATTGTGGCGCAGATAAAGACTTTTGCTAAAAGCCATGCCTGCACCATTGACCATGGTGGGCAAGCCAAGCATGGCAGTGCCAAGCCCTGTCATTTGCAAACAGGCAAATTCCATTTCGACCAGTCGACCGAATGTGTCGGGCGTGCCGTACATGCGGATTGGTAAGAGTACTACTTCATCGTCTTTCGACATTGCTACTTTGCGAACGGCATTTATACAATCGGGCAACATTTGGCAGTCTGCATCTGTGCAAAGAATTAGTTCGTTGCGTGCCAAATCGACACCTTTTCTCTGAGCATTTTTCTTACCAAATAGTCCGTTGGATGTCTGCGCATACAAATAGTTCTCTGCCAAATAGTGGCAGACGTCTTCTGAGGCTCGGTCGGCAACAACGACTATCTCGTCGGTTTCAGAAAGTGCTTTTTTAATAGAATTTAGGCAACTAACGACGGTGGATAGAGATTCTTTGTGGACACAGACAACAACGCTGACGCCCTGCTTGTTAGCCCCCCAAAATGGCGACTTTGTATGCCATTGGCGACGGACGCACAGACAACTTGCGCAAATAATAATTGCATAGGGGACAAGCAGAAATGCAATGACTATTGAAAGCATTGGCAACCTTAGTTGATTATGCTACGCTCTCCCATTTCGGTCGAAAACTGTCGACGCACTTCATTATAATCTCGCAGTGTTTCGAGTAGTTCGGTTAGCTCTTCGGCCGATGCACCGCTTTGCGTTTTTATTTTTATCTGATTCATGAGGTCTTCTGTCATTTCGCTGAGCCTACGAAATCGGAGTTCGTTGACTGCACGAGGCACTATTTCGTTGAGCAACTTTTCTTCGGGCGTTACGACAGTAAAGCGGCTATGTATACGGCTTAGCTCTTCGCGACTAAGAGCGTGAGCAACAAAAAAGGTTATGTCGCTATCGGTTAGTCGGAGTAGATAGTTTGCGTCAATAGCCGATTTGTCTGCGGCACTCTTATACTCGTTTATTATGCGGTTGTGGATTTCGTCTCGACTAACAATGCCATCGGCATCGAGAGCTTCGACAACATAGTCGCCCACAGTTTTTTGTTCGCCACTGGGCATGTCGAGTTTCTCTTGCGTGTAACTGACAAAGAGTCGCATAAGTTCGGAGAACTCTTTTTCGGGGCGCGAGCTAATGTTGGTCTGTGTTGGTTGTTGTGCTGGGCGAGCCGACACGTTGCCACCCGACATCATTGCCATTTCGTTGGGCGATAGTCCTTCGGCTATGTCGGCAGGTGGTTGCACAGCGGCACTGCGTTCTTCGCTCATCCGACGTTCGCGTTCTTGCATGCGTTCGGCAGCCACATCACGGTCGCGTTGCTTGACGGCGTTTTCGGTCATGCGTTTTTGGAGGGCTGCGAAGAGCGTCTCTTGTGCCACGTCCATTATCTTGGAGCATTCCTTGACGTAGAGCTCGCGCTTAATGGCATCTTGCACTTCGGCAATGGAGTTGACAAGCGTATGTATGGTTTGCGCCTTTCGGATGGGGTCAGTCCCCGCGTCTGCCATAAGCTTTTCGGCTTCAAAGCTTATGAAGTCTTTTTCGCTTTCGGCAGCATATTGCAGAAACTCTTCGGTCGTATGTTTGCGAACAAAAGAGTCGGGGTCGTCTTCGGCTGGCAAGAGTAAGACGCGCACATTCATGCCCTCGTGGAGAATCATGTCTATGCCTCGAAGCGATGCATGTACGCCAGCACTATCGCCATCGTAGAGCACTGTAATGTTCTCAGTAAAACGCTTGATGAGCCTTATCTGGTTGACTGTCAGGGCTGTGCCAGACGAAGAAACTACATTTTCTATGCCGGCTTGGTGCATAGAGATGACGTCGGTATACCCTTCGACAAGGTAACATTTGTCTTGCCGACTTATGGCGGTTCGCGCCTGATAGATGCCGTAGACAATGTCGCTCTTGACGTATAGCTCTGTCTCGGGCGAGTTGAGATATTTGAGCGTTACACCCTTAGTGCGAGCATCGAGCACACGACCGCCAAAGCCTATGACTTTGCCCATCGGGTTCTGAATGGGGAAGATGACTCGCCCACGGAACTTGTCGGTCTTGCTGCCCGACTCCGAAACAGATATAAGCCCAGCTTTGAGCATACGTTCTTCGGTGTAGCCGTCGCGCGTGGCATGTTGTATGAAAGCATCGCGTTGCGCAAGGCTGTAGCCGAGTCGGAATGTGGCAATGGTGTCGTCGCGAAACCCACGGCTACGCAAATAGGTTAGCCCCATTGCCTGACCTTCTTTGCTTTCTTTGAGCGTCGTCTCGAAATATCGGCAGGCATATTCTGTTATGGCAAACAGGTTTTCGCGCTCACGGTTGGCTTGCTGTGCCTCGGCCGAGGGGACAGTCTCGGCTACTTCTATGCCAAATCGATTACCAAGATGACGAATGGCATCGGGAAATGGAATTTTCTCCATTTCCATGATGAAGTTGAGCGCATTGCCGCCCTTGTGGCAACCGAAGCAATAGCAATAGCCCTTGGCAGGCGATACGCTAAACGAAGGAGTTTTCTCTTGGTGGAATGGGCAGCAACCCATATAGTTTGCTCCGCGTCGTTTGAGCTGCACGTAGTCGCCCACGACATCGACAATGTGAGCATTGGCAGTCTCGATGACGGTATCGATAGTTTTTTTGTCAATCATTTTGAAGTGGGAGCAGACACAAAGTAAGACTACTTTCGATTTGCATAATCGAAAATGATTGTTCTACAACGACGCAAAACCTTTTTTGCATATTTCTTAATCTTTTGCATCAATGACAAACGTAGACACTGCTCGATTAGTTCATGTACACCAACATTTCCTTTGGCAAACTGCGTAAAGAAACTATTCCGATTGGGGTGAAACTTGACTGAGCTAAAATATGACGGATTATGACGTATGGCATCAGCTAATGCCACCTGTTCGTATCGCAATTGTTTTTTATCAAGAGCCTTATTGCCTTTCTCTGTGTTTATAATGACAAGACTTGTCCCCTTATCATCGTACATAGATGGCAAAACTTTTTGAATGCCCCAAAAGTCGGCAATAGTAATGTCCGAACCGCTTGTGCCACCCTTTGCAGGACAGTTCTGACATGATGGACGAAGAATTAGGTTTGACAGAAAGGCACGCATATATATATTTTCGTAAAAAGGCGTGCTGATTGTTTTCCGATTGCCTTCGTTATCTACATAGTCAAATTTCATTCTGAAAGATGTCCAACCTTCTATTTTGCTTCGGAATTCGATTTTTGTAATAGTGTTTGCATTCTCACTTTTAAGTTCGTCAATGTATTTCCTCCAAACAATAGGACTTGGTGTTCCATGGCAAATAAAATCGACAGATAATAAATTTTGATAGTCTTTCCGTAGATAATGTTTAAGTCCTGATATTTGACATGATGTGCCTGAGAACAATACTAATCGATTTTGGTCGAGAATCTTCTTGCAGTTTTTAAAGCTATCGCCTACACGAGCTTGCAAATATTTGCTGCCACGGAATGCGGACAATTGTTCGGGTGTCTCTGCAACGTCGTAGACGGCCTGAAAATCTTTGTCAAAGCGAACACCAAAGACCACACCACCTTGTGCAATTACACTTTCGGCAAGCAAGGTAAACACACCACCAGAACTGCTTTCGAGGCGAATGTCTTCATCGACGTTTATGGCGGCAAGAGTTTCTATTGGCTGAACCGAGTTAAATTGCGACTGCATTGGGCAAGCTTTGTCGCAAAGCCCACAATTAATGCATTGCGAGGCATCAGCTTCGGGGTAAAAAAAGCCTTCGGTATCTTGCTTGAAAGAGATGCATTGCTTGGGGCAAACTTGTACGCAAGCTTCGCACCCACAACATTGTTTCTTATCCTTAATTTCTATCATCGACGCAATATTTTGTGATATACTTCAGCTATTTTTTCGTTTATGAACTTTCGTTCGTTTTTTGTAAATCCAATAGCGTAGGCAAGAGTGCCAGCTATTAAACTACATAATACACAAACGATCAAGGAAGATATGATGCCTTCTGATATAACGTTGTGCAACGTTATGCCGATAGGAATCGAAATAGCTAAGACTATTAAGAATGGCAATATAACCATGCGGAAGAACTTAACTATTGACATATTTATTAGTGGTCGTATTATAATAAGTCGCACAATAAAAGCTACAATTGCAACTATTAGGTGAACGACGTAGACTGATGTAGGGTTGCCACCCATGAGTAAGACGACGTATGATATTGGCACAATGGCAAGCAATATGCCACCGATGGCAGATTGGTATAGTTTGACATTGCCTGTTGCGGCGGCGGCAGTTATGAGCGGACGTGCCATGTTGTCCACCAATCCTATGAATATAAGTAGTCTTATGAATTGTATGGTGTAGTCTGGCACTGTTTTTAGCCACAAAGTAAGGATTGTTTCTGTTTCTATCAGAACTGGTAAGGAGACCATAAATAATAACAGACAAGAAAATTTCGCTGAGCGGAAGATAAGCGAATGCATTTCGCTGAGCCTGTTTTGAGAATATAACTTTGTAATCTGTGGGTTTACAGCCACGAGAAAATTACCAACGAATTGTGCCAAAGAACCTTCAACAGTTATGGCAACGGCTCTGGCTGCATTAACGACAGGGTCAAAGAAAGTGTTGAGCAACAAATTGAGGCCAGAACCATACAATACAGCTGCAAGGTTTCCCCATATGTTCCAGCCCGTAAACTTGCTCATTTTGACCATCAGAGATTTGTCATAAATTTTACAGAATGATGTTTCTTCGAAATGAATCTTGCAATATCGTCCATATATAAATCGCATAAATATGTGTACGGAGGCAATCAAAATGGCATAGGTCAACAACTTGTCATATCCGAAGACTTGTAAAGCGAGTGCAACCGCAAGTTTAAGGAAGACTTCCAATATTGAAAAGAGAGCAAAGATGTTCATTTTTTCATGAGCCACGATTACAGCATTGTATGGAGTGCTGATTATGGCAACGACGGTGGTCAATATAGAAATTTGAAACACCCCAAAAGCTGTGTCCATTCGTTCGGCAGGGATAACCATCTTATTATAAAAGAACCACATACCGATTGTTTCGGAAAGGAACACGATTACAAAAGCAACTATGAAATGAATGCGAAGACTTGTGTTGAAAACCAAATTTAGTTTTTCTTTATTTCCTCGTCCGAGTTCAAAATTTATGTAACGTTGAGTAGATGTGATTAAGGCTCCGTTAAGAAACATAAACATGGCTACGATTCCACCTACGACACCATAAACACCATAGTCGACAACACCGAGTGTGTTTAGCAGAACACGACTTGTATAGAACGACACGCACATAGATAGTAACATACGTCCGTAGAGGTAGAGCGTATTCTTGGCTATTCGTTTGTTGTCGGCAGCAGAGTCTCCCATAAAACTTAATATAAGTTTACTATTTTAAAATTATCAATTTACATAAAAAGAACCGCCGAAAGACAACCTAATATCTTTCGGCAGTTCTGATGTTTATTTTCTGTTTGCGAATCGGCTTTAGATGTGGGCAGCAACCCAATCGCCAACTTCGGACGTGCTATAAGAGCGACCACCAGCAGCAAGGTCTTCGGTTACGTAAGCCTCTTCGATGCTTTGGTTGACGGCACGACGAATAGCCTTACCTTCTTCCATTAGTCCGAAAGCATATTCGAACATCATGGCGGCAGAAAGTATGGTGGCCAGTGGGTTGGCAATGTTCTTGCCAGCAGCTTGTGGATATGAGCCGTGGATGGGCTCGAAGAGCGAAGTGTGTTCGCCTATGCTGGCCGAAGCGAGTAGACCCATAGAACCAGCAATGACGCTGGCTTCGTCGGTAAGTATGTCGCCAAAAGTATTTTCGGTTACGAGGACATCGAAGAACTTCGGGAATCGAACTATCTGCATGGCTGCATTGTCGACGAACATATAGTCGGTCTGTACGTCGGGATATTTTGGAGCCATTTCTTGTGCCACTTCGCGCCAGAGACGACTGCTCTCGAGGACGTTGGCTTTGTCAACGACAGTAAGATGTTTGCGACGACGCTGTGCGTATTCGAAAGCAAGCTTAAGAATGCGCTCAATTTCGTGGCGACTATAGATATTGGTGTCGTAGGCTGTGTTGCCATTGTCGCGACGACCTTTTTCGCCAAAATACATGCCACCAGTCAGTTCGCGTATGCAAAGGAACTCTGCTCCGTCGACCAATTCGGGCTTTAGAGGGCTTTTATCGACAAGGCTTTTGTAGGTCTCCATAGGACGGAGATTGGCAAACAGTCCGAGTTTTTTACGCATCGCGAGCAGACCAGTCTCTGGGCGCACTTTAGCTGTTGGATTGTTGTCGTAGCGAGGGTCGCCCACTGCACCGAAAAGTACGGCATCGCTTTTGAGACAAGTCTGAAAAGTTTCTTCGGGGAAAGGATCGCCAGTGGCATCGATGGCACATGCGCCAACGAGACCTTTGGTATAAGAAACCGTATGACCAAACTTTTTACATACAGCGTCGACAGCTTTGACTGCTTGTGCGACAACTTCGGGACCTGTGCCGTCGCCTGGCAATAGTGCAATGTTGAAGTTCATCTTCGTTATATTACTTTTTTATATTTGTTTTTCTATGATGTTGAGCATTTTGACCGTTGCTTTTATGGCAGCTTCGGTTTGGTCTGCATCGAGTCCGCGTGTACGAAGTTCTTGACCATTATTGTCCCACACAATTACCGTTTCGACAAGTGCATCGGTCTTACCTCCGGGTGGAATGCTGACCTTATAGTCGACAAGTCGTGGATGTTGACGTCCGAGTCGGTCGTATATTTTCCAAAGGGCTTTCATGAAAGCATCGTATTGTCCATCGCCACGTGAGGTGTCTTCGTATTCTGTGTCACGAATAGAGATTCGAATTGTGGCAACAGGCTTGAGTCCTCGCGTTAGGTTAAGACTATAGTTGACGATGCGTATCAGTTGCTCATCGGTCGAGATATGTTGTCCACGGAGGACATCGGCAACGATGTATGGCAAATCGTCGGCATTGATGTTCTCTTTTTTGTCGCCAAGTTCAATGACTCGTTCTGTTACAAGACGCACTTGTTCGGCACTCAGATTCATGCCGAGCTCTTGCAGGTTTTTGACAATATTGGCTTTGCCCGACAACTTACCTAGCGCATATCGTCTGACGCGTCCGAAGCGTTCGGGGAGTAGGTTGTTGTAGTAAAGATGTCCTTTCGAATCGCCGTCGGCATGTACGCCAGCCGTCTGTGTGAAAACGCTATCGCCCACTAGGGGTTTATTGTCTGGAATGCGTATGCCCGAAAGGCTTTCGACCATGCGACAAACGTGAGTTAGTCGTTTTTCGTTGACCGAGTTTGGTATTTGAAGCATGTCGTTGAGCACACCCACCACACTAGCTAGCGGGGCATTGCCAGCACGCTCTCCAAGTCCATTGACAGTCACGTGTATGCCAAGTACACCAGCACGCACTGCCGAGTAAACATTGGCAACGGCAAGGTCGTAGTCGTTGTGCGCGTGATAATCGAAACGTATGTTGGGATAGCGGCGTGTCATGACCTGACAGAATTCAAATGTCTGGTCGGGGCTGAGTATGCCGAGCGTGTCGGGTAGCATAAATCGGTCTATGCCCTTGTCGTGCAGACTGTCGACAATGAAGTTGACGTAGTCGGGAGAATGGAGCATGCCGTTGCTCCAATCTTCGAGATAGAGATTGACTCGAAGCCCTTTGCTTGTGGCCAAATTTATGTTGCTTATTATGTCGGCAACGTGTTCTTCGGGTTGTTTGCGAAGCTGTTCGGTTACGTGGCGCAAAGAGCCTTTGGCGAGTAGGTTGATGACTCGCCCTCCTGCCTTGCTGATCCAATCGACCGATGGTCCGCCATCGACAAAACCGAGTATTTCTATCTTATCGAGATGCCCGTTTCGTTTGGCCCACTGGCATATGGCGGTGGCGGCATCGAGTTCGCCAGCCGACACGCGAGCCGAGGCTACTTCTATGCGGTCGACATTGGCCTCATCGAGTAGCATGCGGGCAATAGACAACTTTTCGTTGTGGTTGAAAGACACGCCAGCTGTTTGTTCGCCGTCGCGCAACGTGGTGTCTAAAATTTCTAACATCGGGGCAATGAGTGGAGTCGGGCGTTAATACTTGTCGGCTTTGCTCTCGTAGGTTTCTGTTTTACTCTTGTTGGCCAGAAGATAGTCAATGTCATCCAGACCATTCATGAGGCAGTGTTTTTTATAGCCGTTGATGTCGAAGTGTTCGCTTTTGCCCGTAGCTATGTTCGTTATGGTTTGCTGTGGCAAGTCGACAACGACTTTTGTCTGTGGGTCTTTCTTTATGCTGTCGAAAAGCTCAGCAAGGAAACCTTCGCTGACTACAACGGGCAAGACGAAGTTGTTGAGTTCGTTGTTCTTGTGAATGTCGGCGAAGAAACTTGATACGACAACGCGAAATCCGTAGCCTGCGATGGCCCAAGCTGCGTGTTCACGACTTGAACCAGAGCCAAAGTTTTTACCTGCTACGAGTATGCAACCAGAGTAGGTCGGGTCGTTGAGGACGAAATCTTTATTTAGGCTTCCGTCGGGCTTGTAGCGCCAATCGCGAAATAGGTTCTCACCAAAAAAACTTTCCTCTTTTGTCGTAGCCTTGAGAAAACGTGCAGGTATGATTTGGTCAGTGTCGACATTTTCGAGAGGAAGGGGTACGCAAGTCGACTCTATTATATTGAATTTTTGTTTCATTGTATGCTTACGAGTTTGGCGTTATACTACATCAGTTCACGAGGGTCGGTTATGCAACCCGTTACAGCAGCAGCGGCAGCTACGAGTGGGCTAGCCAATAGGGTTCGAGAGCCTGGTCCTTGTCGTCCTTCAAAGTTGCGATTGCTTGTCGACACTGCATATTTGCCTGCTGGAATCTTGTCGTCGTTCATGGCAAGGCAAGCTGAGCAGCCTGGTTGACGAATGGCAAAGCCTGCTGCTTCAAATATTTTGTCGAGTCCTTCCTCGCGAATTTGTGCGTCGACCATCCAAGAGCCTGGCACGAGCCAAGCCGTTACGCCTTCTGCTTTTTGACGTCCTTTGACGATAGAGGCAAAAGCACGGAAATCTTCTATGCGACCATTGGTGCAAGCACCGAGGAAAACATAGTCAATCTTCTTACCGAGGAGTTTTTCGCCAGCTTGGAAGCCCATGTAGTCGAGCGACTTCTTGAAAGATATGCGACCAGCCTCGTCTATGCTGTCAATGGTTGGTATGTTGTCGCCAATGGCCATGCCCATTCCTGGGTTTGTGCCATAGGTTATCATTGGTTCGATGTCTTCGGCTTTGTAGACGAGCTCCTTGTCGAAGACAGCATCGTCGCCACTCTTGAGGGTTTTCCAATATGCAACTGCTTTGTCCCACTCTGCTCCTTTGGGGGCATATTCGCGACCTTTGATATACTCAAACGTTACTTCGTCGGGAGCTATGAAACCGCCACGAGCACCCATTTCGATAGAGAGGTTGCAGAGTGTCAGACGTCCCTCCATGCTTAGTGCACGTACAGCAGAGCCTGCATACTCAACAAAATAGCCAGTGGCACCGCTTGTGGTGAGTTTGCTCATAAGGAAGAGCGCAATGTCTTTGGCCGTAACTCCTTTTCGGAGCGAACCTTCAATGCTTATGCGCATCGATTTTGGCTTTTGTTGCAAAATGCACTGGGATGCCATAACCATTTCGACTTCTGATGTGCCGATGCCAAAAGCGACTGCTCCCATAGCACCATGAGTCGACGTGTGGCTATCGCCGCATACGAGTGTCATGCCTGGAAGCGACAGACCTCGCTCTGGACCGACGACGTGAATTATGCCGTTGTGGTCGGTATTCATTGCAAAATGATTTAGTCCGAACTCGGCACAATTTTTGGCAAGCGTGTCGACCTGAGTACGACTTACGGGGTCGTCAATTGGCTTATCTTGGTCGTGTGTAGGAGTGTTGTGGTCGGGCATGCAGTATATTTTCTCGGGACGGAAACACTTTATGCCTCTGCTACGCAACCCTTCGAAAGCCTGTGGGCTTGTAACCTCGTGGCAATACAAACGGTCGATATATAATTGAGTAGGTCCATCGGGTACAATCTGTACCACATGGGAATCCCATATCTTGTCAAAGAGTGTATTCATTCTTCGGTGTTTTTGTTATCTATGTTATTCTTGTTTTTCTTAGTCGTGAAAACGATTGATACAATCGAGATAGGCTTCTACGGAGGCTGAGACTATGTCGGTGTTGGCTGCAAAGCCATAGTAGACATGCCCGTCGTGCTCTACTTGTACGTGTACCTTACACGTGTCGTCGCTACCCTTGTTTATACTCTGAATGGTCATTTCTTTGAGGGTCATCTGACGATGTATGATTTGTTTGAGGGCGTTGATTGCTGCATCGACAGGTCCGTTGCCAGTGGCCGCTGCGGTAAACTTCTCACCAGCTATGTTTAGCCCAATGCTTGCAACGGGCTGTACGCCGACACCTGTTGTTACTTGCAAAAAGTCGAGTTTGACGTGGTTGGCTTGTGCGATGTCGGCACCGACAAGCATTAGCAAATCATCGTCATTGATTTCTTTTTTCTTATCGGCAAGTTTTAAGAATTGCTCGTATGTTACGTTGAGCTTTTCATCGTCGAGATTAACGCCGAGTTCACTAAGGCGGTGGCGAAGAGCTGCACGTCCGCTACGTGCTGTGAGGACAATGGAGTTGTCGTCTATGCCGACATCGTGAGGGTCCATTATCTCGTACGTACTCATGTTTTTCAGACTTGACAGAAAGGCCAACATGGACCGATCCAGTATCGATACAGATATCTATCGGTTAATTATTTGGTTCCACTTCATACTGAAGCTGGATTGTGAAAGGTTTATGGCAGAATATCTTTGCCTTTCCCGTCTTCAATAATTTGCGGACCTTTGTGCTGGCCGCACTGCCCCCTTTTTACCCCAGCGAGAGCAGGACACATCCGACGGATGCACCCTTCTGCGGATTAACGCAGATGTTTAACGGCTAGCCGTAGAGCAAGGGACGAGTGGAGTATCCCTTGGTACCTATTTTCCTATAGGCGCTATTCTTAGGTAACGTAGCAGATTTGCTCTCGTCGATTCCAATCTGCTAAGGC
>CALAVC010000206.1 GCA_937892095.1 uncultured Bacteroidales bacterium | reverse complement strand
CTTGCGTCGTTGATTATACTGACGGCGTGAGATGAGGTTCGGAATAGATTCTGCACATTCGTTTTTCAAGCAGTTGAACAAATAATTTTCGCTGTCTCAAGCAAAATATTTTCGCAGTGATAGACAGAGCGATGACTTCCAAATCGGAAAACTTAGGCACAACACCGCGGCGAGTTACATTTCCTTTTTCGTTTACCAGATTGCCAGCGAACGATTTGCATATTTCGAGAATATTCTTGAAATCAGATACCAAATTGCGCATGTCTGAAATTGAGTGGTTTTGTTTTTTATCTTTAAGCTGCTCAAAATCAGGTAATTGCGCAATTTTTGCACCGAAAATTTAATTCAACCAACAGGTTATCTAATCTTTTCAAATATCGTTCCAAACCATTGTTTTCTATACCTACTCCTTTTAACTTTTCTTATGTTTTCTTATGCTTGCCGTTAACAAACGTAAGGTTTACCCTTCTGAAAAAACTCTGTAATTTTGCACCTGGATTTGCGACCGTCTGTCGCAAGTTCGGGTCTTGTGCCGTTGTGCGTGTGCTATGCAAGTAGGTTTTGCTAATCCTCAGACCGCACTTCCGAATATTGATTGGTAAGCCTGAAATTCCTTTGGGTTTGTAGGTGTCTGAAATTTCAATTTCGCTTTTCTACAAGAAGACATTTACTAACTTTTTAGGCTTTATGATACAATACCGCAAGTTTCTTTACAACACCATTGTTACTCTGCTCATCGTTGGCGGACTCGTCTTCGTCATCTCACGCTTTGTCCATTTCGGGCGCGTCGAATACACCGACAATGCACAAGTCCGTCAGCATATAGCACCTGTCGTAAGTCGCGTCCAAGGCTACGTAAGTCGCGTCTGTTTCGACGAATATACACGTGTTCGCCGTGGCGATACGCTACTCATCATCGAAGACGCCGAATATCGTCTCCGATTGGCACAAGCCCAAGCCGACCTCGCCAACATGACCGACGGTAGCAGTGCCACAGGTACAGTCATCAGTGAGACGCAGAGTCGTATCTTAGCTGCCGAAGCTGCTCAAAAAGAAGCCACAATTCGGTTGGAAAACGCTCGCCGCGAATATAATCGCTATAAAACATTGCTCGCCCAAGAAGCCGTAACCCAACAACAATTCGACAACGTCCAGACGGCTTTCGAGGCCGCACAAGCACGCTACGACCAAGCCTCGCAACAACTAACCACTCTCTCTGCCGTCAAGTCGGGGCAAGGCTTTCGGCTCAACCAAAACGAAGCTGCCATTCGTGTTGCCGAAGCAGCCCTCGAACTCGCCAAGCTCAACCTTAGCTATACCGTCATCACCTCTCCTTGCGATGGCATGCTCTCTTCGCGCGAAATTGTCGAAGGGCAACTTGTTCAACCCGGACAAAAAATAGTCGATGTTGTCGACATGTCGAGCGTATGGATAATTGCCAACTATCGTGAGACTCAACTAAAAAATATCACCATAGGCGACAGCGTATGTGTACGTGTCGACGCTTTGCCACAGCTCCGTCTGACAGGCACAGTCGAGTCTATGAGCGATGCCACAGGTGCTGCTCTTCACCATATACCCCAAGACAACGCCACAGGCAATTTTGTCAAGGTCGTTCAGCGAGTCCCAGTGCGCATATCGCTCGACGGCAACAATCCAGACAACTTGCAGCTATTGCGAGCTGGCATGAATGTAGAGTGCGAAGTCTGCTATTAGTCAACACCCTTATTCTCTTTTAGTTATGTCTCACCCACCTGTTGAACAGGGTCCGTTTCGGATGCCTATGTTCAAGAGCTTTGTCCCTCGCCGACTGCAACCTTGGATATATGTGTTGCAGCTTGTCTTCTTCCAATTGTCGGGGGGCATCTACTTGGGAGCTATGCCACAAATTCAAGGCACTTACGACTGGCTTCGCGAAGACCTAATCATGTGTCTAAACTGCAACTTGCTCGGCATGGCTTGTTGCTTCCCAATGCTCTTCCGATTCAAGTTCCGTTTTACCAATCAGCAACTACTTGTCGTTGCTGCACTCATCGTCGGGCTTGGCAATCTGCTTACTATGCACGTCAGCTTGCGTCCCTTGCTTTGGCTTATCTGTTTCATCGTAGGAGTCGGCAAGATTATGGGGACTTTCGAGAACGTGTCGAACATAATGACGTGGCTCACCCGTACACGCAATTTTTCCACCTTTTTCCCCGTACTCAACACAGTCCTAATCACTTGTGTCACCACGTCTTCGTGGTTCTCGCAGCTCGTAGCCTACCACATGCCGTGGCAACTTATCCATCTCTTTACTTTGGGAGGCATGTGTTTTGTCTTGTTGGTGCAAACGTTGTTGTGCAAGCCCTTTTGTCCCATGCCGCCCGACCGCAGAATCCCCATTGTCGGTGTCGACTTCGCTGGCGCAGCCCTATGGGTAGCTTTTTTTGCACAAGTAAGCTATATACTCACCTATGGCAACCACCTCGATTGGTATGCTAGCGATACCACTTGGCTTCTTACAGGCACTTCGCTCATCACGCTCGGCATGGCCATCCATCGGTTTATAACCGCCGACCATCCCTACTATAGTCGCGAGGTCTTTACGAGCTATCGAAACATAGTGGCCATTCTATCAGTCTGTGCTCTTACCGATGCCCTCCTTTCGTGCCACAACAGCATCGAGCCAATCCTCTATTCGGTCGTTCTTCACTATACTGGTCTACGCCAACAGTGGCTCTCCATGCTTGGCATTGTTGGGGTCGTCCTTGGCGGTGCTTTCTCTTTTTGGTGGCTACGCATCATGCACTATGCGCCCTACAAACTCATCGCCATAGGCTTTTTGCTTAGCGCGTTCTATGCCCTCGGTCTCTACGTAAGCGTAAGCGAACAAATGTCCATTCAGACGCTCTATCCACTCACCATCATTCGAGACGCTGCCAGTTGCATCCTGACCGTCATCCTCATGTGGAGCCTCGGACAAATGCTGCCCTTCGAACATTTTTTTCAAGGACTCTCCATCTTCAACGTCCTCCACATGATGCTCGGCTCCAACATCGGCACGCTCGTCTATACCGAAGTGTTTCAACGACTCGTCGCCGACAACGCTTCGCGCTATTCCGTCTTGCCTTCGGTAGAGCAACTATTGGCCATCTCGGTCAAGCAATTATATGGTGGTGTAGTGCTGTTGCTCTGCGCCGTCTCGCTACTATTCTTTTTCTGGGACCTCAACTGGGTCCGCACTTCGGTTCGCAAGATGACCTCTTGGTCCACTGTCGGCATTCGTCTTGCCGCCTCACTTACAGTTCCTGCTACCAGAAAATAATAAATCAGATCAGTTGTGAAACAAATAATATCTTACATCCTTCCAATCATATCTTTCTTCCCACAGCACATCTGTGCACAGTCGATTGAGCAACTCTTCGACCTTGCCGATAGCCAAAGCACACAAATCGTCATCAGCCAGTCTGGTCTCGAAGCCGCTTCCGAAGCTCTTTCCGATGCTCGCGCAGCTCTCTTGCCCGACCTCACTCTAAGTGTCAGTGGCAGTTATATCGGCAATGCCACGCTAATGAAACGCAACTTTTCCACCAGTGGCACGACCGACGTCATTGTCGCTGGCTTCGGACCTCAGCCCGTCGAAAATGGCAGTCAAAAAACTCCTCATTGGGGCAACTCCTTTTGCGCTCGTGCCACGCAGGTCATCTATGCTGGCGGTGCCATTCGCTCTGGCATTCGCATGGCCGAGTTGAGCGAAGAACTTGCTCGCCTCGACACCGAGCGCCAACGGCAAGAAGTCCATTTCCTCATCGTCGGTTTCTATCTCGATCTTTGCAATCTGCACAATCAGTTGCAAGTCATCGACCAAAACATCTCTCTCACCGAGGCAGTCATTAAAAATATGGAAGTCCGCCACAAGCAAGGCACTGTCCTCAAAAACGACCTTACGCGCTACGAACTTCAGCTGATGTCTCTACGCCTTACGCGAGAAAAGATTTCCGACGCTGCCAACATAATCAACCATCGACTCTCGACCACACTCCATTTGCCCGAAGACAACAAAGTGTCTATCGACTCGCTATCTATAAGCAATCTCCTTTCGCACTTGCCAAATCTCAATGTCGAGAACTATCAACAAACAGCCTCTGAAAGCAATCTGACAATTCGCATGGCCTCTGTCGGTCAACAACTTTCAGAACAAAAAATAAAGTCTTCGCGTTCTTCGCTTTTGCCCTCTGTTGCTTTGGTGGTCGAAGACAATCTGTCTGGTCCCTACACCACCGACCTCATCCCAGTCGATGCCAACGTCAATGTTTGGTACATTGGCTTAGGCGTAAAGTTCGACCTTGGCAACCATTGGAAGAGCAAGCACAACCTTCGTCAGGCAAAAGTCGAACATCGTCAGTCTACCCAAAAGACAGCTCTCGCACGTGAAAATATCGAAAACACTGTCCACGCCGATTTTGTCAACTATCAGACGGCTTTTAAAGAAGTCCAAACTCAAGAAAAGCAAGTCGAACTCGCCGAACAAAACTACTCCATTGTCGAAAATCGCTATCGTAGCGACATGGCTCTGCTAACCGACATGCTCGATGCCTCCAACATGAAGCTTTCGGCCGACATGTCGCTTGCCGATGCACGTATTCAATTGCTCTACTGCTACTATAAGCTGCTCTACACCACAGGGGCTTTGTAGGGCCACGACCCCGCCATTAACCAACCAATCCTCCTCGGCACGCCTGCTCGCCTCGATGTCCACACGTCTGCCCCCTCCACGCTTACAATGCAACTTACAGATTCGCCATCTTCCCTATGCCTCTAAAAATAAAAAAAACAGTCGAACAAGTGTCCGACTGTTTTTTTTATATATGTGTCAAAAGCTTATTTATTTAACCCATTTCTTTGGGCGTGTCTCACGTTGTGGTAATAGGCTTTTCAAACACCTTTACTTTACAACAAACTTCCGACCATTTTGTATGTACATGCCACGTCGCAGCCCATTTCGTTCTGTGCCACAATAGTGCCCTCCGAGGTCGTAGATGTCAAGACTTCCACTTGTCTCTGCCACTTTCTTTACACATATCTATTTGTTTAATCAACAAATCACTCTTTCTGCTTTATTTTCCTCAATCGCTTTAATCTATTGATTATGAATTACATATAAAAGTTTATAACTCAACTCTATTTATTAATCAACAAAAATATTTATCAAATAGTTTGTTATCCTAAAAATGCTATATACATTTACATTGTCAACAAAACAAATAAACATTGTCGACAACACAAATCAATCCCTAACCCCGATGTAGGTGAATGCCATGCGCGCAAGCATACCCCCACATCACTAAAACCCCAACTCAATTATGGCAAAATATTCTTCTGGCATCCTCGGTGCTTTCTCTGGCAAGGTCGGCAAAGTCGTCGGTAGCTCATGGCGTGGCATTAGCTACATCAAGTCCCTACCCTCTCACGTCGCCAACCCGCGCACCCCAGCCCAAGTCGCCATGCGAAACCTCCTCTCCGTAACCTCCGCAGGTCTCCGACCCTTCCTCTCTGCCCTGCAACGCGGCTTCATCGCTCGCAAAGGGCTCAGCTCTTGGAATCTTGCCGTCACCATCAACCGCAACATCATTCAAGCTGCCTCAACGCAATACGGCTCCTACGCCTTCGACCACACCAAGCTCATCCTCTCCTCTGGCTCCGAGCCCTTCTCTCTCAGCCTCTCCCTTTCGTCTACCAGTGCCTCTCTCGAGTGGGACAATGTCGAGTCTTCTCACTCCCTTTCTGGTGGCAGTCTCTACTTCGTTGTCTACAACGTAACCCAGCGCACCGTCCGTCTCTCCACTTTCGACCTCTCTGCAGAGTCAGGCTCTGTCGACGTCGACTCCGCTCGTCTCGACTCCGCCGACGTCCTCTATGCCTACTCCTTCGCAGCTTCCTCTCTCGCTTCTTCCGCCACTCTCTACCACCCCATAGCGTAGACCCCTTCCCCGAAGTCCCCTAACCTCTAACCCCTGCGGCGCATATCACAAACTTCCTTTGTCCTATGCGCCGCTTTTTTACTAATTTTAACCTTGTCTCCATCGTTTCCTACCATGCTCGAAGAACAACTCAAACATGAAATAGCAACTCGATACTTCAAAAAGTTCAATTGCAACGACATCGTCAAACGCATCGATTTCAGCGTTAAAAACGATTATGGCTACCTCCTCTGGGCCGAAGCCAAGCAATACCCCACCGACATCTACAAGATGTTGGCACAGCTACTCATCACCATCAAGGCCGACGCTTCCGTCCTTACGCCACCTAAATTTCTCGGTTGTTTCGACAACGAGAAAATCGCCTTTGTGCCCTATCACGACGTTTTGCCTGTTTTCAACCTCAACGACTTCAATTGGACACAAGCGCCTTCCAGTGTCGACGAAAAGACCATCGCAACCGTCCGCAACACAATCAACAAGAATAACATCCTTACCTTCCACTACGACTCCGACGATGAGCAAATAAGCAATTTTATCCTCCAAAACTTCAACTCTTCTCCTTCTGTCAACTATCTCTCAACGCTCATCGACAAAAACAACTTCATCTTCGTCTACCAAAAATGGCTCCGTGCTGTCAAGCCATACATAGATGTCGATTTCGATAAACTCAAAAAGTCCTACGGCATCTACGATTCCGATTTCTTCCTCGCCGAACTCAATATCGACGACAACGGCACAACCGACATCTCCGACGACAACCCATGCAACGCCAATTTCTATATCACCTTCAACTCCTCCGCTCTTAAGCCCTACTCACTCTTGCGCACCGACGACTTTGGGCTCGAAGTGCAATACATCTTCGGTTTCAAAGCCAACGGCAAAGAGCGTTACGCAGAGTTTTGGAAGCTCTACAAGCGGCCGCCACGTACCGATTATTGGAACTACATCATCGAGCGTAAAGACCTTCTTGTCCCGCAAGACGTCCGCGAGCGCAAAGGTGCTTTCTTTACGCCGCAGATTTGGGTAGAACTTTCGCAAAAGTACATCGCCAGTGTCCTTGGCGACAATTGGCAAGACGAATATTATGTTTGGGATTGTTGCGCTGGCACGGGAAACCTTTTGAACGGACTGACGAACAAATATCATATCTTCGCCTCCACGCTCGACCAACAGGACGTTGACGTTATGGAAGAACGCATCCGCAACGGTGTAAACCTTTTGGAAAGCCACGTTTTCCAGTTTGATTTTTTGAATGATGATTTCAACAGCGAAAAAGTGCCGCAAGATTTAAAGAAAATCATTTTCGACCCCGAAAAACGCAAGAAATTAGTCATTTACATCAATCCACCGTATGCAGAGGCGGGAAACGCAAGGAAAGTTACGGGTTCAGGAGAACATAAAAATGATGTAGCCGTTTCTTCAAGAGTTTATAAAAAATATCTTGACACAATAGGCATTGCAGGACGAGAATTATTTGCTCAATTTCTAATTAGAATTAGCGAAGAACTCCAACTTTGCAAATTGGCACAATTTGCAACGTTGAAAGCGCTTTGCGCTTCCAACTTTGCAAAATTCCGCTCCGTATACCACGCAAAATTGGAAAAAATGTTTATTGTTCCAGCCGACACATTTGATAATGTAAATGGCAAATTTCCAATCGGTTTTTTCATTTGGGATACCTCCATCAAAGAATCTTTATCTTCGATAAAAGCAAACGTTTTTAATAGCAACTCAGAACTAATTGGAACTAAAATAGTATCAATTAATTCAAATAGTAAGACAATTACAGATTGGATTATTGAAACACGCAAAAGAAATTTTAGTCAAAAAATAGCATATATGACTGTGCGTGGATGTGATTTTCAACAACGTAAATATAACTACATCATAAACGATATTGGTCTTGTTACGAATCCTCGTGGTTCGTTTGTTACAGATGTCAACTTAATTGAAATATCAATTTATATGTCTGTTGTTCACGTTATAGAAGATTCATGGCTCAACGACCGCGACCAATTTTTATATCCAAATGACGGTTGGAAAACCGACACAGAATTTCAGACGAACTGTTTGATTTACACATTGTTTCACGGACAAAACAGAATTTCGTGCAAACAAGGCATCAACCATTGGATACCATTTTCGGAAGAAGAGGTAAACGCCAAAGAAATGTTTGACAGCCATTTTATGTCCGATTTCCTGTCTGGTAAAATATCGCCCCATTCACAACCATCTGACGACTTGTTCTCTGCTGTTTCGTTGTCTGCCGACGCAAGCTCTTCGTCCCCCTCTTTGCTCTATTCCGATGCTGCCCAAAGTGTTCTCTCTGCTGGGCGCAACCTTTGGTGCTACTACCACACTATGACCGACGCCAACCCCAATGCCTCGCTCTATGACATCAAAGAATATTTCCAAGGTCGCAACGACAAAGGTAAAATGAACGCCTCCTCCGACGACCCTATTTATACCAAGTTGTTGGATAACTTAAAAACGGCTCTGCGACCCTTGGCTAAAAAAATTAAGCCAAGGGTCCATGAATACGGATTTTTGAGAGACTGATATTCACCCCCCTCTCTCTTCACACCGTCCGCCCCGTATTGTAGTCCACCAAGTCTATTAGCGACCGCTTAGCCTCGCTCTCTTTCAATGCGTCTATGGCTTGCTTAGCCTCTTGTGCAAAGCGTAGCATGCTCTCTCGTGCATACTCAATGCCGTCGTATTTGTCGACCATTTCGGCTGCCAGTCGTGCCGTCTGTGCCTTTTGGGGGTGCAGTCGTACTTCGTGTCGCAGTTTCCGTCGTTCTGTCGTTGTCGCCTTCCTCATTGCCTCAATCAGTGGCAACGTCAGTTTCTGTTCTTTTATGTCGTTCAGCGTCGGTTTACCAATCAGTCCGCCCGGCGTGTAGTCAAAAATGTCGTCTCGTATCTGAAAAGCCATGCCCAGCGCACTGCCGTAGCGCGTCAGCGCTTCGCGAGTCTGCTCGTCTGCTCCTGCACTCACTGCTCCTGCATTCGTGCATGCCTCAATCAGCGTTGCCGTCTTACGCCGTATGATGTCGTAATACGTCTCTTCGTCCATGTCCATTCGCCTCGCATGTTCAATTTGCTGCAATTCTCCTTCCGACAAGTTCCTCACAGCCTCCGACACTATTCGTAGCACCTCATAATGCCCTCCTTCAAGTGCCACCGACATGCCTCTCGACAAGAAAAAGTCGCCCACCAGCACAGCCACTTTCGAGTCCCACAACCCCATCAGGCTCCATTGCCCACGACGTGTGTATGTCTCGTCCACCACGTCGTCGTGCACTAACGATGCATTGTGTAGTAGCTCAATGAGCGTTGCCGCAGCATACGTCGCTTCGCACGTCTGCCCCGACGCCTTTGCCGAGAGAAACACCAGCAGTGGGCGCAGCTGCTTGCCCTTACGCCTAAAAATGTAGTTTGTCGCAAGTGTCAGCAATTTGTGGGGCGACTGTAGCTGACTCCGAAAATAGTCTTCGAAGCCCTCCATCTCTTTCGCCACTGGCCGACGTATGTCTTTTATGTCTGTCATTTTTTGTGTGTCCTGTTCCTATCCCGTAATCCGTATGTTCGGATATGCATCCAAAGCGTTCATTATTTCTTTTACCGACGCTATAAACTTGTCAATCCTCGCCAAAAACTGGCTGTTCGGGATGCTCGTGTATATTCTCTTCGTCTTGTAGAATATCGTTATCTGTACATTTTTTATCAGCATTCTCATCTCATAATCCAGCCCAGCTTCTTTCATCTTGGTCTCCAGTGCTGCCACGACGGCTTTCTGCATCATCTGCTCAATGGTCAGCCTTTTCAGCGCTTTACGAATGTCGTCGTCTCGGCGTGCATGCAGCTCTTCCGCCTCTTGGCGCACCTGCATCACGATGTCCACAAGCGTCATCATCTGTTCCCTCTGTAGCGTTGCCCCACTGACGTAAATGTAGTTCCCCATAAACGTTACCTCCGACTCCCACTCAGGGTATATCTTTACCTTTGTCGTCAGTGTCTTACTATTCCTATACCTCGTCCTGACCATGTCGCTGGTGGGCTCGCACTCAATTCCTCGCTCCCTCATCTCATTTACGAAGTCCGTCATTTCATACTTTCGTCCGTCCGCCTGCTGGTTGTTAAAGCCTGTTTTATGAAATATCAGCTGGTGCATACGCTCAACCAATGTTTCGTGAAAACACCTATCGTAAGCCTCAACTTCCGTCTGACCATGACGGACATATTCCGTCATGTCGCCTATGCTGACCCTAAGCCCCTTGCTCACGACTTTATCATCATTACGCTTCCATACATATCGGCCACGGGCACAAAACCTTCGCTCGTCGTCGCCGCAAACTCGTCCACTGCCTTGCGCACTCCGTCCCAGTCATGATTGTAGCTATGCACTATCATGATTGCTCCACGCGACATAAGCTCGTAGCATTTCTTCATGCTCAACAAAACTTCTTCGTAGTCCACCATGTCTATCAGCACCAAGGCTATCGGCTGACTTAGCTCACCGAGCATCTTCGACGGCATGCACTTATACACCTTGTTCTTTGTGTCTGTGCTTGGCAATATGCTTCGTACCACCGTCTCGCTGGCGTAGTCTATCGGGACAACCTCTTCGCTCACTTCGCCTTGGCAGTTCTCTCTTACAATTGTGTAGTTTGTCGGCTCCATTACGCCTGCAGCGTGTATGGTGCGTTGCGGACATTGCTTGCGTAGTAGGCGTATCAGTTCAGGCTCTTCCAAGCCCAGCAACACAAATTCGCCTTCAACCTCTTGTTGCTCCACTTGTTGCATGGCAAAAAAGTAGGTGTAATACCTCACGCGGTCCTTATACTTTCGCTCCGACTTTTCCACCTCGGTGTGCAACTGCTTGCGCTTGTGTTGCTCCAACCAACCCCACGGCTTAAATGTCTTGTGTGTCCAGTAGCTCCAAAAGTAGCTTAGCCCAAGCCATACTGCAATGTTGACAATTATGATGTTAATCAGTACTATTATGCTCATTCGTTCGTCTCTCCCCTACGAATTTTTAATCAGGTTCATACTGTGGCTTACTACGCTCGGAATCTCGTCATGATAGTGCGTCACGTACACCATCGTTACCTGCTCGTCGCGGCAATAATCTTCTATAAGCAGTTTCGCCAGTCGTTTCTTGCCTGCGTCGAGTCCGTGCAGTGGCTCGTCGAGTATCACCAGCGATGGCGACTTGACAAACACTCGCACAAGTAACACCAGCCTTTGCTCTCCATACGACACTCTGAGGAACTTTCGGTCTGCAAGCTCTTCGCAGTGGAACGCTTTCATCCACCGCCGTGCCGTCTGCTTTTGCTCTTCGTTTGGCTTATTATATAGCCCCACCGCATCAAAAAATCCCGACGATACAACATCCAAGCACGATATGTCTGCCCTATAATATGCATGCATGTCGGGCGAGACGTAGCCTATGTGTTTCTTAATCTCCCAAATGCTTTCGCCCGTTCCTCTCCGACGGTCAAAAAGCACAATGTCGTTGGCATACGCTTGTGGGTTGTCGGCGCATACAAGGCTTAGCAATGTCGACTTGCCCGACCCATTCCGACCAAGCAATGCCCACTTCTCGCCTCGTGCAATCTGCCAATTCAAATGGTGTAATATCTTCGTCTGACCATACGAAATGTTGATGTCTTTCATCCTGACGGCATATTCGTAGTCGGCATTGTCTTTCGCCCTCGGCAAGTCGCCTATGCTCGCTTCGCTCAGCTCAGCCTCTGCAAATAGCTCTTTTATAAGTGCTTTGTCTTGCAAGAACTCTTCGCGTGTGGTCTGCCGTATCAACCTTCGCCCACCTATACACAGCACGGTGTCTATCCACGTCGGCAAGTCTTTGTAGTGGCTTATTATCAAGAGAACTTTTGTGTTGTTTAGCTTTGCAATGCTCTCAATAAGTTCGTTCACCGTCTCTCGCGACTCTGGGTCCAGACCAATGTACGGATTGTCTATAATCAGCACTTCGGGCATCTGTAGCAAGTGGCGCACAATCATCAGTTTGCGCTGCTCGCCACTGCTAAGGTTTATCAGTCGCTTACGTAGTATGCCCTCGATGCCTATCTTTTTTAGCAAATCTTTGTTTGCTCGTATGCGTTCCGCACCAATTATGGTGTGCACCAACGGGCTCTCTTCGTTCTCCGTCGCATGCCAACGCTTCTGATAATATTCGGGCAATGTCTGGTCGCCAAGCCTATATATGTCTCTAAACTGAAGCGTAGCCATCTGTCGTGCCGACACCACTGTTCCGTCGGCTCGTCGTACTTCCACGCTCCCTTCGCCAATGCTTATGCCACCACTTATATATTTGCAAATCAGACTCTTACCGCCTCCGTTTGGGCCAATAAGCACTGCGTTCTCACCCTCGCCAAGTGTAAAGTCTACATTTCCTTCAAGGGCAGTCTCTGCATATCTCGACTGCGGACTTCTGAATCGTATCGTTGTCATTTAGGAGTTATATCTTTTTGCGCTAGTGCGCTCGATTGTGTAAGATTTTTCTGTTTTTCCTTATACGTTCAACATTTGTCCCTTTCTTCTTCGTGCACTTCTCTCTGCTTTTTGTGCAGAGCCTATTCCTCGTCTCATCTCTTCTGAATTAACTACTTATAAACAAATATAAGCAAACTTAACCATTTTACACGCCTCATCTCGTCTTTCAAGCTCTTCACCCCTCCATTGCACACATATAAAAGGTGTCCCGATAGACACACTTGTCTATCGGGACACTCTATCACGTTTTAAAAAACATTTTTTAGTCTTTCAACTTAGCCTTCAAGAACTCGCGGTTCAGGCGAGCAATGTTGGCTATCGATACGCCCTTAGGACATTCAGCCTCGCAAGCACCTGTATTGGTGCAGTTGCCAAAGCCCAATTCGTCCATCTTGGCCACCATGGCTTTTGCACGGCGTGCAGCCTCTACACGACCTTGTGGCAAGAGAGCCAGTTGGCTCACCTTGGCCGAGACGAACAGCATGGCCGAACCATTCTTACATGCAGCAGCGCATGCGCCACAGCCTATGCAAGACGCTGCGTCCATTGCCTCGTCAGCATCGGGTTTGGGGATAGGTATTGCGTTGGCATCTTGTGCCGCACCTGTGCGAACCGATATGTAGCCACCTGCCTGAATAATCTTGTCGTAGGCCGAGCGGTCTACCATCAGATCGCGTATGACGGGGAAGCCTGCCGAGCGCCACGGCTCTATGGTTATCGTCTCGCCGTCCGAGAATCGACGCATGTGTAGCTGACATGTCGTTACTTGTGTGTCGCGTCCGTGTGGATGTCCGTTAATGTAGAGTGAACACATGCCACAAATGCCTTCGCGGCAGTCGTGGTCGAACACCACAGGTTCTTCGTGTCGGCTGACGAGTTGTTCGTTCAGCACGTCCAACATTTCAAGAAACGAACTATTTGTCGAGATGTCTTTGAGTTCGTAGGTCTCAAAGTGGCCTTTTTCTTTCGGGCCCTTCTGACGCCAGACCCGCAACTTTATATTTATAGTCTTGTCCATTACTTTCAAGAGTTGTTTTTTCAGTGGGGTTAGTTCTTATAGTTACGCGTCTTACGCTCAGTAAATTCGTAGTCCAAAGGCTCTTTGAGCAATTCGGGGTCTTGGTCTTCGCCCATATACTTCCAGCAAGCCACATACGAGAACTTGTCGTCCTGACGCAGAGCTTCGCCGTCTTCGGTCTGATACTCACTGCGGAAGTGACCACCACAGCTCTCTTCGCGGTTCAAGCCGTCCAATGCCATCAGGTAGCCAATGTCTATGAAGTCGGCCAAGCGAAGTGCTTTCTCGAGCTCTGTGTTCAAGTCGTCTGCCTTGCCCGGCACGTAGACGTTGCTCCAGAATTCCTTCTTTATTTCCTTTATCTTCTGAAGTGCTGTGCTGAGGCTTTCTTTCGTACGTGCCATGCCAACGTATTCCCACATTATGTGTCCCAACTCTTTGTGGATGTTGTCCACTGTGCGCTTGCCTTGTATGCTCATTATGCGGCTTATGCGGTCGCGTACGGCTTTTTCTGCAGCATCAAATTCAGGTGCCGTTGTGGGGATGCGTGGCACTTGTATTTGGTCGGCCAAGTAGTTCTGTATCGTGTACGGAATGACGAAGTAGCCGTCTGCCAAGCCTTGCATAAGTGCCGAAGCACCGAGTCGGTTGGCTCCATGGTCCGAGAAGTTGGCTTCGCCCAAGCAGAAAAGACCAGGTATTGAGGTCTGAAGTTCGTAGTCCACCCAAATGCCGCCCATCGTGTAGTGGATGGCAGGGAATATCATCATAGGTGTCTTATAAGGGTTGTCGTTGGTTATCTTCTCGTACATCTGGAAGAGGTTGCCATAGCGTGCGCGGACCACGTCTTCGCCCAGTCTTTCAATGGCATACTTGAAGTCGAGGAATACTGCAAGACCAGTCTCGTTTACGCCAAAGCCTGCGTCGCAACGTTCCTTGGCTGCGCGCGAAGCTACGTCGCGAGGCACAAGGTTGCCGAACGCTGGGTAGCGACGTTCGAGGTAGAAATCGCGGTCTTCGTCGGGTATGTCGGTTGGTTTCTTTTTGCCTGCGCGTATGGCTTCGGCGTCTTCTTTTTTCTTCGGAACCCATATACGTCCGTCGTTACGAAGACTTTCGCTCATCAGGGTTAGTTTGCTCTGTATGTCACCATGCACTGGTATGCACGTCGGGTGAATCTGTGCATAGCAAGGGTTAGCAAAGTATGCTCCTTTGCGATATATCTGCATTGCTGCCGAGCCGTTCGAACCCATTGCATTGGTCGACAAGAAGTATGTGTTGCCATATCCGCCAGTAGCTATGACGACGGCATGTCCAAAGTAACGTTCGATGGCACCTGTTACAAGGTTGCGTGTGATTATGCCTCGTGCACGTCCGTCTACGATTACTACGTCGAGCATCTCGTGGCGTGTGTACATCTTTACTGTGCCATTCTTTATTTCTTTGCTCAGTGCCGAATATGCTCCCAACAGAAGTTGCTGACCCGTCTGTCCCTTGGCGTAGAACGTACGGCTGACCTGTGCACCACCAAACGAGCGGTTGGCAAGCAGTCCGCCATATTCGCGTGCAAAAGGTACGCCCTGTGCCACACACTGGTCAATGATGTTGTTCGACACTTCTGCAAGGCGGTAGACGTTGGCTTCGCGTGCACGATAGTCGCCACCTTTTATTGTGTCGTAATACAGACGATAAACAGAGTCTCCATCATTCTGATAGTTCTTGGCTGCGTTTATGCCACCTTGTGCTGCTATGGAGTGTGCACGACGTGGAGAGTCTTGTATGCAGAAGTTGAGTACGTTGAAGCCCATCTCGCCCAGCGAAGCTGCTGCCGATGCACCTGCCAGTCCGGTGCCAACTACTATTATGTCGAGTTTGCGCTTGTTGGCAGGGTTGACAAGTTTCTGATGTGCCTTGTAGTTAGTCCACTTCTCTGCAAGCGGTCCTGCCGGGATTTTAGAATCTATGGTTGCCATTTTTGGTGTATACGCTTCTTTTCTTTGTTAAAAGATTTGTTTGTGAGGAAAGGTTGCTCTGTGCGCCACGCCACTATTGCTTTGGAGCTACTTCTGCTCCTTCAGCAGGTGCAGGTGCACCTGGGCATGTGGGTTTGTCGCAGTTTTGCTTGTTGCATTCGGGTTTGCCGTTGCAAGGCTTCTCGCAGTTGGTTCTTTCGCACTCTGGGCGACCACCCATCATCATGTCGTGGTGTCCACCTCTAAAATGATGTCCTTCTGCTTGCTCTTGCATGATTAGTTTTTTAGAGGCACCTTCTACACTGTCGCACAAAGGTGCAAGTCCGAGAGCGAAGCCCAAAACAACAACTGCAAAGCCTGCGCACACAATCGAAGTGAACCACTTTGCGATGCATTGCCAACGCTCCAACCAAATGAGGTTGCTCCAACCGATGGTCTGGAACATGCTCCAGAATCCGTGCGACAAGTGGAACCATATTGCCACAATCCAAATGATGTAGGCAATTGCTATGGGCCACTGACCGAACTTAAAGCTTAGCCATGCACCACCGTCGGTTGCAAGGAACTGATGTTTTGCACCTGTAAGCTCTGCGTACATCATGTTGTACCAAAAGTCTGACAAGTGAAGCACTAAGCCCAAAAGGACTATTATGCCGAGCACGAGCATGTTTTGGCTTGCCCACTCTACTGTTGCTGGCTTATCAGTTACGGCATAACGATCGTTGCCACGTGCGCGTCTGTTCTGAATGGTCAGCACGAATGCGTAGACAATGTGTACTAAGAATCCGAATGCAAGCACTGACGTACCAGCCAATGCATACCAATTCGTGCCCAAGAAGCCACATACGGCATTGTATGCTTCGGCCGAGAATAGGGCTACGAGGTTCATGCTCATGTGGAACAGAAGAAAGAGCACAAGGAACATGCCCGAAAGGCTCATTATCAACTTCCTTCCAATGGACGATTTGAAGATAGAACTCATAGAATTTTAAGTGATGAAATTTTAATGTTTATTGTCTGTATTTCTTTGATTTTTTACACACAAAATTAAGCTAAGGTTACTTATAAACATTAATAATTAAAGAAAAATTTCTTTATTTAAAATCTGTTTTGATAAGCAAAAACATTTCAATAATAAAAGTGAATATTTTTTAGCCCTATGTATTGCAATCACGAAAAAATGCACTACATTTGCAGTGCCTTAGACGGAAGGGGAGCAGCAGCCGTTAACCCTGACGCCTGACGGCAATGGGCCTATAGCTCAGTTGGTTAGTAGCACCTGACTCATAATCAGGGGGTCGTAGGTTCAAGCCCTACTGAGACCACGGAGCAGCGCCGAAAGGGCGCTGTTTCAGTCAAAAGAGAACTAATTAAACATTTCTAAACGATGA
>CALAVC010000205.1 GCA_937892095.1 uncultured Bacteroidales bacterium | reverse complement strand
GCAACGTCATCATTCGCAAGCCCGCCACCAAGGGCTATGAGCAGCTGAAGACGGTCATCCTGCAGAGCCACATGGACATGGTGTGCGACAAGCTCGTCGACGTGGAGTTCGACTTCGACCGCGACCCCATCAGGACCTATATCGACGGCGAGTGGCTGACAGCTGAGGGCACGACCCTCGGCGCCGACGACGGCATCGGCTGCGCCATCGAACTGGCCATCCTCGACAGCAGCGACATTGAGCACGGCCCCATTGAATGCGTCTTCACACGCGACGAGGAGACCGGCCTGACAGGTGCCGAAGGCATGAAGGCTGGCTTCATGACGGGCGACTACCTGATCAATCTCGACTCTGAGGACGAAGGACAAATTTTTATAGGTTGCGCAGGTGGTTGTACCACAACGGCGCAATTCGAGCTTCTTACCGAACCTACACCTGCAGGTATGCTCGGCATAAAAATCACTCTCGGTGGTCTTCTTGGCGGACACTCTGGTGGAGACATACACCTCGGACGTGCCAACGCTCTCAAGCTTATGGCTCGTTTCGTCGCTCTTGCTGCCGATCGTTGCGACCTTCGTCTTGCATCTTTCAATGCTGGTAATCTTCACAATGCCATAGCTCGTGAAGCCCTTGTCGAAGCTGCCATTCCCATGGCACAAAAAGAAAATCTACGTGTCGAATTTAACGTATTCCTTAGTAGTCTACACGAAGAATACGACGGCATAGAACCCAACATCGATTTCGATTTCGAGACGACCGACTGCCCAATATCACTCTTTACATCCGACCTACAAAATAGGTTTATTGGTTCGCTATTGGCTTGTCCGCACGGCGTACTTGCCATGCATCCCACCATTGCCGCTCTTGTGCAGACGTCAACCAACTTGGCATCTGTCCGCACATCACCTGCTGAGGGCATTCGCATCGTAACATCACAACGTAGCTCTGCACAATCAGGAATCGAATACGCTTCCCAAGCTGTTGCAGCAGCATTCAAGCTTGCCAAGGCCAAAGTGCTGACCAACGAAGGTTACCCCGGATGGTCTCCCAATCTCCATTCGCCAATTCTTCACAAGGCCGTATCTGCCTATCAAAAACTCTTTCAGGTCGAACCGCAAGTCCTCGCCATTCACGCAGGTCTTGAGTGTGGTCTTTTCGCAAGCAAAAAGCAAGGCATGGATATGATTTCTGTCGGTCCAACATTGCGAGCTGTCCACTCTCCCGATGAAGCAGTCGACATCGATAGTGTCGATAAATTCTGGAGTTTCATAAAAGAACTTGTCAAGTGAAAAGACTCATACCACCAATACTTTTTTTCACCGTTCTTTGTGCATGCTCTTCCCCATCGACACAAACACATTCCGACGACACTGAGTTCTTTGCCACTAACGACACCTCTTCAGAAGCTCCAATATTCCCCGACGACGGCTCTCTCGATGGCCTTCTTCGTAGTCGTGGCTATGTCTATGGTCCCGACATTATCGAGTCTGCTCGCTCTGGCAACGCCGACGCTCGTCTCATATTGGCACAAATGTACACCCATGCCATCTGTGGTGCACCTGCCAATGCACGCAAAGCCTATGCTCTGTATCTCGGCCTTGCCGACGAGAATATTGCCACAGCACAGGCGATGGCAGGATACATGACATTTCTCGGTCTCGGCTGTAACGACGACCCTGATGAGGGGCTCCGCCTACTCGCTCTTTCCGTCAATCAAGATTGTGGACTCGGCTATTTCTTTATGGGCAACATCTATGCCCACAACATGCCTTCTACACCCGAAAACTTGCAGTCAGCTCGTGTATGCTATCTCAAAGCATCTTCTTACGGCATAGCCGCTGCAAGTCAAATGCTTAGCCAATTAAACAATGGCACTGAATCAAAATAACTCTCGTCTCCCAGCCGAATGGGAGTCACATGCCTTTACGCAGCTAACGTGGCCCAGCCTCAACACCGACTGGAACTACATGCTTCCCGAGGCTGTCAATTGTTTTTGCCGCATACTCGATGCCATTGCCACTTTCGAGCCTGTGCTAATCGTTACCGATAGTATACAGTGGCTACGCAGTTGCCTTGGCACGCGTTCTTTTAAGCACGACGTTTGGGCTTTTGAATGTCCAATAAACGACACGTGGACACGAGACCATGGTCTAATAACGCTCCTCCGTCCCGATGGCAATGTCGATATGCTCGACTTTACTTTCAACGGTTGGGGACTTAAGTTTGCTGCCAATCACGACAATCAAATCAACACACGTCTCGCCTCGGGTCCTCTTGCTCATAATTCTATCTTCCACATGTCCACAGTCCTCGAAGGTGGAAGTATAGAAAGTGATGGCTGTGGCGCACTCATGTCTTCGTCCATGTGTCTGCTCGCCCCCAATCGCAATGGTTTCCAATCTATATCCGATGCCATTTCCGATCTCGCACCAATCTTCCGTCCACAACGTTTTCACTTTGTCGAAAGTGGCGAACTTATTGGCGACGACACCGACGGACACATCGACACCATAGCACGTTTTGCTCCGCAAAATACCATACTATATCTTGCTACCGACGACTCTTCCGACCCTCACTACGACAGCCTACGCAATATGCTTGCCGACCTGCGCACGTTCTCCAACGCCAACGGCGAAGCCTATCGTCTGTGCCCATTGCCTTTGTGCCCTCCAATCTTCGATCCCGAAAGCGGTGAGCGTCTACCAGCCACCTACGCCAACTTCTACTTTGTCAATGGTGCCATTCTTGTCCCCACTTATGGCGTATCTACCGACGACGTTGCTCTTCGGACATTATCCGACCTATATGCCCACATGGGTTATGAAATTATAGGTGTCGATTGCCTTGCCCTAATTCGTCAACATGGCAGTCTGCACTGCTCCACAATGCAATTCCCAGCCCCTGTAAAATTCGACACATCTAAACTTACCAAGCTATGAGCCAACGTATCCTTCGTGTAGGCATCGTTCAGCAAGTCGCAACCACCGTTGTTGCCGACAATCTTGCGCGCCTAAGTCAAAACATTTCCGCTCTTGCTTCGCAAGGTGCCAACCTCATTGTCCTTCAAGAGCTACACAATACACCCTATTTCTGTCAGACCGAAAATGTCTGCCAATTCGACCTCGCCGAGCCCATCCCAGGTCCATCAACCGATTCCTTTTCTGCTCTCGCGCGTCAGCACAACGTTGTTATCGTATCTTCTCTTTTCGAACGTCGTTCTGCTGGTTTATATCACAACACGGCCGTTGTCTTCGATTCCGATGGCTCAATTGCTGGTAAGTATCGCAAAATGCACATCCCAGACGACCCTGCTTTCTACGAAAAATTCTATTTCACACCAGGCGATATGGGCTTCAACCCCATAGATACCTCTGTAGGTCGATTAGGTGTTATGGTCTGTTGGGACCAGTGGTATCCCGAAGCCGCACGACTAATGGCTCTTGCAGGAGCTGAAATCCTAATCTATCCCACAGCCATCGGTTGGGATATGAATGACACTCCCGACGAACGCTTGCGACAACTTAACGCTTGGCAAACCGTCCAACGTGGTCATGCCGTTGCCAATGGACTGCCACTCGTTGCTGTCAATAGGGTAGGGCACGAGTATCCCGAAAGCCTCCAACCTTCCGACCCAAACAGTGGCATTCGCTTTTGGGGAAATAGTTTCGTATGCGGTCCACAGGGCGAATTGCTCTACGTTGCCCCAAGCGACACTCCCGATGCACACATCGTCAATGTCGACCTTAATCGTTCCGAAGATGTCCGACGTATTTGGCCTTTCCTTCGCGACCGACGCATCGACGATTATCAACACATAACCAAACGATTCAGACAATGAAAATCACCCACTTATTAACACTCCTTGTCCTATCTTGTTCACTAATGAGTTGCAACGAAGAGTACAACCCTCTCTTAGATAAAAATTTTGAGACGGTCGACAACTTACCTCCTTTTGACCAAATAAAACCACGTCATTTCACGCCGGCCATCGAAGCCGCCATGACCGAACGCACTCGCGAGATACATCTTATTACTTCCAATCGCAACGAGCCTACTTTCCAAAACACCATAATCCCTTTCGACCGTAGCGGACAATGGCTCAGTAGCTTAACCTCCATACTCTTCAACATTGTCGAGACCGACGTCTCCGACACTCTCAACATTGTTGTTGAAAATCTGCTCCCACGCCTCACCGCACAAGATGACGACATCTATACCAACGATGCTCTCTTTGCTCGCATTCGCCACGTCTACGACAATCGTGCCACTCTCGACTCCACGCAACGACGAGTCGCCGAACTCTACTATCAAGACTTTGTCAGGCGTGGGGCACTTCTTTCCGCTGCCGACAAAAAAACACTCAAAGACATCAACCAACGTCTTTCTCTCCTTAGCCACACATTCGGACAAAATGCACTTGCTGCAGTCAACGACTATCGTCTTGTCGTAGACACTCTGACCGATCTTGCAGGTCTGCCCGAAAACGTCATTGCAGCCGCTGCTCAAAAAGCTTCTGAAGCCAATCTTGACGGCAAGTGGATCTTCACGCTCTCTCCATCGTCCATAATGCCTTTCTTGCAATATGCCGACAACGCCAATCTACGTTCTCAGATATACAACGCCTACATAAGCCGTGGCACACAAGATGGCTCTGCCGACAATCGTAAAGTTGTAAAAAACATCCTTTCTCTCCGTGCCAAACGTGCTGCTCTTCTTGGCTACAAGACCCACGCCCACTATGCCACTGAAGTCAAGATGTCGGGCAGCCCCGAAGCTGTTGACACATTTCTCAACGTCGTTTGGCCCTATGCCCTTACCAAAGCCAAAGCCGAACTCGTCGACCTTCAAAAAATTGCTCGTCGCACCGATCGTAACGCCACTGTCGGAGCTGCCGATTGGGCTTATTGGACCGAAAAACTACGTGCCGAACGCTACAATATCGACCAAGCACGCCTCGCCGAATATTTCCCACTCAACTCCGTCCGTCACGGTATGTTCAGCGTTGCCTCTCGACTCTATGGCCTCCAGTTTTCTCGTCTTTCCAACGCTCCTCTATATAATGTCGCCGACAGCGAAGTTTGGCAAGTCGCCGACTCCGATAAGTCGCCTCTTGGCATAGTCTATTTCGATTGGCACCCCCGATCCACCAAGGGCGCTGGTGCTTGGACAACATCATTCCGTCCTGCTCTCGACAATTTCGATGGCACCAGACAAACAGCACAAGTTTCCATCGTCTGCAATTTTACCCCTCCTACTGCCGACACGCCTGCGCTGCTCACGTTTGAGGAAGTTCAAACCATGTTCCACGAATTCGGACATGCTCTCCAATCTCTTTTCGCTCGTGGTGCATATCTCCGTACAAATGGCGATCTACCACACGACTATGTCGAGCTCCCAAGCCAAATAAACGAACTATGGGCAGCAGAACCCGAAGTCCTCAAATCCTTTGCCAAGCACTATCGCACTGGCGAAACCATCCCCGACGAAATGATTGAAAAACTCATCGCCTCCGCCACCTTCAACCAAGGGTTCGCATCTACCGAATATCTTGCAGCTTCCCTGCTCGACCTCAAGCTACACTCTCTTTCCGCAGCCGATAATATCGACGATGTAATCGCTCTCGAACAAAAAATCATGTCTCAAATAGGGCTGATACCCGAAATAGCACCACGCTATCGTACGACATATTTCGGACATATTTTCGATGGCGGCTATTCTGCTGGCTATTACGACTATGAATGGGCACAAATGTTTGTTGCCGATGCTTTCGCTGCTTTCAAAGACTCTGCCGATGTCTTTTGTCCCTCGCTTGCTCGTTCGTTTCGCACCCATTGTCTTGCCGACGCTGGCGATAAAGACCCACTTTCCGAATACATAGCCTTCCGTGGCCGTCGACCCGACATAAAATACTTGCTCGATTTCCGTGGTTTTACGACTCCCGAATCCAAAAACAAAAAGAAATAATTAGTTGCAACGATGTTTGCTCGCCTCATCGCTCAAAAACTCACTCTCAACGAGTCTAAAGTGGCTGCCGTCCTTCGCCTGCTCGACGAGGGTGCCACAATACCTTTCATCAGTCGCTATCGTAAAGAAGCCTCTGGTGGCATGGACGAAGTCTGTGTCGAAAATGTCTCAGCCGAATACTCGCACCTAAAAGAAATTGACTCTCGTCGTGCTACGATTATTGCACAAATAGAGCAGCAAGGCAAGCTCACACCCGACCTACAACAACAAATCGAGCAAACGTGGGATCTTACAACTCTCGAAGACATCTACGCTCCCTACAAGCCTAAGCGCAAAACGCGTGCTGCCAAAGCTCGCGAACAAGGTCTTGAACCTCTCGCTTTGCTTATGCTTAGCCCAACCGACAAAGACCCCATTGCTGAAGCTCAAAAATATTTGTCCGATGAGGTACCGACTGCCGACGACGCCCTACAAGGAGCGCGAGACATCATCGCTGAATTTATTACCGACCAGCCCGAAGTACGTCAACTCGCCCGTAATGCCTTTCGACGACAATCCGTTGCCTCCATGTCCGTCATCAAAGGAAAGGAATGTTTGGCATCCAATTATGCCGATTACAATGGGCGTACCGAAAGTCTCAAAAATTGCCCGAGCCATCGGCTGCTCGCCATGTTTCGTGCCGAAAACGAAGGCCTTATGCGACTTTCTGTCGGCATCGACAACTCCGAACAACTTCTTGAACGCATAAAACGTACTTATGTTCGTGCCAATCGATGGGCAAAACACGTCAGTGCGGCCATCGACGATGGCTATAAGCGCCTTCTTGCTCCACAAATGGAAACCGAAATGCGTGCCGAAGCCAAAGAACGTGCCGACGCTGAAGCCATATCGGTCTTCCGCACCAATCTTCGTCAGCTCTTGCTCGATGCTCCGCTCGGTCATCGCAACGTTCTCGCTCTCGACCCCGGTTTTCGCACTGGTTGCAAAGTTGTCTGTCTCAATCAGCAAGGCGACATGCTCCACCATTCCGTCATCTATCCTCATCCGCCTGTAAGCAAGGTCGACGAATCTCGTCAACAAATAAAATCCCTTGTCAATCGTTTCCACATCGAAGCGGTGGCCATCGGCAATGGCACAGCTTCGCGCGAGACCGAGCAATTCATTCGCGACCTAAATACCGATGGCAAATTGCAAGTCTTCGTCGTCTCCGAAGATGGAGCTTCTGTCTACTCAGCATCCGCTGTCGCACGCGAAGAGTTTCCCAACGAAGACGTAACCGTTCGTGGTGCAGTCTCCATTGGACGCCGACTTATTGATCCTCTTTCCGAATTAGTCAAAATCGACCCCAAATCCCTCGGCGTCGGCCAATATCAGCACGATGTCGATCAGTCCAACCTCAAGTCTGCCCTCGACAATGTGGTTGTCAGTTGCGTCAACCAAGTCGGTGTCGATGTTAATACTGCCAGCCGTTACCTCCTTTCCTATGTCTCCGGATTGACCAAGCAGACGGCTCAAAATATTGTCGACTATCGCACTGCCAATGGTCCTTTTGCCTCAAAGTCCGAACTCAAAAAAGTACCTCGACTCGGACCTAAGGCCTACGAACAATGTGCTGGATTCCTCCGCATCCCCGATGCCGCCAATCCTCTCGACGCTTCTGCTGTCCACCCCGAAAGCTATAAGGTCGTCACCCAAATGGCTCGCGACTTGGGTTGCTCCGTCCGCGAACTCATTGCCGACAAGACTCTCCGAAACCGTATCAATATTCGCAACTACGTCTCCGACACAATAGGTCTGCCCACGCTTACCGACATCATGTCCGAACTCGAAAAGCCCGGTCGAGACCCACGTCAATCACTTCATGCTTTTGCATTCGACCCCACTGTTCACACCATCAACGACCTCCACGTCGGACAAATATTACCAGGCATTGTCACCAACATCACAGCTTTTGGAGCCTTTGTCGACATCGGAGTCAAAAACGATGGTCTTGTACACATCAGTGCCGTAGCCAACCATTTTGTCAAAGACATCAATAGCGTTCTTTCGCTCCATCAGCACGTCAACGTCTGTGTCTCCGACATCGACATATCTCGTTCACGTATTAGCCTAACAATGAAAGGAATCGAACAACCGCAGAATAGCTAAGAATAAAATATTCTGAAAAATAATATCGCTCACACTTGCAACTCTTACAAAAAGTTTCTACTTTTGTGCCGTCGAATTAAAGCACTCGTGCTTCTTCATCGTTGGAATGGCCGATTCGTCTAACGGTTAGGACACCAGATTCTCAATCTGATAATAGGAGTTCGATTCTCCTATCGGCTACTAAGCAAAGGGTTGTCTCCTATGGTAGGCAACCCTTTTTTAATTACTTATTTTCCTTTTGCAATGTCAAGCAATAACAATCGTCGCGTCAGAGTACGCTTTGCCCCAAGCCCCACAGGTGCCCTGCACATAGGTGGTGTACGTACTGCTCTCTATAACTACCTCTTTGCTCGTCAGCATGGTGGCGACTTTATCCTACGTATCGAAGACACAGATAGTCAACGTTTCGTGCCCGGTGCCGAAGAGTACATAATGAAAAGCCTCAAATGGTGTGGCATTCATGTCGACGAAGGTATCGAAGAGGGAGGACCACATGCACCCTATCGCCAAAGTGAACGTAAAGAAATATATCTTAAGTATGCTCAGCAGCTCGTAGCCTCTGGCAATGCCTACTATGCCTTCGACACAGCCGACGAACTCAATGCTCTTCGTGCCAAAGCCGAAGCCGAAGGTAAAACCTTTGCCTACGACAGTACAGTCCGTAATTCTCTGCAAACGTCGCTTGCTCTCCCAGCCGACGAAGTTAGTGCTCGCATAGCCCGTGGCGATGTTTGGGTCATTCGCTTCAAAATGCCCGAAAACGAAGATGTTCAAATGGACGACCTCATTCGCGGACATATCAGCATAAACACCTCTACGCTCGACGATAAAGTACTCTACAAAAGCGTCGATAGCCTCCCAACATACCACCTCGCCAATATCGTCGACGACCATCTAATGGAAATCAGTCACGTCATTCGTGGCGAGGAGTGGTTGCCTTCGCTCCCACTTCACTATCTTCTCTATCGCGCTTTCGGTTGGCAACGTCCCGACTTTGCTCACCTACCATTGCTCCTTAAACCACAAGGACAAGGCAAGCTCAGCAAACGCGATGGCGATAAATTCGGATTCCCTGTCTTCCCTCTCGAATGGCATGCACCCGATGGCACCGTTGCTATGGGCTATCGCGAAGAAGGTTACCTCCCACAAGCTTTCATTAATATGCTCGCGTTGCTCGGGTGGAATCCAGGTACCGAACAAGAGTTGTTCTCAATTGACGAACTCATCAACGCGTTCTCCCTCGAGCATGTCAGCAAATCTGGCGCACGCTTCAACCACGATAAAGCCAAGTGGTTCAATGCCCAATACCTCCGTCAGACCGATGACAACACGCTCGCCCAGATGGTTATGCCCATCCACCAACAAATGGGCATAAACGCAACGCTTCAACGCACTGCCGAAGCTATTTCACTCATAAAAGAACGAGCCACATTCCCCAAAGACCTTGCCGAGCTGACGCAAAAAATGTTCTGTGCTCCAGCCGTCTACGACGAAAAGTCTGTCTCCAAGTTCTGGAAAGAAGACAACGTAGCTCGTCTACGCGAACTCCGTGAAATCCTTGCGGCCGAAGAAGTCATAGATCCGCTCCAAACCGAACAAAAAGTACATGCATGGATAGTCGACAAAGGCTATTCTATGGGGCAAATAATGAACACACTTCGTATTGCCATTTGGGGCATAAGTCAAGGTCCAAGCATATTCCACATCTGTGCCTTTATCGGCAAAGACGAAACGCTCTCGCGTATAGATTCTGCTTTGCAAAAATTGTAGACAATCATATTCGCAAATATTCGCCGTCAGCCACCACAAGTTCACTTGTGGTGGCTGACTCATTCATAACTCCCTACATTTTTTTTGCATAGTTTCCTAACCTCTAAAAAAAGAATTAATTTTGTGTGCGATATATCAAAAAGTTCTTTTAGAAAATGTTAAGTAGACGACTTATCAGAGTCAAGGTAATGCAAGTTATCTATGCTCATCTTCAACAAGGTAGTCTCGATTTGCGTGAGGCAGACAAGACTCTTCAGCACAGCATAGAAAAAAGCCAAGACCTTTATTACTTATTGCTCCAACTACCTTCGGCTCTGCGCAGAGTCGCAGCCAAGCGAATTGAACTTGGGCAACAGAAAATCCGACCAACAGAAGAGGAACGTAACCCTAACACTCGTTTCGCCACCAATAAGTTCATCGCTCAAATAGAAGAAAACGAAGAACTTAACAACTACATCTCTGCCACTGGCAACACATGGGCACAAGACGAAAGTCTCGTCAAGACGCTCTTTGCCAAAATGACGCACACTAAACTCTACGAAAAATACATGGCAGCAGCTCTTGGTGACTTCATTGCCGACAAAGACTTTGTCGTTCGCTTCATGAGCAAAGAGCTACCGCAAATGCCAGTCTTCTTTTCTTCCATCGAACTTAAAAACGTTTTTTGGAACGATGAAGCCGAGTTTATGCTCAGCATAGCCGTCAAAACACTCAAAGATTTCGATGGTACTAATGGGCAAAGTGTACCACTCGTGCCACTCTTCAAAAATTCTGACGATGAAGAGTTTAGTCATCTCTTGCTCCGTAAAAGCTTTGCTGAACGCGACAATACAATCGAGTTGATAAAAAAATACTCCAAAAACTGGGATGCCGACCGTGTCGCCACTCTCGACATCATCCTTACGCAAATGGCCATCGCCGAGATGACTTCTATGGTCAACATACCCATCAAGGTTACCATCAACGAGTATATAGAAATATCTAAGTTCTATTCAACTCCCAAAAGTCATTCCTACATCAACGGACTATTGCAAAAAATAGTTCGTGACCTCGTCGAAGAAGGTCGCATAAGCGAAGCTCAACTATTCTAAAATATTTGGTGCTATGGGTCTTAGGTCAGCTTTCTTGCTCTTGTCTACATCTTTTGTCTTAGCTTCTGCTTGTTCGTTCTTTGCAGAAGAGCGCAAGGTCATTGCCCCTCCTGATTTAGACGACACACTCATCGCTGATACTACCTATCGAGATCTCGGTACTGTTGCCCAAGGAGATGAAGTCCGAACATCATTCAGTCTAACCAATGTCGGTCAGAGTAATATCCGCATATCACTCGCCAAAGCCGATTGCGGTTGTGTCTCTTTGCAATACGATACGACCAATATAGCTCCTTCGGAGCAGACCATAGTTAGCGTGGCCTTCGATACACGTGGCTTCGAGCGAGGACGACACTACCAAGTCATCTCCGTCGAGACCGATAAAGAACAAGTCATCAAACTTTGTATCTCTGCCAAGGTTGAGATACCTAAATAATTAAAACAACATCCCTATGTTTAATATTCTACTTCAAGAACCCGCTATGCAAGAAGGTGGCGCACAGGCTGCCATCATGCAGTTCCTTCCGCTTCTTCTCATAATCGTCGTATTCTATTTCTTCATGATTCGTCCGCAGCAAAACAAGCAGAAAGAGCTCGACCGCATGCGTAGCGAACTCAAAAAAGGCGATTCTGTCGTTACAACATCGGGACTCATAGCCAAAATAGCCGAAGTAAAGGAAGATCGCGTCATCCTCGAAATCCAAAACGGTGTTTGTGCCACTTTTGACAAGGCAGCCATAATGTCCGTTAATAAAAAGTAACACAATCCTTCAAGAGCTCATTGAGTAAATGAAAAACGTAGGCAACGAACCGCTCCCCAACCTCTACGACCAACTCGAAGTCGAAGCCGATCGCTACGTCCCTCTCGATCGTAGTTATATAATGTTCGGTGGCGACGACCCTCACGCTCATCTCCTTCCTTTCGAACGTATCTATGAAGAGGGTGTCGATGCCAACTACCCTTACGTCGACAACTCTACGCGTTTCAAAATACTCAATTGGCTCTACTATTTTCAGTCGCGCACCCTCATCAAGTTCCTCAACTATTTCCGCTATGGCTTCCGCATGAAAGGCAAGAAGAACATAACAGGAAATAAGGAACTACTAAAAAATGGGGCAATGACTGTCTGTAATCACGTCTTCCGTTGGGATATGTGTGGTGTCTTCGACGCTTGTGGTTGGCGTCAACTCCGATTCCCCATTTTCCGAGGTCAAATGGCAGGGCGCGACCGACAGCGCATGGTGTCAATGGGGGGGGTTCCCATACCAGAAAAGCTTTCCGACCTTAGAAAGTTTAATGCTGCTTTCGACTACTACCACGAGCATGGTTTTTGGCTCCATTTCTTTGCCGAAGAAAGTCGTTGGAATTTCTACACGCCCATCCGTCCTTTCAAGAAAGGAGCTTTCATCTACGCCGTCAAGTACAATCTGCCCATAATCCCAATGGCCTATTCATACCGACAGCGCAAAGGCATACTCAAATGGTTCGGCAACGAGGCTTGCGTTACACTCAATGTCGGGCAGCCCATCCTTATCAACCCTGATCTCAAAGATAATCGTGCAGCTTGTATCGACGATTTGCGCCGACGTACGCACGAAGCCATGGTCGCTCTTGCAGGTATCAAGAGCAATCCGTGGCAATATAACCAAACCGAAAAATAAAATCATCAGCCATGAATGTCAAGTGCCTCACCGTAAACATGAAGCAAGAAAACACATACGTCTTGTCTTCGCCTACTCGTGAGTGCATAATCATCGACTGCGGTTGTAAAGAAGAGTCAGAGCGCAACCAACTCTCTTCTTACATAACAGAAAATAGTCTAACCCCAGTCCGACTACTCTGTACACACGCACACCTCGACCACATGTTTGGTGCTGCCTATGTCAGAGAAACCTATGGCATACGTGCGCAGTGCTCCCATGCCGATCATATTCTTGTCGATATGGCACACTTTCAAGCAGTCGCCTTTGCGCTCGACGACTCCGAAGCCGTCATCGACGAACCCGAATACACACTAACAGACAATCTTATAATCCCTTTCGCCAATACTGAAATACACGTCCTTGCCACACCCGGACACTCACCCGGTGGCGTGTCTTTCTACCTCCCTGCCGAAAAAATTCTTTTCTCGGGCGACACACTTTTCCGTCACGATGTCGGTGCAACAAATTTGCCTGGCGCCCGTCGTGCCAAGCTTCTTAGTTCTATTCGCCGACTCTTTACCCTCCCCGACGATGTAGTTGTCTATTCGGGTCATGGGCTTCCAACCACCATTGGCGAAGAAAAAGTATCGAACCCCATAGTCAGCGAATTATAGTTTGGCTGCCCATAACGAACTCGGACATCGTGGCGAAGATTTTGCCACGCAATACTTACAAAGTCTCGGTTACGTCATCCTCGCTCGTAACTGGCGACATCGACAAAAAGAAATCGACATCGTTGCTATGGATGGCGCCCAGCTCGTGTTTGTCGAAGTCAAGACGCGTGTCCGAATGCAACAACCTGCAGAATTAATCTCGTCCAGTAAAATATATTTTTTAGAGGCTGCAGCCGAAGCCTACATCAATAAAATAGGTTTTGTTGGTGAAGCTCGTTTTGACCTTATTCTTCTTGTTGCTGGCGGACAATCCTTTGAGTTGGAACACATCAAGTCTGCATTCCGATAGTTATGTGATATTGTATTTCGAGGTCGACAGTTTTTGTCTACACTCGTTTTTTCTTTTTTAGACAAAATTTCCTAAATTCGCTTCCATTCTTTGTATTCGTGGATAACTCCTAATCGTGATTTTTCGGATAAGTTACTTCATAATATTTGCATATATCATTTCGTTCCTATTCGGTGGTTGCACCTCCGAGTCGGGTGATATTAAGCATTCTTCGCAGTTCCTTGCTGCACGCGAAGCCTTTTTCTTGTCCGACATCAACACCCTTACAGCCTACACCGATAGTCTGTCGCAGATCCTGTCAGGCACAAAAGGAATCTACGATACCAATGTCGAAGCACTCGGTCTTCGAGCGTTGATAGCCGTGTTAAGTGGCGACCACGACAAGGCAGCCACCATAGCACATCAAGTTATTCACGATGTCGACCAATTGCCCGATTCAACTCTTTGTCTCAGTCTTGCCCTCAAAGCCGACATGGAGTATGTCATAGGTCAGGCAGAGTACAAGCACGAACGCATCCAAGAGTCCTTTAAACACCTACAAAAAAGTCTCAATTTCAGTCGCGCAGCATGTTGTCCCGACATGCAAATCTATGTCCCGTTACTCCTTTCGCACATCGGATGCGAGATTGGCGACGTAACAGGCTCTCTCACTCAGCTTCGCAAAGTCGAGTCTATCATCGACACACTCCCAGCCGAGCGAATCTCTCCCGACAAGAAAATTCGTATCCTCTCCGAATGCTCTGGCATATCTATCGACCTGTGCGACGTTCGACAAGCCGACCGCACCCTCGCTAAGGCTGGCGTCATATACGATAAGGTCAAAGACCGCAATAAAATAATCTATCTCGAAGAACTTGTCCGTTTCCGATTCCTATTTGACCGATATTCGCAAGCCTCCTCAGCCCTTAACCGACTCGAAATGCTTGTTCGCAAAGTCGGATATGAACACAATATGACCGATGTCTACATCAGTCAAGGACTCGCACGTAGTCGTATGGGCGAACTCGAATGGGCTGAAAAATATCTACGTCTGGCCGACACAGCCTCAGTTGAACAACCCATTGCCGACAGTTGCCTTTTCTACTTGCTCAAAGGTGAAGTCGCTCTACTCTCTAAGAAATACGACCATGCACGCGAAGCCCTTTTCGACCTCGCACCAAAGTTCGTGCGTAACCAGTTCCACGACTTTGTAATGCACGAAAGTCAACGCTCTTTCTATATCGTTCAAGGACGTTACGAAGAAGCCTATAATATCCTTGCCGACGAGTGCCGTCGCTCCGAAACAATGCAGAACGACATTTTCTCGTTTAACGACCGACAGCGCGACGAAACCACTCGCGAACAAGAGTTAAAACGTGAAAATGAAATCGGTGAACTTCGCACCACAATCGACACCAATAAAACCGACCACCTACGTCGTCTTTGGCAAATAGCCGTCGTTGCCCTCTTTACTGGGCTCCTCGTCTATGTCTATGTGCGCTATCGTATGAAGAAAACATTCGAAGTCGCCGACCACCAGAATGTGGCCCTTCGCGAAGAACTCGCCCTCCGCCTGCAAGAGCTCGAAACGCAATCTCAAATGCTCGAGCAGACCAACATTCGTATAAGTGAAAGCATAGCCTACGCCGAGCGTATCCAGCACTCAATGTCCCCACCTCCCGAGTCGCTCAACAATTATCCCATAACAGGCTCTTTCATATTCTATAGTCCTCTCGACGTCGTCAGTGGCGATTTCTTTTGGTTCACGCGCAAAGGCGATTGCCTCATCATCTGTTGTGCCGATTGTACTGGTCATGGCGTGCCCGGAGCTTTTATGTCTATGATCGCCACAACAATTATCAACGACATTTGCGACCGTATGACACGCGTCATACCTGACCCCGCTCAAATGCTCGAAAAACTCGACCAGACGCTCCTCGAAAACCTCGCTCATAACCATTCCCAATCTGGCAACTCCAAAGACGGACTCGACATCTCTATAGCAGTCCTCAACTTGCTCAATCATCAGCTCACGACCTCATCTGCTCGTCGCCCAGTCATAATCGTCAAAGATGGTCAGTCCATCTTTATCAAAGGTGCGAAGCGCAGCATTGGCGAGCGCGACCTCAATATACGTTCACGACGTTTCGTCAGCACCACCACGCCACTTTCCAAAGGCGATTGCTTCTATATGTTCTCCGATGGCTACTCCGACCAATTCGGTGGCACCGATGGCGACAAAATGAAGAACTCTAAAATCGAACGTTTCCTCCTCTCCATATACGAAGACGATATGGACGAGCAATGCCTTACCGTTCAAGAACTCTTCACTCAGTGGAAAGGTGAGTTCCCACAAATTGACGATGTCCTATTTATGGGCATTAAGGTATAATTGGTCTCGACGTAAGGCAATTGTTTATTCTTTGGTAGACGTTTTGTTTTCTATTCTCTCTAATTACGGAAAAATTTATGTAATTAAATGAATAGAAATCAAAACAAAACTTTTATTTTTGTGATGTAACATTACGTTAACCAACAACGTATCAATCATCGAAAAAATAGAACAACAAGTATAAACAATTTCTAATAATCCCTATGGCAAATCTGGATTTGACCAAGTATGGAATCAGTGGTACAACTGAAATCCTGTACAATCCCTCTTACGAAGTCCTTTTTAACGAAGAGACAAAACCTGGTCTTACAGGCTTCGACAAAGGTCAAGTAACCGAACTCGGTGCTGTCAATGTAATGACAGGCGTCTACACAGGACGTTCTCCCAAAGATAAATTCATTGTCGATGACAAAAACTCCCACAACACCGTATGGTGGACTTCCGATGAGTACAAAAACGACAATAAACCCGTAAGCGAAGCCACGTGGGATACCCTCAAAAAACTCGCAGTCAAAGAGCTATCTAATAAAAAACTCTACGTTGTTGACGGCTTCTGTGGTGCCAACGAAAAGACTCGCCTCAAAGTACGCTTCATAATGGAAGTCGCTTGGCAAGCTCACTTCGTTACCAACATGTTCATCCGTCCCCAGAACCAAAAAGAATTCGACCAAGAACCTGACTTTATCGTCTACAACGCTTCCAAAGCTAAGGTCGAGAACTATAAGGAACTCGGTCTGAACTCTGAGACTGCTGTCGTCTTCAATGTAACCAGCAAAGAACAAATCATCCTCAACACTTGGTATGGTGGCGAAATGAAGAAAGGTATGTTCTCTATGCAGAACTACTTCTTGCCACTTCAAGGCATCGCCTCAATGCACTGCTCTGCCAATACCGACCTCAATGGTCAGAACACAGCCATATTCTTCGGTCTATCTGGCACAGGCAAGACAACCCTATCCACCGATCCTAAGCGTCTCCTCATTGGTGATGACGAACACGGTTGGGACGACGAAGGTGTCTTCAACCTCGAAGGCGGTTGCTACGCCAAGGTTATCAACCTCGACAAGGATAGCGAACCCGACATCTATAACGCTATCCGTCGCGATGCTCTCCTCGAAAATGTAACCGTTAATGCCGAAGGTAAGATAGACTTCGCCGACAAGAGTGTTACCGAAAACACTCGCGTCTCATATCCTATCTACCACATCAAGAACATCGTTCGCCCCGTTTCTGCAGCACCTGCCGCCAAGCAAGTAATCTTCCTCTCTGCCGATGCTTTCGGTGTTCTTCCTCCCGTTTCCATCCTTACCCCAGAGCAAACGAAGTACTACTTCCTCTCTGGCTTCACCGCTAAGCTCGCAGGTACCGAACGTGGCATAACCGAGCCAACGCCTACATTCTCGGCATGTTTCGGTCAGGCTTTCCTCGAACTCCACCCAACCAAGTACGCCGAAGAACTCGTCAAGAAAATGCAAAAGAGTGGTGCTAAGGCCTATCTCGTCAATACGGGTTGGAATGGCACTGGCAAGCGTATCTCTATCAAAGATACTCGTGGCATAATCGACGCCATTCTCGATGGCTCAATCAACAACGCTCCTACCAAAGAAATTCCTATTTTCGGCTTCCAAGTGCCCACAGCACTACCCAGTGTCGATCCCAAGATTCTTGATCCCCGCGACACCTACAAGGCAGCTTCCGAATGGGAAACCAAGGCAAAAGACCTCGCTGGTCGTTTCATCAAGAACTTCGTTAAGTACACCGGCAACGAAGAAGGCAAAGCTCTTGTAGCTGCAGGTCCTAAGCTCTAAGTCGAAAAGTATTTTCGCATATAAAAGAGGTAGCCATGTTTTGACTACCTCTTTTGTATATAAATCACACCAATTCTATGAAAAAACTCCAATTACTCATCTCAACTATTTTTGTCCTTGTCTTTGCTCCATCTAACTCCTTCGCCGAAGAACTTCTTATTCTCCAAAGCCCATCGTAGAGCATTAGCGTTAAAATATTACAAGACTCCGATGCTCTTGTTTATCAAGTCATTTCTGCCGACAATGAAATTGAAAATCCGGAAAACTCTGATTCAGCCTTTCGATTCTGATGATACTGTTTAGTATCTCATTATTTACTGGTAGGAATTTCACTATTTCTTCACTATTTGAAAATGCGCCGCTTGTACAGCGACTCGGTTTTTCAGCATTCTTGACAAGAACTGTCCGGTTCTTTCGTTTCGTCGATGATTGATAATATGATCCGACCTTCCTTCTAAAGTTCCGCTGTTCTTCTGCCTTCCTGTTCTGTTTCGACAGGAATGATAAAGATCCCATAAAATAATTCCTTTTTTCTCTGTTTCTTTAGGAATTTCCTTACCTTCCGGCGAATAAAGAAGTGAAGGGAAATATGAAAGTAGATCGTTACTACAAATATCTGATCAAACCAAACAAAGAACAGAAGGAAATTATCATCCGGACGTTCGGAGCTGTCCGTTTTGTATTCAATCGCTATCTGGATGACGTCAGATCGGGGAAGATCACAAAAGGATTGGCCAGAGATATCGTCAATGAGTATCGCATAAAATACCCTTTTTTGAACGGGATCGACGGTTCTGCGCTGATGAATGTCATATTTCAGGCTCAAGGATCAGGAATATCATTAAGTCATCATAAGAGCCGCAGAGATTCAAGAATGACCTATACGACATCCAATCTGGAGAGAAGTCCAATCAGGATCATACTCAACAAATACATTCAACTTCCAAGATTGGGCAATGTGGAAATGGTATATCATCGTCCGGTTCCGGAAAATGCACGGATCAAGAAAGCGACAGTGATAAGAGAAGCGAATGGAAAATACTATGTGAGTGTAATGATTGAACAATGCCGCGAAACGCCCGAAATAACAATCAATTTCGCCAACAGTAT
>CALAVC010000204.1 GCA_937892095.1 uncultured Bacteroidales bacterium | reverse complement strand
TCTAATATTATTATTTTTTCTTGCATTTGTTGTACTTAATTTAAGTATGGCAAAAAGCAAATATACACATTTTTAGCGGAGCAGAACAATCTTTAACAACGAAAAATCAAGAGTTGAGTCAGGAATCTTAGATGATTTAAAATCGCGAAAAAAAGTCTGCCAACAACTTGTGCTGGCAGACGTCTGAACCTAAAAAATACAGAACTATGAAAAGTTATTTAATTTTGCAGGTGAGCCACCTTCCGTCGACAGAACTTGTGCCGACAAAGACTTCATATTTACCACTGATGACCTGCATTTTGCCACGTGAACTATCCCAAAGGGCAAAACGACTACGTGGCATGGGGATAAAGACTTCTTTTTCTTCGCCAGCACGCAAAGTAACACGTGCGAAGCCACGAAGTGTTTTTGTGGGTCCTTCGGTGTCGCGAGGGTCCCGAACATAGACCTGAACAATTTCGGAGCCTTCATGAGCACCTGTATTCTTGACACGAAGACTTACGCCCATGCGCTTTGCGTCCCATTTTTGGGCTGTATGCGCAAATGAAGTATAGGAGAGTCCGAACCCAAAAGCAAAGAGTGGTTTGCCAGTAAAGTAGCGATATGTGCGACCTTGCCCAGCTTTCATAGAATAGTCATCGAAAGAAGGCAGGTCGGAGTCGGAAGCATAGAAAGTGACGGGCAACTTGCCACTTGGACAGTAGTCGCCAAAGATTACATCGGCAATGGCTGTGCCACCTTGCTCGCCAGCATACCAAGCCTGAATGATTGCGTCGCACGACTCGACTTCGGGCGCTATAGCAACGGCACTACCACTGCAATTGACAAAAACTATTTTTTTGCCAGCGTCGTGGAGTGCACGCAAGACGGCACGTTGCGCCTTGGGTAGCTCGATGCTTGTGCGATCACCATTGTCGAACCCGGGAGCATTGACTTTTGCTTCTTCACGCTCAAGATTAGGCGAGATGCCTCCAACGAATATGACAACCTCGGCATCTTTGGCCTGCCAAACGACATCGGATGGCGACATGGGAACAATCTTAGCCACATCGAACGAGAGCGAAGCTCCACCATCGACTTGCAGATAGTTAATTTCTACGTCGTAGGTTCTGCCCGCAACGACATGGAATGGATATTGACTAACTTTCATATAGTCCCATTTCCACCGATTGTGTAGAGTGTCGCCATCGACAATTAGGCGAAAACCATCATCGTTAGCAAAGTCGAAAATAAGGTCTTCGGTTTTGGTGGCCGTAAACTTACCTCTCATACGAACGGAAAAATGTTCGAGTTCGACACCTGGCTCAAAAACTGTTGCACCACCATTGTCGAGCGAAATTTTCTTGGTATAGCGAGTAGTAACAACAGGTGCACCAGCCAATTTTTCATTGTTGAAATAGGTTGCAGTCATGCCTGGCTGACCATCGGCAGAGGAGAAACAGCCGAACATGCTTTCGTTGCGCGTCAGCGAAGTCAAGTCGCAACCCTTGACATAGGGGAGCGAGGGTACTTTGGCACGCAGTCCTTCGAGCATGGTAACGGTGTGGCTCGGCTGACCGAAGTATATACCCCAAAGAACAAGAGAGTCGGCAGCATTGGGACCCATGACCATTATTTTCTTGCCCGACTTTGGGAGAGGGAGTATGTTATCTTTGTTTTGCAAGAGCACCATTTGCTCACGAGACATGCGGAGAGAGAGGTCGATGTGCTCTTTGCTGGCGATGACTTCTGGACCTATTTTTGTCCATTCGACCAAGTCGTCGGAATCAAAGTCGCCAAGTTCAAAACGGGCTTCGAGCAAACGGCGGACACTAACATCTATTTGTTCTTCAGAAATATCGCCACGGCGAACGGCTGCAGGCAAGTCGAGATAGTTGCTACCACACTCGACATCGGTGCCTGCACGAACCGCATCGGCACTGGCAGCCGCTGCATCGGGACTTGTCTCATGATGACCTTTTTTCCAGAAATCGGTTATGGCACCACAGTCGCTGACTACGAGACCATCGAAGCCCCAATCGTGACGCAGGATATTATTGAGAAGTTTGTTGCTTCCACAACATGGTTGACCTTCGAAACGCTGATAGGCGCACATGACCTCGCGTACTCCCGATTGGCACACAAGAACTTCAAAGGCAGGCAAGTACGTTTCCCACAAATCGCGCTGACTGAGGTCGGTAATGTCGAAACTATGACGCGTCTTTTCGGGTCCACTATGCACAGCGAAGTGCTTGGCACAAGCAAGTAGCTTGCGATATTTATGACCTTCGGGGCCTTGCAGACCACGTACAACAGCGTTGCCCATAACAGCGTTCATATATGGGTCTTCGCCATAGGTTTCTTGTCCTCGTCCCCAACGAGGGTCACGAAAGATATTGATGTTGGGAGTCCAAAACGACAAACCTTGGTACTTCCCCACCCGACCCGACTTGCGCTGAAGAGTATTTTTGGCGCGAGCCTCATCGGATATAGCTGAGTATATGTCGTAGACGAGAGTGGTGTCGAAAGCTGAAGCCATGCCAATGCACTGTGGGAACATCGTGGCGACACCATTGCGCCCAACGCCATGCAGAGCCTCGCTCCACCATGCAAACTCTGGGATGTCGAGTCGCTTGATGGGTTTAGAGCGGTCGAGCATAATGGTGGCTTTTTCTTCAAGAGTCAGCCTACCACAAAGGTCGGCAGCACGCTCGGCAGCCGGTAAATTGGGATTTTTGTACGGCAACAATTGTGCCGCGGTCTGCAGACCGACAGCACACATTGCCAGAACTATCAAATATCTTTTCATCAAAATTATGTGGTGAATTGGTTACTTGCGAATGAGCTTACCACCAACGACGTAGAGACCTTTGGAGGCAGTGCGCACACGTCGTCCACTAAGGTCGTAGACATCGTCAGAGCCGACGCCGCGTGCGGCAATCTTTTTGATGGCAGTTGTCTCGGCGTCTTCTTTGACAATGCCGACAGTGCCACTAACAACAATGTTACTAAGGCCAATATATTTTGTGTCGCCAAGACCATAGATGTTTATCTTCAGGCTACCAGTGCCAGTGTAGGCAAGCATATCGATGTCGATGTCGTAGGTGGAGTAATCGATACCATTGTCGTCACCTTTGCGTTCGGGCGTGTCGGCAGTAAGTATTTTAGTGGTTGTACCATCGGGAGCAACCCACGAGACATCGATCTTGCCACCATCGGTACCAAAGCGTGAGGCATAGAAAGAGATGTGTGTAGCCTTGAACGAGTAGCCTTCGGCAGGTGCGACATCGAAAGTGAGTGCATTGGCGTCAGTAGCAGAACCGCTTGTATTATTAAACTTTAACTCGGACACTCCATCAGCAACCTCAATGCTACCCTGCTTAAGACCAGAGCCAAGGCTTGCGGACGAGATATTGACATAGGCAACAAAATCGTCGCTGACCGAGCCAGCTAACGAAGCTGAACCACTTTCTACCATGGACCACGCGATGGTGCCAGACGCCATTTCGTCCAACTGCTGATTATTTTCTTCTTTTGGTGCGGTATAGCTTTCGGTGGTGCCATCGGCATTTTGTGCTGAGGTGATGGCTTCGACAATTCCATTAATGTAGTGTTCGAGATTGGTGTAGCCATCGTCGGCAAGTTGTGCACCGTCGGTCTTATCGTTGGGGTCGAGTCCGTTTTCAGTCTCCCATTCATCGGGCATGCCGTCGCCGTCGGTGTCGGTGGGTGCTTCGAGAGAAGTAAGCGTTGGCCATGCACACCAATCGTCGGTGGCATCAGAGGGGCGCAAATCATCTTGGTTGTTGATAAAGCCTTTGCTAAGACCACTACCCGTATAAGTAGCGCCACCATTGCGTGCGTCGGCAACAACTACAGAGTCGACAGCGTCGCGATGAAGACTTGCACCAGCATAGCTTAGCACCTTATCGAAAGCCATGGCAGCAGTGTGCGTAGTGGTCGACGGAAAGTCGATAGGCACAGTGCGATGAATATGATTCTTTATGCTATCGTTGAAATAGTTATCGTTCTTGCTTGCGTCGATCTGACTTAGGAAGCCATCTTTCCACTCGTCCATTGTAGGAAACGAATGGTTATAGTTTCCATTGACATAGTACGTCCCCCAGACGTGCCACATGACGTCCCATTGGTTAGGACTTGAAGTGCCATGCTTTGTATATTCAGTAGTACGAATGCCAACGCCTGCTATGCGCTTTTGGTAAGTTTCTGATCGGTCGAATGTGGCAGGTCCGGGCTTATAATAATTGTTGACGATATTGACATTCATTCCTTCGCCACCATAGCAACCATTGCCACCCCAGTTGTAGATGACATTATTGCGCATATCCATACGTTCATCGGTCTGAGTGCCTGGTCGCGGACCGAGACGTGGCGTACGGCTGGTGTGGTGAGCTACAAGATTGTGATGATAGCTTGCACCAGAGCCTCCCCAGTTGCCACCATAGCCATGGTTGCCCTTCGAGTGTCCACAATTGACCATACTTTGCGAGACAATACACCACTGAACCGAAATATTTTTGGAGCCATAAACCGACAGACATTCATCGACACTCCAACTAACCGAGCAGTGGTCGACAACGATATTTTCTTGGTCCATGCCACCAAGGCCGTCGCCCTCTTGGGGCATGGTAACGTTATTTAACAAATCTGAATTTGCATACACTTGCGCTTTTGTATACCCATTAGCATCGGCATAGGCTTGCACAGCTTCATCGATTGCAACATTGCCAAGACGGAAACGCATATAGCGAATAATAACATTCTTAGCTTTAATCTCAAACGGATAATCGGCAATGCAGATACCGTCGCCTGGTGCTGTCTGACCAGCA
>CALAVC010000203.1 GCA_937892095.1 uncultured Bacteroidales bacterium | reverse complement strand
TAGGGCATCCAGTCGCTTGTCGATATTGTGCAAAGGTTGTCTATGTTGCCAAGTGAACCATCGTAGTCTTTTATTTTGACGGGTATGTGTGGTATGTGTTGGTCGACATATCGGGTTGCGCTAAGTCGTTGACTTTCAGACCCTACGTGGCAGTCGATTGGGGTGTAGACCGACCATAGAGCGGCATCGGCATGAATGTTTGCTTCGTTGTAGTCGAGATATTCTGCCCAATAACCTTTGTCTGCCATCCATAGCTTGGCATCAATTGCTCGTTGTATTTTGTCTGCTTCTTTTTGATATGGTGTGGGGTCTTCACTAAGAATTTCTGCAATGCGTGCAGCTGCACGAAAAGCTCTAAGATTGTATGCCGTAGAGTGCGTAACGGCACCGCCGGAGTAGTATAGTGCGTCCGATGCCCAAATGCAACAATAAGCGTCGTATAGACCATCGTTGTCTGGGTCATAGTTCCGTTTCTCCCATGCCAAATGACTTTTGATAACTGTCCAATATCTGCGTAGTGTCTCGGGGCGCGCGTCAAAGTCGAAGTGGTCGAGTAGCTCATCTATATAGTTGAGGTTCATGTCGTAGTGGTGCATGTTGTTTCTTTGGTTTGGAAAACGACTTATGTAACCATTACTATACATTTGTGTACCCCATTGTTTTATGGCGCGTGCCATATTGGTTTTGGGGTCTTGAGTAGGGTGGGGCAGAGTGGGCTCAACATCGGTCACCATGCTGTTGGCATAGGCGTCGAAATGACTTTGTGCTCTACTTGGCATCCCCATTAGGTCACCAGTGTAGCCAGCTCGCCAACCAGCCAATGGCATGCGCCAACCTACGGCACCATGTAGCCACGTCTCGCCGTCCCATATTCCCTCGACTGCTGCCGATAGAGCACCACCTACGGCATTGAGCCAAGGCTCTGGTGTGGATATGACCAAGTTTTGGGCAATAGATTGCCTATGTTTTTCGGCTTCTAAATATTTGTTTTGTAGTTCTTTGTTTGTGTTTATTTTTTTTGTGCCTGTGGCAAATGACAAGTACAACGTATCGGTTAGTACGAAATGACTTATTGCTTCAGGACCACGTTTGGTGCTTGCTTCAAAACTGCCGTAAGGGTCGACGCCTATGTCGCCACGTCGGTTTAGTTTGGGCCTTGCAATGGGGCTAAGCTTTGCTATAATGCCTACTTCCTTGGGATTTTTGTTGCCGACCATCGCAATTTGCCACAGAGCTTCTTCGCGGTCGGCAGCCATAAGGACGCTTATGTGTAGCTCTGCATTGCCAATGCAGTTGTCTTTGAGTGTATACGTACGTCGGGCACAGTCATAGACCGCACGACACGAAGTCAGGCTGTCGAGCGAATAGGTCTTGCCCTCTACTTCAAGAAGAAAACAGATGTTGTGCATATCGTTCCTCTTGAATGTGGCAAACACAGGTCTGTCGCTCGTCTCTAATCGGAAGTCGGAGCATGTGTTGCTATACAATGCTCGTGTGTACCTATTTTTGCCGTTGAAAGACACGAAAGCATTGTCAATGGGTCGGTAGGATAGCTGACGTTCTTGTCCGCGAGATTGTATGTTGTAAGATGTACTTTCTATGAAGTCGCCAATTTTGCTCTGTGCGTATGTTGTGGCACCAGTGCAGAGCATGGCAGATAGCAGCAGTTTGCTTATGATTTTCACTTCTTGTCTGTTGTTCATTAAGACATTGCACGCAGTCGACGTTCGTGTTCGGTAAGTGGCGAAAGGCTTTCTGGGGTGCGTCCCGGATAGGCTCGTAGGGCACGTGCCAACAGGTCGAGGGCTATTTCCAAGTCTTCTATTTTGAGGCAATAAGCTATCCTGACTTCATTTTTGCCAAGTGTGCGATTGGAGTAGAATCCTGCTGCGGGAGCCAACATAATTGTTTGGTTGTTATATGAGAACTCGTCGAGTAGCCAAATGCAGAATTTTTCGGAGTCGTCTATTGGCAACCGGGCTACGGTATAGAATGCGCCACGTGGCATTGGCGAAAAGACTCCCGGTATTTTGTTTAGTCCGTCGAGTAGGAAATTGCGTCGGCGACAATATTCTTTGTTCATTGCCTCGAAATATTCTTCGGGCACGTCGAGTGAAGCCATGGCAGCAATCTGACCAAAGGTCGGCGGACATAGGCGTGCTTGTGCCAATTTGAGTGAGGAGGCTATGACGTCTTTGTTTTTGGTGGCGAGTAGCCCTATTCGTAGTCCACATTCGCTATATCGTTTCGAGACAGAGTCGACCATTATGACGTTTTGTTCGACATCTTTAAGGTACATGCTTGAGAAATAGCGTGCACCGTCGTAGCAAAACTCACGATAGACTTCGTCGCAAATAAGAAAGAGGTCGTGCTTTTTTATCAACTCTCTGAGTTGCAACATCTCGGCCTTGGAATACAGGTATCCCGTGGGGTTGTTGGGGTTGCAAATCATTATGGCTTTTGTCTTGTGTGTGATGACCTTCTCGAATTCTTCGATGGGTGGCAAGGCAAAGCCAGAGTCTATGGTCGAGGTAATGGGAACTACGCAAGCCCCAGCTGCTGCAGCAAAGGCTTCGTAGTTGGCATAGAATGGTTCGGGGATAATTATTTCGTCCAATGGGTCGAGACACGAAAGGAATGCAAAGAGTACGGCCTCTGAGCCTCCACAAGTGACGAGCATTTGGTCGGGTGTTAGGTCTATGCCCACTCTTTCGTAATATCGTGAAAGTTTACGACGATATTCGGGCATACCTGCCGAATGAGTATATTCTATGATGGGTATTTGTGCGTTTTTGACGGCAGAAAGTGCCACGTCGGGCGACAAGATGTCGGGCTGACCAATGTTGAGGTGAAAAACTCGAAGTCCGCGTGCTTTGGCAGCGTCGGAATATGGCACGAGTTTGCGTATTGGCGATGAGGGCATTATTATGCCACGTTGCGATATGGAGGGCATGCCTATATGTTTTTCAGAATGTGAGTGCTAAGTTAGTTTATTTTCCTACACCGAATTCTTTTTGTTGTTCTTCAACTTCGCGAAGCATTCGGTTACGCTCGTCATTGCTTATGGCTTCGGTTGGTCTGTCTAAGTCGGGCTGAGCAATGGTTTGTCCAGCCTTATGTTCTTCGGTTTGGCACGTTGGAAATGTCGACTTGACGCTTTCGATGACGAGAGTGTCGGCCATTGGCACATGTACGCCTTCAAAAAGTGAGCGGGCTATAATTTTTATCTTTCCTGCTTGTGTTGTAGACCTGATGAGTGCTGGTGCAGAGCCCCATTCTACTTTGCGAGGATTACTCATTATGCGGTTGTCTGATACGAGTTCGCCTTCGCCTGATACGCTAAAAAGTATGTCGTCGACCGATAGGCGACGGACGTTGCCGTTGTCATCGGTCACTTCAGCTACGACAACGATAAGATCACTACCGTCGGCCACAAGGTCGCGTCCCATGGTGTCTGCACTAAGCTTTATTTTGTTGCTACGTCGTGACGGCATTTTCTTTTCTGTGCACACTATCTTGCCTCCTATGTAGCCTTCGACAAGTAGGCTTACGCGTTGCCAATTACGTTTTTTATAGCTGTATTCACGTGCTTGCCAAAAGTCCCATGCATGGGCAAAGATGACTGGTTCGTATGGGTTGTCGGTTGGCGAAGAAGCCACTTTTTGTGTCATGACCTTGTCGCCTTCAAAGACGGTCATGCGTAGGCTGTCGCAGTTGGTGAATACGCACACATCTTCGTCGGAGAATTGCGTCATTTCGTTGGCTATGAATATCATGGGAGCCGACATCTTGGGGCTTACTTGTGAGCGGAATGCCCAGAAGGCATATTTCTTTTGTCGGAATGCATCGTAGAGCCCGCCAAAATAAGAGTCTGGGTGATAGCCACGCTGGTGGTCGAAGGGATGCCACTGGCAGCCGCCTATGAACTGTCGCTGACCAGCAAACATGGTTCCATAGGTGTCGAGGAGCGACTTGGCTGCTACGAGCATAGGTCTTTCGCCCCACGAGCGTGCGGCTCTGTTGAGGCAGTTTTGAGCGTACCAGTCGTCGACCATTTCGCCAAACTCACGCGTGAAAATACACTTGTCGGTGGGGTAGCCTTCGGTCCCTATGTTTTCTGGCCAGTCGTAGAGTACGTCGTAGTTGTCGCGTACGCCAGCAGAGTGTAGGTCGGCAGCGGCTACGGGACGTCCTGCATAAGGGTATTCTTCGCGAGTTATTTGTAGTGCCTGCAGGGCAAAGTTTTCGGGGTAGTGAGTCTCGTTGAGGATTGGTTCCCACATCAACACTGATGGGTGATTGCGGTCGCGGCGAATGATTTGTCGCGTGTTGTCGTGAACTCGCTCTGCAAACTCTGCATTTTTGTTCCAATATTGCCAGCCAGGAGTCGGGACAATTATGAATATGCCAAGTTCGTCGAGTGCGTCCATAAACGCTGGGTCTTGTGGGTAGTGAGCTGCACGAATGATGTTCATTCCTGCTTCTTTTAGTCGTAGTGCGTCGCGCCATTGTTGGCTATTGGGAACGGCATTGCCCACGTAGGCAAAATCTTGATGTCTGTTGCCACCTATTAGTTGCCGATATGGTTTGCCATTGAGCCAAAATCCGTCTGCACCTTTAAACTCTGTTTTGCGAATGCCAGCCCTTACTCTGCCTCCGTCGGTCGGTTTGCCGTCGACTTTTACTACAAAATCAACGTTATATAGATATGGGTTTTCAGGACTCCACAATGTGGGGTTTTTAATTGTTTTGTGCAATTTGGCAACTGCTCGCTTGCCCGGCAAAATTTTTATTTTGCTTGCCATTGAGGCAACTTGTTTGTTGTCGGCTGTGCGGATGGTCGCCGTTATGTTTGCTGTGACTACTTGTTTCTTATTGTTTTGCAAGTCGACGTCGGCAAATATGTCGGCTACTTTTTCTGATATGTTGTCGTAGTGCACGAAAATGCCACCACCTGCAATGGTGTTCACTTCATTTGGGTCGGTGATGTAGACGTCGGACAAGCCGAGTAGCCATACGTCTCGATATATGCCACCATGGTATGCAAAGTCGAGTGTCGTTTGCTTTTTGCCAGGAGGGTATGTTTTGTCGTCGGAGTTGTCTGTCATGACTGCAATTACGCACTCTTTTCCCGGTACGACTCCTGCTGCCGTCAGGTCGACTGATATGGGTAAATAACCTCCTAAATGTGTTTTGACTTTTTGTCCGTTGACGTATATGTCTTGCTTACCCATTATGGCCTCGAAATACACTACTGCTCGTTTGCCTCGGAAGTTTTCTGGCAAGACGAAGTGTTTTCTATACCAAGCTATGCCCTGATAGTTTCGACAGCCACTTGCATTCGATGGTTCGAGACGTAGTCCGTGTGGTGTGTTGATAACTTCCCATTTACTATCATCGAAGTCTTTTGCATGTGCATTGTCGACATCGCCCAAATAGAATCGCCATCCGAGATTGAAATTTACTACTTCACGACCAGAATTTTCAGTTCGGAAAAGTCCGGCAACCGACCAATTGTCTTGTGCCATGGTCATGAGGGTGCATGACAAAAGCAAAGCAAGAGCAAAAAATATTTTCATTGGATAATTTTTATTATTCAAATTTAAGGATTATGGGAGAGCTCTGCAAAAATAGCGAAGTCTAAATAGGCTTTATTAATTAGCTGTGTAATTTTTACCATAAATCCTTTTGTCTTTGAAAAACTTGATATATATTTGTCGTGTAAATTTTACCACTGAAGTATGGGTGATAGAGTGTATACATATCAATATCCGCATTTGTCGGTAACGACAGATTGCGTCATATTTGGTTTCGATGGTTCGAAATTGCAAGTTTTGCTTGTCGAGAGAGGTGTAGAGCCTTTTAAAGGTCAGTGGGCTTTTCCGGGAGGTTTTGTGCGTATGGAAGAGTCGTGCGAAGAGTGTGCTCGGCGTGAGCTACACGAGGAAACAGGTTTGGAGGGTGTGCGAATAGAGCAGTTTAGGGCATTTAGTGAGCCAAATCGCGATCCACGAGAACGAGTTATCACGATAGCATATTATGCGCTTGTGCGCAGGCAAGACGTGTGCGGAGGAGACGATGCTGCACGTGCAGAATGGTTTACTTTAGATTGTGTGCCACAGTTGGCTTTCGACCACGACCGCATACTGCGAGAGGCTATTCGTTGTTTGAGAGAGCGCATACACTTCGAGCCGATAGGTTTTGAGCTTTTGCCCGAAAAATTCACCATGCGGCAGTTGCAAAATCTTTATGAAGCCATACTTGATGTGCATTTCGACCGCAGCAATTTTGCGAAGAAAATGTTGCACTTCAATATCCTTACTCAGCTCGGCGAAAAAGTGCGTCCTACGCCTAAGCGCGATGCATGCTTGTATGGTT
>CALAVC010000202.1 GCA_937892095.1 uncultured Bacteroidales bacterium | reverse complement strand
ATAATAACGATGAACGAAGAAGATATTATTGAGAATAAAGGCAGACAAATAAAGGTGTTGCCGTTATGGAAATGGCTATTGTTAGATGATTGATAATAAAAAATATAATTATGCCCAATATAACCCTCACAAACAATAAGATAGACAAGTTGCCAAGTGGCAAGTTCTATGGCATCGACCTTGGCACGAGCTACACCCTTGTGGCTGAAGTGGACGTTGCTTCGCTGAACCCTGACGACATTCACATTCCCGTCAGGCTGTGCACCATCAAGCAAAATTCGCCTCAACAATACGACGGCGCCGACATTTCGGAGATGGTGGCTTCCATTGTTGCCGTTGGCGACGATAACAAAATGTATGTCGGCAACAAACTCTATCCGCTGAAAGCCGACTTGCATTATGTGAAAGACCGTAATATATTCTACCATTGGAAGTTAGACTTGGGTGTAAGTAAAAAACCGCTTTACGAAGATGCCGTGCGCGACGACTTGGACGATGCCTCGAAGGTGGCTGGCAAAATCCTCAACTATTGCCGTAAGAGCCTTAAGGTCAACGACGAATGGGCGAATGTGGTGATAACCGTGCCAGCCTCGTTTCAGAATGCGCAGCGCAACGACGTGATTGCAGCCGCTCGCTATGCTGAAATCCAGACGCGCGACGGAATGCTCTTCGACGAGCCAACTGCCGCTTTCCTTGGCTACTTCAACCAGATGACAACGCAGGAACGCACCGAATTTTTGTCGGGCGGCGTGAAGAAGGTGCTTGTGGTGGATTTTGGCGGTGGCACTATCGACCTGTCTACCATAGTTGTGGAGCGTGAAGGCACGGCAATTGGCATCGACAACATAGCCATATCGCGCTACAACGATTTGGGCGGACAAGACATCGACATGATTTTGGCGGAGAAATACCTACTGCCACAAATTTCACAACGTTGCGGTTTGGAATCGGCTGATTTAGAGACCGTTCAGACCATACTTCCGCAGTTGGCGGTGATGGCTGAGAAGATGAAGAAAGACCTGTGCCGAACCTTGGGCGCACTGTCCGACGACTATAGCAAGCTCGATGTTTCTGAAAATATAACCTCGGAGTTGCAAGACCAGAAAATAACTTTGCGCAACGAAGTTATTGATATTCAATCTATTACACTGAATGCCGAACAGTTGGACACCGTTACAAAATTTCTGTTCCAAGCCGATGAATATCAATTGAGTTTCATCGACAAGGTGGTGCGCAGCATACCCACGGTTGTGAACGATGTGGTGGCAAAATCGCGTTGGCGCATGTCGGATATTAATTATGTGTTGTTGGCTGGCGGAAGTGTGCAGAATCCGCTGTTTGTGAAGCACTTACAAGAGTTGTTGCTTAGCACGAAAGTCATTTTGCCCCGACGACCCGACACGTTGGTTGCCGAAGGTGCCGCCATCAATAGCTTCTACAAATTCGGACTTGGCATCGACCTGTTTCACCCCATTTGCAGCGATACCATTGGCGTGTCGACTGCCAACGCTGCATTTTTCCCGCTGATAAATGCTGGCGAACATCTGCCCGTCAAGGTGTCGTTGCCATCATTTAATTTGCAAAACGATTTCCAAACCGACATTGAAATACCGTGTTGCCTCAATAGCGAGAGCAACATTGTGGGCATTCTCAAAGGCAAAGCCCCCAGCACTGCAACACGCCACGACACGTTGGAGATTGAGATGGCGATGGACAAGAATAAAACCCTAAAAGTCAGCCTTTTGTGTGGTGGCAACATCGTTACCGAAATGACTATCGACAGCCCCAACGACGTGTGCAACCTCACCGAAGAGGAACGGCACATACGCGAGGTGGAGGAGGCTATCCGCAGAGCCAAATCTACAGGAAACTATCGCGATGAGAGGAGTGCGCTTCGCAGTCTGATTTGGGAATATTACTATTTGGGTAATTACAAGCGTAGCATTCAGACGGCGGAGGCATATTTGGCGGATTTCGACAGCACCGACCCCTACGTGCTAAATATTCTCTATTGCGCTTATAAAGAGCTGGGACAGAGAATGAAAGCCGAAGAGTATTTGGAGCGAGCTTTGTCGTATCACCCTCAAAATAGCACGCTTGTTTACAACAAATCGCTCATTATTGAGCGGCAAGAAGGCAAGCAGGTGGCTCTCGACTATCTGAAAGCCAACAATCCGCACGGCAGCACGGATATAAATATGCGAATAGCGTTGCTCAGCTACGATTTGGGCAACGATGAGCCAGCCAAAGAAATCAAGCAAAGGCACGATGTAGGCGGCATCAATCCCAACGACCATTTTACGTCGAACCTACTGAAACAAATTTTGGATAAGATAAATATTAGCAATAATTACGAAGTCGTAGAAGACGAAAACCGCAAGCAACATGTGCTCTCTGCCAACAACGATGCTCTACTTGAGGTGAAAGGCGACATTAGTAGACGATAAAACACAAAGCATTATGCCAATCAAAGTAGTAACTATCAGCGACTTAGACGAGTCTCAAAAAGAAATTGTCAGAACTGAACCTTGGGACAGTTCGATGTTCATAAGCGGTCCTCCCGGATCGGGCAAGACGAGCGTAGCCATTCTGCGCACACGTATGTTGCTCGACAATGGCGTTACCAACGTGTTGTTTCTTCTCTACAACCATTCGCTCTATGGCTATTTGCGCAAGGTGTTCTCGAAGATGAAGCTGAAAAACAGTATAAATATCGAGACAAAAGACAAATTTTTTTGGGGAATATATTTCTCAATAAAACATGGTTATCCCGATGGCAAAGACTACGAAGAAAAATACGAAAAGGTGTTGCGTGAAGTCAGTAGAGCAAGCGAAAGCATATTGCCGAGGTACAAATTGTTGGTTTTAGACGAAAGTCAGGATTTCAGCAAGGCAGAGCTGCTGATATTGAGCCGATTAACAAGCAGAATGGTTGTGCTTGACGATTTCGACCAGCAGATTTATCAAGAAACTAATGCCTCCATTTTTAGCAAGTTTCCACAAAAACATTTGGAGACAATTTATCGTTTCGGTCGTGCTATAGCCAAAATTGCCGAGCCTTTTTCGAGTTCGGGCATCGACCTTCAGAGTATGGTTACCAGAACAGGCAATACGCCAGCCTATCGCATCGAAACAGATAGCAGTGATGCCTTTTCGGTACTGTGTCAAATAGTTAAGAATAAGACAGTTGCCGATGGCACAATGGCTATAATATCGCCACGTCGTGAGGGACTGAGACAATTGTCGGCAATGCTCAAAGGTGCTGGTATCGACAATTTCTTTTCTGATAGCAACAACACAGACCTCAGAGACTACGACTACGACTCGAAACGTCCGCTGCTCATCACGCCACATAGTGCCAAGGGCATGGAGTTCGACACGGTGGTGATGTGGGGCTTTTCAGACAAGGCACTATACTACGAGAAAAACACCATGATTTACTTGAGCATAACCCGCACATGCGGAGAACTCTATCTCATACAAACGCCCGACACATGCCCCGAACTACAACGTTTAGACGGCTTTGAAAGCATGGAAGAATCGGATTCTGATGGTATTGACGACTTCTAAAAAACTGAATTACAATGGAAAAGATTAAAACAGACATAAAAAAACTGGTAGACTTCATAAGTCGTGCCTTTGTTGAAAAAGAGGAGATAGAGACAGTTAAAGGCAATTGTGAAATATCTGTCGAAACATATTGGAAACCAGCGGCTTTCAATGGCGAAAAGCAAATTGTTTTATATAGTTTGGTGCGCAATATCACCCTCCCTAATGCTGCGCTCTATCCTCAGTTGCGAAGCCTCTATGGCGTGCCAGTGGGTTTGCTCACGGTGGCGGATAATGCTCAAATAGCAAAAACTAAAAGCACCAAAGTGAAAGACGACGCTGCCACACAAGGCAACATGCTGATACGTAGAGCATTGCTCTATGCGTCGGTGTGGTATTTGAAATCGCTGAAGACATTTCAGAGCGAAGATCTTTATGTGCCCGGCGATTTTGTGCGAGCATTGTTGCAAAATCCTGCCGACTTTCTGCCAACTATCGCTCGCGAATTGCTCCAATATCCTAATTTCCCGGAAGATAAGCCCGACAAGGTTAGCCTCAGCAACACGCACTACGACTACGCTTGCCTATGGTTTGCACATCGCATAGGCGACCACCTTTTCGGCGGACAGAAGATGCCGCAAGAGTGCAAAGATTGGTTCATTGCCTTGCGCAGTCTGACGCTGAAAGCCGAGCAACCCACACCCGAAGTGTTTGCACAAAATTTTGTTGCAATTATGGCGTATGTAGTTGCGCAAAAGGCTGTGTCGCAGGAAGATTGCTCGGCGCAAAACATTCTTGCATTAGCCACTCCGCTCTGTGCCGACAGCAATAAGTTGCAAATGGTGTTGTTCAATGCGCTCTTCTACATTGGGCTTTACCATTCGGCTGCCGACCGATACTATTTCACCAGCAACGCCAATGCGCTGATGACGGTGCTCGAAAAATCGGCGTATCTGTTTGCGCAAGGCATCAACGAAGATTTGCAAGCCGACTGGAACGAGGCATTTCAGCGCATAAAGAGCATCGAGTCGAAGCAAAATTGCATCACCTATTATCAAACAAAATATCCAGCTCTGAACGGTCGCAGTGCCTACGACTACGAGCTTGAGCCACGCGCGAAAAAGGCTGAAGAGATAGCAATGTTGCCACCCGAACTTTGCGACAAGTTTATGAGCGAGTCGGGGCGCATGATTGATGTTCCGCAAAAAATTCAAAACGACAGCATTTTTCTATTGGACGAAGTGTTCTCATTTGAATTTCAAAAATTCAACTTCCCATATATTTCAAAAAAGGGAAATGGCAAATTGGCTATTGCGTTGCCCAACTTCGACCCAAAGCAGCCAATGGAAATCGTCTCAATGGACAGCCCGACAGAGGTCAGCAAAAACCTTCAGCGTTTCAACATAGACAAAGTAACGCCCATTGTCAACCCCGAAAGCAAGGTTTGGATAGTGCAGATAACCTCAGCTTTGGGACTTACACCCTTTGCGCAATCTGTTATGATACAGGCATATATAAAGGTGCAACCAAGTCTAATTCTCTTCATCTACCACTGTGATGGACAACCTGTAAAAAGCAGAAGAAAGAGAGTTACAGAGTCTAGAAAAAGATACCTAAAAGAATCTGAGGATGATGAAGACTTTGAAAAAGATTTTACAGAGGAGGATGCTGTAGCGGAGGCATTTCCAAACGCTAGTGAACATACAGTAGATATTATTGCTGGATGGTACAGGAACGAAGGAGCAATCGACGATTTCGATTCTAAAGAGGAGTTTGCAGAGCATATTACGGTTGATTTTATGGATATGTTCTGGGCAGGTGATTACAACGACGATGAGTTTCACGAAGTTGCAACAGATATGATAAACGCAGGTTATTACGAAGATGACGACTTCCCTTATGGAGATGAGGAAGAGGACGACGAGTAATATAACGTGTCTTAAAGTGAACGGATATTCAGCTAAAGACCGAATATCTTCCTAATCTTACGAGTCGAAAACTCGACTTGATGGATTAGGAACTTCCTGCTTCACGAATGTTTTCTGCTAATTTGTCAAGTGACCCAAATGAGATTGGGTCAGAAGCTGCAAGTGCTTTTCTCCAGTCACTTTGTCCAAGTGACTCATCTGCAATCTGATTGTCATCATCTACATCATCTGAAACAATTGAGTAGTCATTTACAGGTGTGTCTGCTCTCATATCATCTGAGAAGTCACTCTCATCTTCAAAGACGCCAGCTGCTTCAGCTGAATCAAAGATTGAACCATTGTCAAATTCATCTCCCAAATCAATTGGGTCGATATCAAGGTCATCACGATTTAAGATTGCGTCTCAAGAGAAGTCTGTGTCTTCATACAGCTTTTTCTGCTTTTTCTTGAAATTGTCTGCATAGAACTGTTCAAGAGATGTTCCTTCCTGAAGTATAGAAGACTGAGGACCATTCTCAGTATGAGGTGTCAAATCAACTTGTTTCTGTGTCGGAGAAGTCCTTGACAATGCATTTCCAGCAGCTGCTCTTTCTTCTGCTGACTCCTCACGAATTTCGCCCATAGGAATATTGTCAAGGAATTCGAGGATTCCTTCAACTGAATCAGGTGTCCCTGAAGCAAGTATTCCTTCCACCTTCTCAATCAATGAATTGACATTGACTGGAAGCTTAGTCCCTATAGCACCACCAAAACTTACAGCAGCTGAGTTAAGAGCATCAAGCTCATCAACAACCTTAAGCAAATCAGCTTTTATAAGTGATGTTGCAAGAAAACCTATCGATCTTTAGTTGATAGAATGAGCTGCAACTTAAC
>CALAVC010000201.1 GCA_937892095.1 uncultured Bacteroidales bacterium | reverse complement strand
CATACGAGATTCAAGTGTGACTGGAGTTCAGACGTGTGCTCTTCCGATCTCATCAGACCATGCCGAGCAAGCATGCCCGTAAGCATCTTTCGGTTCATCATATTTGCCGACCATAGTGGGTAACTCACCAAATGATAGAACGTCGTCTGTTTTTCTATCGCTATCTGAGTTCCACATTTCACTATGGTCTTTGCTATTGCATCATACTCCTGCAATCGTTTTTCGACATATTCACGACTCCACGGCATATCATTCACAATCTTATACTTCGGGTCTTTTTCTTCTGTACGCGTATGCCCTAAAAATTCGGGTCTTGCAATGTGCGACAAATTATAATAAGTCAACATACTCTTGGCAAGTTGTTTTGCAACTTTACCACCAAATTCTCGTCGCATAAACGACTCCAAATGTTTTTCAACCCCAAGGCGACGCACACTCTCAATGTCCCAAGCCATATCCATAAATAGCTCCGTTTGATACTCTGCAGGCTTAATGTCTCCAACGTTCAGAATCCACATTTTTCTGATTCCACTGTCGTATGCCTTACTAAGTTCATACGTCAGGTGAGCCGGACTAAACGTACACAACCACAGATAGTCATGCGGACGCCCCCAATACGAAATGTGATAATATAAACCATTGCCCCCACTTCGTCTATTTTCGGCTTCCGTCGGGAAGTGGCGCAAATAGCCATAGTTATCATCACACCACATCAGCGTAACGTCGTCTGGAATTTGCAAGCCATCATTATATGCCTCCAAAACTTCTTTGTACGGAATAAAAACTTGTGGCACATTACCGACATCTTCATTTACGTGTTCGGCAATCAACGTTCGTTGCGCATCAATAACCTCTTGTGTCAACTCTTTTCGCTCCGTAGCGTTGCGAGCTCCCAATATTCCACTATCGTGCACTCCTCGCATACCAAGTGTATATATCATCTCCTGACAGGCTGTACTTTTCACTCGCTCTTCCCAAAATTTCATCACGCTTGCTCTATTCGTCTTAAAGTTATAATCGCCCTCGCCACGCACATTCCATTCTCCGTTGGCATTGCAACCCATGGGCTCACAATGCGATGTACCGATATATATGCCATATTTGGCAGCCACTTCTCTATTGCCTTCCGTCAAGAAAAACGGACGGCTACAACTATGCATAGGTGGCCAATATGTGTTGGCTCTGAGCCGAAGCAACAGACGAAATATTTCCTCTGTTGTCCGCGGACCAACAACACCTTTTTCTGCAGGTTCATTTGTCGTGTAGCTCCACGGAGTCAGTCCCCAATCCTCATCGTTAATAAATATACCTCTATACTCTACCGACGGAGCTTGCAAGCAATGATACGTCTCACCGATACGAAAATCTTGGAGCTTACTTGGTCGACTATCGGCCCACCATGTCCACGGCGACACACCAATCATGCGCGACACCTCGAGCAGACCATACGCCAACCCATGGGCATCCGACCCACTAACAACCAAACACCCTTTGCTACTGACATTGATTGCAAAAGCCTCGTGTCGCCCACGCAAAGCACGTTCGTCTGTCGGAAGCCCAACAAGTATGCTATCACCAATCACACCACAAATTATTTGTGGCACGTCAGATATTTTTGTGCGCAACAATTCTTTGTCAAATACCGACTGCCAGTCTTCTGCCAACATCTGCGCTGCCGACTCCACAACTGGTCGGTCTGCCACGTTAACAACCAAACTTGCACGACCATTTTTTACAATAAAATCACTTGCCTCAGCAGTGATAAAAAACAATAGACCAACTGTCGTAAACAGTATGTTTTTCACTCGCATTGTTCTGAATATCAATTTATTCAGCTAATGTAGACATTTTATTTTTCTCCAGCCGACATCGTTACGCAAACGCTTAAAATCACGTTAAAATTTGACTTACACACCTCGCAAAACTATGAATATCGACAAACTATCTTATTTTTGCGACTTAAATAAGACAAAAATCTCCTTATTTGATGAAAGAAAACTATCTAAGGCAAGCTATACAAATGATATTGTTTGCCGTTTTTGCGTTGGTCTACACTGCCGACCTTAACGCACAAAACACCGTTCGCGGCACAGTTGTCGATGGACAAACTGGCGAACCCATTGTTGGCGCAGCCATAATTCAAAGTGGCACCACACGTGGCACAGTTTCAGACATCGACGGAAACTTTTCGCTCAATGTCGAGAGCCTACCCACCGACATCGAAGCCTCTTTCTTGGGCTACATCAGCACGAAATTAACTGCCACGACTAACGACGTGGGCAAAGTCGAGCTCCAAACAGATAGCAAGACACTCGACGACGTCGTCATTAAGTCGTCCATTGCTGTGGCTCGCAAGACACCTGTCGCATTATCCACAATATCCACACAACACATTGAAGAAAAACTCGGCACACAAGAATTCCCCGAAATACTCAAAAGCACTCCCGGTGTACACGCCAACGTTCAGGGTGGTGGATATGGCGACTCCGAAATATACATGCGTGGCTTCGACAACACCAACGTAGCCACAATGATTAACGGCGTGCCAATGAACGACATGGAAAACGGCAGCGTCTATTGGTCCAATTGGGCAGGTCTGACAGACGTTACGGCCAACATGCAGACACAACGTGGTTTAGGTGCTAGCAAAGTATCAAATCCTTCGGTCGGTGGCACAATCAATATCATCACCAAAGGCCTCGAAGCCAAGCGTGGCGGATTCCTAAGCTACGCCATGGGCACAAACAACATGAACAAAGTTCTGTTCACTTTCTCCACTGGCATGACCGATAACGGCTGGGCCATAACAGCCCTCGGTGGCAAGCAGTGGGGCGATGGCTTAGGACAGGGTATGGAATACGTTGGCTACAACTACTTTTTCAGCATAAGCAAGCTCATCAATCTCAATCATCAGATAAGTTTCTCCATCTTCGGTGCTCCACAAGAGCACAACCAGCGAAGCTCGTACAGCGCACTGACCCTCGAAC
>CALAVC010000200.1 GCA_937892095.1 uncultured Bacteroidales bacterium | reverse complement strand
ATGATGGCAAGTATCTTGCTGAGTTCCTACTTCGTGCAGACGCATCTACAAAATTTGCACCAAACAACTATTGGGGCAAATTCCCGTCGGGCAGTCTCGGTTGGGTCGTAAGCAAAGAAGACTGGTTTATCGATAAAGTGACGTGGATAAATTTCCTCAAGCTACGCGCAAGTTTCGGTCTGACAGGTCGCGACAACACAGCTCCTTGGCAATGGATGCAGGTCTATGCGCAAGACTCTAACCGTGGCATCGTGTTTGGCACTTCGACAGGCACTGAGAGTGGCAGCCGAATAACCATCAACAAAAACAATTCTGCAGTCAATCCAGATGTCCATTGGGACAAGTCTTACAAAGCTAATGTTGGTATCGACTTCAACTTCCTCAATGACCACATTGCAGTAACCTTTGACCATTATCGCAACTTCAACCGCGAGATGCTCATGAACATACAACGTAGTGTTCCATCGACCGTCGGAACACAAAGTGCTGCCACCAACCTCGGCGAAATGGACACTTGGGGCTACGAGCTATCGCTTACATGGAAAGACAAAATAGGCGAAGACTTCAAATATAGTGCAACGCTCCAAACAGGTTACTCCGACAACAAAGTCAAAGTGATGGACTTCGACAACGAATACACCTATCGCAAGATACAGCAAAACGACCGTTCAGACATCGGCTCTTGGGGTATGCAGTGCATAGGCATGTTCCGTACATTCCAAGACATAGAAGAATACTTTGACAAATACAACATAACCTCCTATATGGGCATGAGCAAAGACCAGATCCGTCCTGGTATGCTAATATACAAAGATGTCAGAGGCGGCAAACAAAACGATGGCTCGTACGCAGGTCCCGATGGCATTGTCGATGCCAACGATGACCAAGTAAAACTAAGCAATCGTTCGAACCCATATGGTGCAACGCTCAACCTCAAGGCAAGTTGGAAAGGAATATCTTTCTCAACACAATTCAATGTCAGCTGGGGTGGATATAGTTTCATACCAGGCAACGCACTAAAATTCTACAACGACAAAGAATACACCAACATGCCATCTTTCTGGGATCCTGACAAGATGTATTCTTATCAAGATATTGCCGACAACAGTGGCAACATCGTTGTTCATGAAAACCTCAATGGCTCTCTTCCAAACCTCGCCTACGCCACAGTCAACAGCCAGACTTCAAACTATTGGCGTGTCAGCGGTACACGTGCCAAATGGAATCGTGTAACAATAGCCTACTCACTACCCAAAGAGTGGATTCAAAAAATGCACCTCAAAAACGTCCGTCTAAACGTAACAGGTCAGAACCTTTTGAGTCTCTACAACCCATACCCCGACAAGTTTATCGACCCACAAATGAGCTACGGACGCTATCCAGCCCTCCGCAAGTGGACAATAGGTCTTAATCTATCGTTCTAATCATTTAAGATTTCGCAATTAAAATGAACAAGAATATATACACAGTCGTAGCCTTGTCCGCCGTCTTTGCTTGCACATCGTGCAACGACGACTTTTTGCAAGACAAGAAGAACTATGACAACGTCAACGCAGACATATACGACGACTATGAAGGTGCCAATGGTCGAGTAAACGACCTTTATAGCTGGTGCCTACCAAATCCCAATAGCGATGCAAGCTATTTCAACAACGCAACGGGCACTAATGACGAACAAAGCAAAAGCACAGAAGAGTACGCAGGATTCAGTGTTTTCGTCGACCCAGAGAATGAAATGGACGCACTCAACGGGACAATAGTCCCCGACTATTTCCGAAACCAGAGCAACAACATTCAAGCCTCCGTATATGGTCGCATTCGCAACATAAACGACGTCATCGAAGGCATCGAGGCTGGCTCTCTATCCGATGATAAGAAAGACGAACTCGTAGCACAAGCATATTTCTTCCGAGCATGGTGCTACTATCAACTTGTCAAATGGTATGGTGGCGTACCACTTGTCAGCACCGTGCAAGAACCCACAGAAAGTTCTTTCACGCCTCGCTCTTCTGCTCGCGAATGCATAGAGTTCATTATTTCCGACCTCGATGTAGCAGCTCAAAAACTTGCAAGCAAAAATTGGGAATCGAGCAACTACGGACGCATAACAGCATCAGCCGCCCTCGCACTCAAACAACGCGTTTTGCTTCTATGGTGTAGCCCCATACTCAATCGCACCAACGACCAAAGTCGTTGGACAGCAGCCTACGAAACCATGAAAACGGACATGGAGACAATCCGTGCTAATCACCAACTATACACGACAGGCTCCAATGTCAATGGTTCAGACTTTGCAGGGCTTTTCTCGCAATACACAAGCAAAGAAGCCATATTCGTAACCCTCGCAAATACAGTCAACACTGGCGATGGACAGAAAAACAACATGTGGGAAGCTGCCATTCGCCCCAAAAACACCACAGGAAAAGGTGGCAAGACCCCTTCGTCGATGCTCATCAACCTATTCCCGATGAAAGACGGCAAACTACCTGCCACCCTTACCGACAACTACACGAACCTCGAAAAGTCAGAAATCGACTACGACCCAACATACCCATTCATCGACCGCGACCCACGCTTCTATCGCACATTCGCGTTCCCCGGTTTCAGATGGGCGTATAGTGGAGACCCCACCACTGCCGATGTTAATAACCCAAGCTACGACAACGGCACAAACTACGAACTTTGGAACTACGTATGGTATGTCGACAAAAGCGATGCAGGCAACGTAGAGAGTGGCAACTCCTATGGTGCAGACAATTTACTGACAAGCAAGTGCGGTGTCTATATCCGCAAACGTAGCGACGACCTCGATGTAAATAGTTCACCGCTATATGCATTCGATCCAAGTGCTTCAAATGGTGGCTTCTGCTACTCCGCAGCCCCATATATCGAAATTCGTTATGCCGAATGTCTACTCAATCTTGCCGAAGCAGCTTGCGGTGCAGGTCACTTAGACGAAGCCACAGCTCAACTACAAAAAGTCAGAGAGCGAGCAGGTTATACTGCAGCCAACAACTACGGGCTGCCAACAAGCGTCTCTACAAACCAAGCAAGTTGTATGAGTGCCATCCTCTACGAACGTCAAATAGAACTGGCCTACGAAGGCAAACGATTTGACGATGCTCGACGTTGGCTTCTCTACGATGGTGGTGCAGAAATGTCAACCATCGAAGGGTGTCCTGACACTTGGAAACTAACTGGATGGGGTGGTAACACTTGCACTTGGCTCGGCGTAAAACCTCTCAACGGACAGCGACGCGAAACAATACAATATCGCACTGCAGACACCTACGGCGTTGGTGGAACAACATTCGACAGCGATCCACTCGTCAAAAATGGTGTCAAGCGTTGCAAAGCAATCGACCTCCGCGAAGAAAACATATCTTCACAACTCGAAACTTTAAAAGAATGGTACACAGAACACCTCGCATTCAAAGAAAACAAAGGTGATGCGCGCAATAGCAATCACGAAGACGAATATATGAAGTTCTACGCTAAATACTACTTCCTCGGCTTCTCGCAAGGCACCATGAGCGACAATGTCAACCTACCACAAACAATCGGATGGAAAGACAGCAACAACGCAGGTGCCAATGGAACATTTGACCCTCTTGCCGAATAGGAGCGCAACCCGGACCACCATATCAAAAACAGAATGTTAAAAGACATTCTGTTTTTGTTTTATAGAGGCAATAAATTTGGCGCAAAAATTGCAGCAACGATGTAAACAATTGCAAAGTTTATAAACGCATTTTGCTAACTTTGTAGAAGTAAGTAAACCCCAAAACGGAAACAAAGAAATGAAAAAGTTAACATCACTTTTCAGCCTATTACTTGCATGCACCACTCTTCTGGCGCAAAAACCCATACTGACTTTTGAAACAGATAGCCACGACTTTGGCGACATACAAGAAAAAGACGGCAAGGTCACTTACGTCTTCAACTATACCAACACAGGAGCATCACCACTCGTCCTTAGCCAAGTACAAGCGTCTTGTGGTTGCACGACACCAGAATGGACACGCACACCCGTCCGACCAAACGAAAAAGGTAATATAAAAGTAACATTCGACCCAACAGCTCGCCCTGGCAAGTTCTCCAAGACTATCACAATACAGAGCAACGCCCAGCAACCAGTGAAAACCATACGGATAATGGGCAATGTACTCCAACGTCCACGCACAGTTGAAGACGACTATCCTGTGCTCATGGAAGGTCTCCGACTCGAAAACAATCACATAGCATTTACCAAACTCGCACCAGGAGAACAGAAAACATCGGAAGTAAAAATCATCAATACATCCGACAAAGAGCTTACACCCGACTTTATCAACGTACCTCAACACATCAAAGTAGTCTGTCAACCAGCAACACTCAAACCAGGCGAAAAAGGTCTTATTGTGGCCACTTTTGATGCTTCGAAAAAACAAGATTGGGGCTTCGTATCAGACTATCTCTACGTAATCTTCGATGGCAAAAGACAATACAAAAACCGCATATCACTTAGCGCAAGCATCGAAGAAGACTTCTCTAAACTAACTGAGAAAGAATTGGCCAATGCTCCAGTCATTTCTTTCAACGAAAAAGTTCACAACTTCGGAGACATACCCCAAACTAAAAAGGTCGAATATGACTTTATAGTTACCAACAACGGCAACGAAAAACTAATTCTTCGCAAGATAAAAGCATCTTGTGGTTGCACAGCAGTAACACCACAGAAAACAATCCTCGAAAAAGGAGAATCAACAAACATTCACGTTGCTTTCGATCCTCACGGCAAAACTGGACACCAATCCAAAAACATCACCGTAATTTCCAACGATCCAAAGAATACCAATGTTATTCTCAAAATAACAAGTAACATTCTTGTTCCGGGTGCCGACGTGGTAAAATAAATCACCGACTACTGACCTCATGAAAATAAAAACATTACTAACAACACTAACATTAGGAGTTGCGCTCGCAAGTTGCCAGCGCAACTCATTAAGTATACACGGACAAATAGACAATACGCCCGACGGAATAATATATTTGTCAGCCTTAGACTCCAATTTTGTACCACAACGCATCGACTCAACCCTCATAAAAAGAGGAGCATTTGACTTTGCCAAAAGACAATCCACAGAGCCAGAGTGTTTTGTTCTCAACTTTGGACAACAAAACATCGTTTTCTTTGCAGGCAACGATAACGTCAGCATAACAGGTAATGCATTAAAACCAGAAGAGATAGATGTACAGGGTTCTGAGACAAACGAAATCTTAGACAATTACATCAAGAATATGCCAGGTCGAGAACGACTTTACCAACTGCAGACCGAACTCCAACAAACAAGCCTTGACGATGATAGACGCGAAGAATTATTGCAAGAAGCCAAGGTAATAAACGATGAACAAACGGTCTACATCAAACAATACATTGCCGAAAACAATAATAATACAGTAGGACCATTCATCCTTCTCAACAATCTCAACAACTTCTCTTTCGACGAAAACGAACAACTTATTGAGCAGTTTGAACAAAATATTTCAGAAAATAAATATGTCAAGCTACTCAATAAAATCTTAGAAAACTCGCGTGCAAAAAACGAAGCTCGTAAAAGCGTCGAAATCAATCAACCCGCACCAGATTTCACACTTACAGACATCAACGGAAAAGAAGTAACACTATCCGATTTGCGCGGCAAAATAGTAATGCTCGACTTTTGGGCTTCGTGGTGCAAACCATGTCGCGAAAACAATAAAACAATTACCGAAGTCTATAAGAAATTTGGCAGCAAAGGTTGCGTCATAGTAGGTGTCTCTGTCGACCAAGACGAAGCAGCTTGGCGCAAAGCCGTAAGCAACGACAAACTACCTGGCTACCAACTACGCGACACACGTGGTATAGCCGACAAATATTGCATAAAGTATATACCATTCTGCTACATAATAGACGAAAACGGAACTATCGTACAGAAAAATATTACAGAAGAAAAATTATTCAAAGAAATTGAGTCGCTTATAAAATAAGCCCTTAATAAATATACCGCTCAACAATGTCGCTCATAAAATCAATCTCGGGTATACGTGGCACCATAGGTGGTCAGACTGGCGAAGCTCTAACACCGACAGACATAGTAAAATTTGTATCTGCATACACTGAATACATAAGATCTGTTTCCAAAAACAGAAAACTGAAAATAGTCGTAGGTCGTGATGCTCGCATCTCAGGACTTATGGTACGCAACATAGTAGTCGGAACACTCATGGGGGCTGGCGCAGACGTTATCGACATCGACCTCGCAACAACACCAACAACAGAAATAGCAGTAACAGCCGAACATGCCGATGGCGGAATAATAATCACAGCAAGCCATAACCCACGACAATGGAATGCCCTCAAGCTACTCGATCATAATGGCGAATTTCTTAATGCTGAGGCAGGTCAAAAAGTCCTCGAAATAGCAGAACAGAACAACTATACGGCCGCCGAAATAGACAACATAGGCAATGTAACCGCCAAGGATTACACAGAATACCACATCGACAAAGTTCTTGCCCTACCACTCGTCGATGCCGAAGCCATTCAAGAAGCACACCTCACAGTAGCTATCGACACAATTAACTCTGTGGGTGGCAAAATACTCCCACGCCTCCTTGAAAGACTCGGTGTTGAAAAAACGTATACCATAAACGGGCAGCTAGATGGGAACTTCGCACACAACCCAGAGCCACTACCTCAAAATCTTACAGACATTGCCAAACTCGTAGTCGACAAAAAAGCCGAAGTGGGCTTTGTTGTCGACCCCGATGTAGACCGACTAGCAATCATATCCGAAGACGGTACAATGTTTGGTGAGGAATACACAATAGTAAGTGTAGCCGACTACGTCCTTAGTCATACACCCGGCTCTACCGTCAGCAATTTGTCGTCATCTCGCGCCCTCCGCGACGTTACGCAAGCCCACAATCAGACTTATACTGCAGCCGCTGTTGGCGAAGTAAACGTGGTAAGCCAAATGAAGAAAACCAATGCTGTTATTGGTGGAGAAGGCAACGGCGGCGTCATCTATCCCGAATGTCACTACGGACGCGATGCTCTCGTGGGCATAGCCCTCTTTCTGACACAGATGGTCAAGCAACACAAGACACCAACGCAACTGAAAGGAAAATATCCCGAATACCACATTTCAAAAAACAGGATAGATCTTACACCCTCTACAGACATCAACAAGTTGTTACAAACAATAAAAGAAAAGCATGCTAACGACCAAGTAAACGACATCGATGGAGTGAAGATTGATTTTGCCGACAGTTGGGTTCACTTGCGCAAGTCTAATACCGAACCAATCATTCGTATATATGCCGAAGCGCATACCCCAAAAGAAGCAGACAAACTTGCAGAAAGTATAAAGAAAGAAATAGAAGACCTCATATAACCAACTCGAAGAGACGGAATCATAAAATTCTGTCTCTTTTTGTTTTTATAGCATATAAATAAGGGAAATAGATTTATTTACACTCGGTCTTTATAACCATAAACAAGCACCTAACTAATTGATAATCAGACACATTTTAAAAACTTAAAATTGGAAAATTTTTAAATAAAGGAAACAGCAACGAAGACCACTTTTTTGAGAAAATATTTACTATAACTTTGCTCACAACAAAGAACCAATAAAAGAATACGAATCATGGCATACAAAATTAGTGACGCTTGTGTATCCTGCGGTACCTGCGTAGGCGAATGCCCAGTGGAGGCAATTAGCGAAGGCGAAAACCAATACGTAATAGATCCCGACAAGTGCGTATCTTGTGGCACATGCGCAGGTGCATGCCCATCTGAAGCTATAAGCGAAGAATAAGAGTTTGTTCTATTCAAAATGTGTAAAAAACTCACTGGAAAAACCAGTGAGTTTTTTTGTGCTCCCCCACCCTACTTTCGGTCAAAGAATACAAAGAGCCATTTAGATATTATATTTTTTTAATATAACCTAAGTTCAAGTTGATAATGCAACAGTAGGCAATCTTCAGAGGGGGTGGTTAA
>CALAVC010000199.1 GCA_937892095.1 uncultured Bacteroidales bacterium | reverse complement strand
CTTAAACCATTCATCGACCAAGATACAGAAATCTTGTTCCTCGGAAGTTTCCCGCCACAAAGGAAAAAGTGGGCAATAGACTTCTTCTATCCTAATTTTATCAACGACCACTGGAGAATACAAGGAATCGTGTTCCATCAAGATAAAGACTTCTTTGTCGATACAGAAAACAAGACTTTCAAACTCGACGCTATCGTCAACCATTGCAAAAAATATCATATCGGATATTACGACACCGCTACGGCGGTCAAGCGACTCAAAGACAACGCTTCCGACAAGTTCCTTGAAATCATAACACCTACCGACATCATCAAACTTATAGAGAACGCACCAAAAATCAAGGCTATTGCAACTACTGGAACTAAGGCTACAGAAACTATTTGCCAACATTTCAATATATATGATATGCCTTCGGTCGGACAAGCAATTAATATCCCTTCTGTACCTGATATGTTACTCTTCAGACTTCCTTCTTCATCAAGGGCTTACCCTTTGCCTCTCGAGAAGAAAGCACTGGCATATAAGCAGTTCCTACTACAAGAATTTAGCCAACTTCATTCCAGATAATCTTGTAATCTTGCCCATCATTTTGGACTATAATCTCTTTTTTATTTTCATTTAGTCTTTATTTTGGAATAATTGTACGTATTGATACCCCATTTTGTTCTTTATTGCGTAACTTTGTAATTAAAATAACCAATATAACTAATAAAATCATTTTTTATAATTAACACCATAATTATGAAACAACTCCTGTCTTTTATATTTATATGCATACTCGCTATGCCTATCGATGCATCTGCGCAGACCAAGACTTCTGCTAATTCCATCAAGGCCGGTACATGGGCAGTACACGTGCCATACGATATCTCTGAACCGGGAACAGAATATGTCTTCGACTTCGGACCTGGAGGATGGGCATGGGACTTTTTCTCATACCTACAACGCAATCAATGCGGAGCTGAAAACCTCGGTATCGCACGGGTCGGATTCACAGGAAGATATAATAGCTCATATTCCACGCTGAGCGATACCCAGAAAACGGCGCTCGATAACGAACTTGCTATCATTGCTCCTTCGGGGGTTACAAATCTCCTATTACTTTGTGGAGTGGGAAATTCTGGTACTGATCAGGGCAGTGCACCAACGAATGGGGTTTCTTGGTCTGATACATATCGTAATAATTATGTCGCGGATATAGTCCGGGCTGTGCAGTACCTTGAAGGGAAAGGATATACTATATTTGCTGTGGCGCCTTTCAATGAGCCTGACTATGAAAACAAATATACGGGTAATGCATCTAATTATAATTCTGTTGCCAATTGTGTCGTGTATGGCACGCATGACGAAAGGACCGCCCATGGCATAGCCATCGAGTCGCCAAAGACCACGAACCTCGGCGACGTCGAGTCCGTTGTGCAGACCACGACCGAATTTGTAGTCTATTTCGTCGAGTCCCATACGAGTCTCTGTGCACATTGGTGCATCGTCGGGACCTGCAACATTGGCGCGCAACATAGAGTCGCGTAGGGCAATCAGCGACTCTTTGCTCATGCTTTGTTCGCCTGTGTATGGCGTGGTGTAGACAAAGAGTCCGTCTTGAAATTCTTTGGTGTCGCACATATACCAGCTCATAGCATTCTTGTTGCGTGGCTTACAACGCTCGAATTGATTGGGTATGAGTAGTTTGACGCCATAACGATCCATTATTTCTTTGGTATGCGCAGCACTGTTTATGCGTTTGTAATAGCTCATTAGTCTTTCGCGTTCGGCACGGTGAAAGAAGCTAATGATTTTGTTATGATGTCTTTTCATTATGGCAGGCAACGAGGCTTGGTCACGTGCCGACATGTTGATGACGGCTTGTGGACGTGCCCAGACATCGCGAAAGTAGCGTATGGTGTCGGTCGAGACTGTGTCGGCAACGTTTACAATTATCAAGTTGCGATGGCGACGCATTTGTTGGTCGAAATATCCAGCAGGCACAGTGTGAATGTCGAATACTGGTTCGTCGGTCGGTAGCCCAACGAAAGTGTCGGAAAGCATGTATCTGAGGTATCCTCCACATGTGTCTCGTTTGGCAGCCTCGCCAATGACTATCAAGACTTCGTTGGCCTGACCGATTATTTCGGGTTTGAAAACTTCTTTTAGACCACCATTGTGTGCACTTTTTTTCTTGTCTGTATTGCAGGCAGACATGAGTGTCAGTAACGTAAGTAGAGCTACGATTTGTGCTGTTTTCATTGGCTTATTTTTTCTTCAACCACAAAGAAGTAGGGCACGACTTCGCGGTCGTGGTAAATGGTCAGTTGCTGACCTATGCGTATGTCTTTGGTTGTCATAGAGTTCCACAGCATAATGTTTTCTGCTGTGGTGTTATAATTCATGGCAACTCGGTGGAGATATTCGCCTGGTTGAACAACGTGTGTTATGGTGTCGGTTACGATGTCGTAGTAGCCAAAGTAGCCTAAGAGGTCGGGAGCTAAGTCGGGGTGTAGTTGTTTCTCGTTGCGAATGTAGCGGCTGACGTTGTCGCGTGGCAGTGTGAGCCGTTTGGGAGTGTCGTCGTAGGGTATGAAGTCTTTTATGTATTGTGGGTTGAGTTGTTGAAGGACTTTCCGACTGACGCCTGTTGCGCGTTCTATTTGCTCGAAGCTTAGGCTCATATTGACGTATACTGTGTCGACGTCGTCTATGGTAAAGTCGGGGCGTGCGGGGGCTATGTTGTGTTTGCTATAGTATGCCATGACGTAGTTGACGGCAATGAAGGCAGGTACGTAGCTTCGCATTTCGGGTGTCATATACTCCGACAGCTCCCAGAATGTTTTTTTTTCGCCTGCGCGCTCGATTGCTTTTTGCACCTGACCGAGTCCACCATTGTAGGCGGCGAGAGCCAATTGCCAATCGCCCAAATTGCGAAAGAGATAAGCAAGATAGCGACACGCTGCATCTGTGCTTTTGCGCACATCGCAACGCTCGTCTTCGTAGCTCGAAACTTGCAGCCCCATCATTAGACCTGCATTGTAGAGAAATTGCCACAGTCCCATTGCCCCCGATTTTGATTTGGCTTTGGGGTCGAGAGCCGACTCTATGACTGCCAAGTATTTCAACTCTTGTGGCAGATTATATCGGCTTAGGTATTCCTCGAAGATGGGAAAGTAGAGCTCGGCACGCCCAAGAATGTTGGATAGGTGGTCGCGTCGTCGTTCAAGATATACGTCTATATAGGCGCGTACACTTGTGTTGTACTCGAGGTTGATTGGCGAGAGTTCGTTGAGGTGTTCCATGCGTCGAGCATAGATATATTCGGGCACTTGTGGGTTGGTGTTGACATCCAATTGAGCCTCTGCGACCACTATGCATAGTAGCCACAACAGACTTGTCGTCAGCAACCGACCTATTGTGCGTGACCTCATTTCTTTCGTTTTTTACTTGAAGAAGGCTCTGAAAATATCGGCTCCGTTGGCGTAGATAAGCAATGCGAAAAGCAACAACATGCCTATTGTCTGAGCCGTTTCGAGTGTTTTGTCGCTAACTTTTTTGCCTGTTATGACTTCGATGAGGAGAAACAACACGTGTCCTCCGTCGAGTGCGGGAATGGGCAATATGTTCATAAAGGCAAGTATGATGGCAAGAAATGCAGTGTTGAACCAAAAAGACTGCCAATCCCAAGTCTTGGGGAACATGTTTGCTATGGTGCCAAAACCACCAATTTGTGTAGCGCCTTCTTTGGTAAAGACCATACGGAACTGACGCACGTAGCTACTGAGAATTTCCCAACCTTTGCTAATCCCAGCTGGCAGAGCCTCGAAAAAGCTGTATTCATGAATCTGTGGGTTTACAAAACTTGTTATGTTTTGTCCGAAGAATCCGAGTTTACCATCGTCGCCAACTTTTGCGTTTAACGTGTCGCGACTGCCATTTGCTCGCACTACTGCCATTTGCAAGTCTTTGCCTGCGTTGTCGGTAAGCAAGGTGGTGAATTGTCGGAATGTCTGGATCTGTGTGCCGTTGATTGCAACAATCGTATCGCCGTGTGCCATGCCTGCCAATTCGGCTGCTGAGCCACCTATGACCGAGTCGACCACTGCCGGCATACTGAAGGTCATTAGTGGTTGTTTGCTGTCTTTAAGTATCTGACGGAAAAATTCATGTGGTATCTCTACTTGTGCCGTGTCGCCATTTCGCCTTACTGCTATGGTGCAAGGGTCGTCGTAGAGAATGGCGTTGATGAAGTCTTTCTGCTTGTCGATTGGAGTGCCGTTGACCGACAGCGGGATGTCGCCATCAACGAAGCCGACCTTGTGCATGACTTCGGAATATTCATAACCATTGGGGGCTTGCGACATGGGGATGTAGCTTTCGCCCCACGTGTAGAGTATGAGCCAAAATATCAGCGGAGCTTCGATGAAGTTGACCAATACGCCGCCAAGCATGACAAGCAGGCGTTGCCACGCTGGCTTTGCGCGAAACTCCCATTCTTGCACTGGTTGTTTCATTTGTTCTGTATCCATCGACTCGTCAATCATGCCAGCAATCTTGACGTAGCCACCCAATGGGAGCCAGCCAATGCCGTATTCAGTCTCGCCTCGTTGTACTTTGAAGAGTGAGAACCACGGGTCGAAAAACAAATAGAATTTTTCTACTCTGATGTGAAAAAGTTTTGCAAAAAAGAAGTGTCCGCCCTCGTGCGTGACAATAAGTATGGATAGGCTCAGCAAAAATTGGAGCACCATTACGAGTATGTCCATTTACGCGTTGTTTTCTTAAAAGTAGTGTTTGCGAATAAATTGCGAATATACTCAATTTATTTATATGCCTTGTTGGGCTACGACTCCGAACGACGTAAAGTTTTTAAAATTGCAGACGTCAGTAATTAACAAATAAATTAAACTCGAGAAAATGGCAATTTACGGCTACATTCGCGTAAGTACAGATATGCAAACGGTTGAAAATCAGCGGTTTGAGATAATTAATTTTTGCAATAGAAACAATATTGGTCCTGTAGATGAGTGGGTCGAGGAGACTGTGAGTGGTGGCAAAGAATATCAGAAAAGACGCTTAGGCAAACTACTTCGCAGGCTAAAAAAAACGATTTGCTGATTTGTAGTGAGATAAGTCGCCTTGGGCGAAGTATGCTTATGGTTATGGAGATTCTGAACCAATGCGTCAAGAAAGGCATTCAGGTGTGGACCATTAAAGACAATTTTCGGCTTGGTGATGACATTCAGAGCAAGGTCATTGCTTTTGCTTTTTCGCTTGCAGCCGAGATTGAGCGTCAGCTCATAGCCCAGCGTACGCGCGAGGCTCTGGCGCGTAGGCGTGCCGAGGGCAAAATACTTGGTCGACCCAAAGGGAGCGCGACTGAGCTATGCAAACGCAAACTCTTCAGACACGAAAAACAGATTGTGAACATGCTGCGTAGGGGCGAAAATCTGCGCTATATGTGCGAGAAACTACACGTCAGTCGGGACAGCCTCCGCAAATATATAATAGAACGTGGATTGCGGCAGCAAGATGCTGAAAATGAGTGAGTTATGAGGCTCTGAGATGAACTAAAAAAAACGACCGATTTTTTTAGTCGTTTTAAAAGGTCAAAATCTCAATCAAAAAAATCGCCTAAACTACTCTACGCAACTAAATTTATAATATTTTCGCACTTGAAATTGTTGTACGACTAAAAAAATCGGTCGTTAAAAGTGATTTTTAACAAACAAAACAAAATCTCAAATCAGAAAAATGAAGAAGAATTTTCTACTCCACATGCTCGTGGTTGTCGCCCTTTCGAGTGTGGTATTTGTCGGCTGTAAGGACGACGACGACAGCGACGGTGGCGGACAATCAACGCCTGTGGCTTCGGCATCGTATTTTGGCGACAAGGACAACGAACGTCAGCTGACGAGTGTTGGCAATTGGTCGTTCGGCTTCAACGACGATGATATTCTAAGCAAAATAACCTACACTGGGACATATTCAACGTCTGGGTCGTACACAATAAAAACAAAAGACACTCCATACACTATTGTATATTATAGTGGCAGCTACAGCAGATACGCTAACTACGTCTACTACACAGACTTTCGGTTTTCTTCGTCGGGCTATATTACGAGCCTGAAAGTGAGCACGTACAACCAGTCGAGCAAGCCAGACGAAGATGATGAAGCAGATGAGACAGAAAATTGGAGTTTCTCATACAATGGTGATGGTCAGATGACCAGTGCAAGCATGACTTATAGTGAGTCTTCTGAATCGTCGAAAGAGAGTGGTTCGGAATCAGCCACAATTGAGTATGACGAAGGTGACATCGCTTCCATGAAGGTATCAACTAGTTATGAAGGTGAATCTACAAAAGTAGACGTAAGCTATAAGGACGAGGTTTACTACTCTAAAAGCACAAGTTCAAAGGAAGAATGGGAATACACATTTGAAACAAGTACAAAAAACCAATATGGTCAGAATGTTCAGGAACTTCCTAATTTTAGTCTTCCTATGTTTAGTTTCTTTGGTCCACTTGGTTGGTATGGAAAGGGATCTGCACACTTCATAAGTAGCGCTAATAGTCGCTCAAGAGGTTCGTATAGTTATAGTACAATTAACACCGATAGCTATGGTTTCGTCTCTAAATATAATGGCAACACCTATAAATACAGCTATTGATTATGACTATTAGCGTATAGCGTGCATAGTCAGCGTAGTAAACGTGAGGCGAGGAAAGCAATATTTCCTCGCCTCACTCTTTTTTTTATCTGATGACAATGCCTGTTATCATGCGCAATGATGTGTGCGTACGCCTATAAGATGGCAGGTTGTCGGAGGCAAAAGTGTCGGTGGCGCACGTCTCTATGTTTTCCTTTTTTAGTCCAGAGGACATGAGTTGCTCGACGACGGCAACTTGCAGGCATGCGTGTAGCAGCCCGTTGGAGTCGGTGTAGGCAAAGCGGTTTCCGATGGCTTCGACAACATCGGTGCCCACAGTGTAGCTTACGGCTTGAATGTGTGGACCAAATCGGGCAAAGATGTTGTGTGGCTTTGCGCCCAGACTTTTCATGCACTCGACAGCATTTGTGGTTATGCGTTGTGCTGTGCCACGCCAACCAGAATGTATTGCTGCTGCAATTTGGGTGGTCGGGTCGAAGAGTAGCAGTGGGATGCAGTCGGCAGTGCGAATGCAGATGGCAATACCCCTTTCTGTTGTTACGAGCGCGTCGGCTCGTCCAAGATTATTAACGTTTTCGTGGTCTACGACGACAACTATGTCGCTATGCACTTGCTCTGCAAAAGCCACCGATGAACATTGGCAAACGCACCTTACGGCGTTGCGCAGGTCGGTGTTGGCTTGTGGTGCAAAGCAGAAAGTCTGTGCTCCTCCACCACAAAAATTGTCGTCGGTGTCAAGATATGTAAAGTCGGTCGTCATCTGGGCTGGCACTGTTTTTCTAATTGTGAGAGTATGTGCATGGCCTCTTCGTTGGTCTGTCCGCAAAAAAGTTTTTCGGCTTTGAAGCCGTCGCACACGCGTGGGCGGTCTGGACTATCAAAAATGGCACATCGTCGGTCGGGTGTTAGGTGTATGCATGGCATGCCACCGGGTTTTCCGTTGGGCATGCCCGGAATGGGCGAACTGATTGAAATGGCTATGCAACAAGCTCCACAACCTATGCGACATTCCATATCCTATGCGTTTTGACGAAGAGAACCGATGAGTGCACCCGTTGCAGCATTGTATGCGCTGAGTGTATGTGCTTTCTTGATTACTTTGCGTAGCTTGTGGTCGGCTTCGACGTAGAAGTACTCCCAAAATGGTTGCATGTGGCTAACCACTTGTCGGTCGTCTGCATATCGTTCGGCGAGGCTTGCGCAGAGAGCTTCGTGCATTTGTGCAAAGAGGTTTATTTCGTCATCAGTCGAAGGCGCTTGCCCACGTAGTCGGGTGGCAAGAAGCATGTCTACGATTAGTCCACGACCAATCATTATGCCTTTGAGCGACGGAAAGTCTGTCGTTATCTTTTCGGCATCGGATGCGGTTCGGATGTCGCCATTGTAGAGCAACGGATGCTTACATTCGTTGGCAAAGTCCCCAAAGGCTTCCGTGTCGCATGTGCCCTTATATTGTTGCTTGGCAAAGCGTGCGTGCAAGCACACGTGCGCAAGGCGTGCTTCGTTGACGATGTCGATTATTTCTTTCCATTGGTAGGGGTCGTCATATCCTAAGCGCATTTTTAGGCTTACCTCGGTGTCTGAGGGCAACTGGTGTGTTGCGCTAAGCACGTCAGCAAGTCGGTCGGGGTTGTTGAGCAGTGTAGCGCCACGACCGTGTGCCATTATGGGCGGAAACGGACAACCTACGTTTATGTCTATGCGTCGTTTGCCACTGCTTAGCAATGGTTCGCAAAGGCGAAGTAGCTCTTCGCCCGAGCCGGGAAGTACTTGCCATATTGTGTTGGGCATTTCGTCTTCGGCAATCTCGCGTAGGTCGCGTCGGCGAAAGTCGCCATGTTCTATGCGGACAAAAGGTGTGTAGTAATAGTCTATTCCGCCATATATTTGGGAGTGTAGGCGACGAAAAGCACCATCAGTAAGTCCTTGTAATGGTGCAAAATGTATCTCGTATTTCTTGTCAATCACGTTTGTTTGCTAATCGTTTAAGATGTTTTGTACTACGTGCCAAATGCCGTCCTTATCTACGTCGGGGGCTACTATGTCGGCAGCACTTTTAACCAATTCTTCTGCGCCACCCATGGCCACGCCTATGCCTGCATAGCGCAACATGTCGATGTCGTTGCCACCGTCGCCAAAAGCCACTATTTCTGAGGGCAAAATGCTTAGTTTGTTGCATATCTTTTCGATGCCACGCACTTTGCTCTGTCCACGTGGCACAACATCGGTAAAAACAGGGCTCCAACGCTCCGATGCGCAAGAGGGCAACCGTTGCATGATTTCGCTTTCTATGTCGGGTCCGAAAAACGTAATCATTTGGTATATAGGTTCATCGGTGAGTGTGCGCAAGTCGGCAATGGGTGGCATGGGGTCAAAACGTAGCTGACGAAAGATTTGGTCGGTTGCTGCGGTCTCATGGCTTAGTAGCAACCCGTCTTGACGCACAAAACACGACGGAAACCGATTCTCTTCGTAAATCATGTCGAGCATAGTCTTGACGTCTTTTTTGTCTATCGGATTGCTGTCTATTAGCGTGCCATTGCAATATGTCATGCCTCCGTTGACAGTAATGTAGCCGTCGAATGTCAGACCAGGCAAATTGTTTATGTTCGAGATGTGCCGCCCCGACGATATGAAACATCGTACACCATTTTGGCGGAGTAGGTTGAGGGCTTGTTTGGCACTTTGTGGGACACAATGAGTGTTGAAACTGACGAGAGTGCCGTCAATGTCGAAAAAAGCAGCTTTGATTTTAGTGTTCATTCCGACGGCAAAGTTAACAGAAATTCACGTAGCAAGACTGCTTGCACCAAAAAGCAATCGACGGCCTTTTGCTATGAAAAGACCGTCGATTGACGTGTGGAGCAAATTTTCTTATGTGTGATAGGTTAGGTTAGTCGATTTTTTTGCCCCAATATGTTTTGTTGCTACCAATGCCAGCGTAGACAATCGTAGCTGGTCGTCCGCTTGTTTCCCAATCGCATTCACGACTAATGTAGAGCTTGACAGACCCTATGGTCAATATGTTTTTCGAGCTGTCGAAGCTCCACGCAGAGCCTTTCCACGTTCCAGAAGTTACACTATGACTTGCATCGAGTGTCATTTCGCTCGAAGTGCGTTGTTTGCCATACAAGTAGCTTAGGTCAATGTGCTCCCATGTGCCAACAAGTTCGCTTTCGCTAATTGTGGTTTGTGGCACGTTGCCGTAGCGTTCGGGGAGTACGAGTGGCCATCCGTCTTCGGTCCACACGATTCGGCGTACGTGCCCCATCATGACAGCATTGGGCGACCACGAGTCGTAGTCCGATGGGAATCGTCCTTGCGAAGCAAAGAACCAGTTGTCGTTGTTGTCGGTCCACACAGCGCAATGCGAAATACCTACCCAGCCTTGGTCGCCACTAAATTTATATGGGTGAGTCATTATGGGGTAGGCATCGCCACCTGTGTTGGTTACGTCGGTTCCGTTGATGTCTTCATATGGTCCACTGATGCTTGTTGAGCGGACAACGCGTGTGTTGTATGGCACGTCGAGTCCGTCGTAGGCAAGGAAGAGGTAGTAGTAGCCGTCGTGATAGACCACTTCAGGTCCTTCGCTTGCTTGCCAACGGCTGCTTTTCGAGCGAGTGTAAATTAGCTTGCCGTATGTTGCAATGTCGGTCGCCGAACCCCATGGGTCGGGCAGAGTCTCCTTTGTTTTGCCAGTTTCGGGGTCGAGTTGCACAGCGGCTATGCCCGAATGCCAAGATCCATATATGAGCCAATGTTCACCTTCGGGCGTGATGACGTACGATGGGTCGATGGCATTAAACTTGAAGTAGCCACTCCAATCGGACGTCGAAGTGCGCGAGTAGTTTGTCCCTTTGTCGCTCGACGAGCAGATGACGAAGCCTTTGTCTTCCCACTCGTTCGAGGCAGGGTCAGATGTCTCCATAAGACCTATGAACGCACGCTCGCCCCACGTTTTGTCAAACGTACCCGTCGAGGCTGGTTCGCCACTGCCAATGTAGTTGTCTATCACAATGCTATAGTACATTCGGTAAAGCCCTGTCTTGACCTTGCGTGCCGTGGGTGCCCACCAGCCATAGGCGGGATTGGTGATGTCTGATAGTCCGAGTTTGGCGCGATATTCATTACACTTTTGAAGCACCCATGCTGGCGTGCTTTGCATTGTGCCACCCATATATTCCCAGTCTATCAGATTTTTTGAACGTCGAGCATGAAAGTGACCACCAGCTGTGTGTGCGTTGCCAAACGATGCGTCGGTTTGATACATATAGTAGTAGCCGTCGTCGGCAAGCATGACCGAAGGGTCGTGTACGTTGGCCAGATTCCAACTGCTACGTTTGTCCCAACTCAAAATGTTGCGATAGTCGTCCACGTAGGTCGGACCAACGTATTCGCTTAGCGAAGCTTCGGCAGTCGTGAAGCTAATGGTGTCGGAATATATATCTTCTTCTTGCGACGAGCGTAGCAGAGCATAGACATAGTATGCTGTGGCAGATTGCAAACTTGTGAGTGTCGCCGTTATCTCATTGCTTAGGTAGTCGCAACTTATCGACTTCGCTCCCGTCATGTTGACCGAGGTCGAATAGTAGATATATGCCGAGTGATATTTGTTCCATTCGCTTGTCGTCGCCGTTATCTTTGCCTGATAGGGTGTTATGTCCGATGCCGTAGGTGTTCCAATCGAAACGCCCGACACTGAGCCTACACGCGATTTGGTCGTCTGTTCTGTCGTGCCATTTGTTGGTGTGTCATCGTCGTCATCGGAGCAACCAGCGAGTGTAAGGCTTGCCGATATGAGGCTTGTGGCCAATAGCGATAGACTGAAATATCTGTTGAGCAAGTGTAGTGCCATTTTTCTGAAGTAGTGATTAGAAGCCGTCAACTACCATATTTCGGGCAGTTGACGGCACAAAAAAGGATGAAAGATTAGGTTAGGCTATTCAAAGACAAGGTGGCTACCATCGACAGTGAAGTCAATATAGAGGTCGTCGCCCGTTATGGGCACACCCAGATAGTTCTGCTTAAAGGTGTGGGTACCGTCTGCCGATGTCATCGTAAACATGATGTCGGCGCGCGAACCCTTGTTGATTATTTCAGCTTCGACTTTTGTTTCGTTCATTGCCACTAGCCAGTTTGCCCAATCGAGACCATCCATGTCGTTCGACTTGGTCAGTCCGTCAGGAACCGGCAAGTTTGCAACAGGATCATCACTCCAGCCCGTACCCCACGACCAGTTGTCGGCGCGTCCGACAATGTATTCTGTGGCTTTGTCTGCACTGCGGAGGACAACAATAAAGTTATTATAGTTGTTTGCTCCCGAAGTGTAGTTCGTGAAAGTAAATATTGCACCCTTACCCTGTTCAAGGTGATAGTCTTCGGGAGCATGTGCGCCCCAGAAAGCTGTAGTGTTGTCTTCTGCACCAATCGTTCCCCACTCGGCAGCCATCGACACTTTTTCGCTTTCCATTTGAGCCACTTTTATGGTTAGCTCAGTCGTCAGCTCTTTGTATGTTATGCTGATGGTTATGTCTTCGCCAAAGGTTTCGGGTATGCTGACTGTGGTGGTGTATTGTTCAGCAGGAATGTCTACTTCTGCGCCTTCTGCCGTCTTGCCGATAACCGATTTGATTAATGTTGCTACGTCAATGTCGGCTTCTTTGATTTCGGTCGTGCCGGGGGCATAGAAGTATGTGTCGCTCGATGCCACTGCGCTTATTTCTGTTACTTCCGAAACCACCTCAATGGTGTAGACTGCTGCCACAGCCTGACCATAGTTGCCTTGCTTGGTCTTGCTATAAGCAACGGTTACGGTCTTCTGACCAATAGTGCTCATGTCGGGCGATACCGATAGGGTGAGGTCTGCACTATCTACTTTTGCCGACGTGCCATCGGCAAAGGTAACCGTGGCTACTGCCGAACCCCAGAAGTTGTCATCGCCAAGGTCAACCGTCTTCGGACTATCCGTTATGGCGATGCTCTTTGCTGCTTGGTCCTCAATTGTCGTTATTTCCGAAGCCACGAGGTAGGCTCTGTGGAACTCAAAGTAGCTGCCGTCGGCAACAATCCATGCAAATATTGAGGCAGATGTTGTCGTCTCGCACGTAAATGTCTCTACGTATGTCTTGCCGTCGTTGCCAGCTTGTGTGGCTGTAACAAATGTTGGTCCTGCTGCCGAGTGGTCTACTTCCAACACGACTTCGGCACCATTCATCGCTGCAAGCCACTCTGCCCAGTCGGCTGCATTGCCTTCGTCGAAGTAGTTGGTCGACATCAGCGTACCATCATATCCGCCACCCCAGCCGTAGGCATCGGAGCGTATGACGAAATATTCAGAGTAGCCATTGGCATCGCGCTTCGTGTTAGCAGCCGCAAGGTTCCAGTTGTTCCAGTTGTTTGCTCCCGAAGAGTAGTTCGTAAATTCGACTACGAGTTTTTTGCCTGCTGGCACTTCAAAGTAGTCCGAGAATGCTGTCCACCATCCAGCAGTGCAATCTTTGCTGCCCACTGTGGTGGCATCTATTGCCAGAACGACTGTGTCGGCTTTTGCAGCTGCTTCGCTAATGGCCTTCAAAGAATCGACCTTGCTTGCAAGCCATGAGGGCTCACCCACCTCATATAGCTCATCGCTCTCCTCGCAGGCGGTGACGACAAGCCCCGTTAGGGCTGTCGCCAATATGCCGACCTTGAGTATATTAAAGTTTTTCATGACGTTACTTATTTATTTTTCTTGTTTCAGTTGCTCTCAATTCTTACTCCGAGAGGTTGACAACGGGGTGAATGGTGTAGCTATGTGCCGAATATACGCCAGCATTGCTAACGGTTTCGTTGGCCGAGTTGCCACGTAGGTTCGGGTTTGCATTAAGCTGTGCCAGTGGCACGGGCAAATATTCGTGTCCGTTTTCGTAGTAGTTGTAGCTGCTGTCGGTGTTGCCACGCGACTCTACTGTCGAAGCAGTTGCCGTTGCAAAGTCGGGCGACTCGGTAACGAGTGTCGTACTCTTGGTGTACGAGCCGTGTGCTTTCAACTGATTTTTGCGGTCGGTAGAGTAGTAGAAGCCCCAGCGAATGAGGTCTATGCCTCGTCCAAACTCGCAGCCGAGTTCTTTCGGACGCTCCACGTTGGCAATCTGTTCAAAGAGTTTGTCTTTCGTGCTGAAGTCAGATAGGCTTAGTTCTGCAAGCCCTACGCGATTGCGCACGCGGTTGATGTAGTCAATAGCAGTTTGGTTGGGTCCGTTGACCTCGTTTTCGCATTCGGCAGCGAGTAGCAATATGTCGGCAAAACGAAGCAGACGAATATTGACACCACAGTGCAGACCCGTAACCACAGCGTTGTAAAGATTTTCGCGAGCAGCCGTGTGCTTCACAATTGGTATGCCACCATTGTTGGTGTTTGTTACAATGCTGTCATTGGCTGTCAACTCTTTCTGATACATCATGTTGCTACGTCCGTCGGTGTAGCTGTCATACTCAGCTTCGTAGGTGCCTATGGTCCAGTAGAGGCGTGGGTCG
>CALAVC010000198.1 GCA_937892095.1 uncultured Bacteroidales bacterium | reverse complement strand
GGAGAGTAGGTCGCCGCCACTTAAAAGTTCCTCAATCCGCATGGATTGAGGAACTTTTTTTTGTGTTATACGCCACAATTGTTGAGACAATCCCCCAATATACACAAGTAAAATTGTGGTATAACAACAGTTTTTGCCTCAATTTTTGTTTCTATTTTATTCCTCTTTGTTGTAAGTTTTTTATTTTTTAATCTATTTATAAGTTTTATTTGTAACTTTATACTTTGTTACTCGTGTACTGCACAATTTTAAGACGTATCTATTATGGAAAATAACATACATATAAAGAGAAGTATCTTTCTTACTCTTCTCACCACGATCATATCCCTTATAGCGCCTAAGGCTTTTGCGCAAGAGGCTTCTTCTTATCTGCAAGATATTCGTATTTTGAATTCTGATCCTTCGTCTTTTATCGTTAAGTTTTATTTATCAGATGTTGTCGCTGGGCGAAATCTCCATATCGTTTCTTCCGACGGCAATTTTGGAGATGTGTATACTCTTGATACAGATGGTAATGTCGAAGTAACAGAAAATTTATCAGCCAACGTACTTGCTGATTCCCATGCTTTTTTGCAGATACAGGAGGAAGTCGATGGTGTGCTTGTCGATGTGTTAAATTCCAGTAGTTTCGTTTTTGGGCTTACCTTTAAGTCTGATGGCACAACGGCTTTCGATGTGTCGAATAGTTCAGGATATTCAGTCGATATAACCTCCGACGTATTCCCAGATGATAACGTTATAAATCCAATCCTCGACTTTGTCGATATGGATAGAGACGGCATCGTAGAACCTCTCGAAATGGATAACATAGGTTTGGTTCTTAACGATATTTCTACCACGGTTGATCTACGAGGTCTGTCCCTACTTCCCCTCATTGAACTTTCTTTCGACAATTGTTATTCGTTCTCCAACTTTAACCTAACTGACTACCCGTTTCTCAAATACTTCACCTACACCTCTTGTCAAGATTTTGATTTTGATTTCTCGCATTGTCCTAATCTTGAAATAGTATATCTTAATAATTCTCTTTCTTTGTCTAACACCATCGATGTATCTTCTCTTACTTTGCTTCAAGCTCTTGGTGTAGAAAGCTGTGGACTATCTCTGCTTGATGTCTCCAACTGTACTTCTCTCAGCGAATTGTACATCAATGGCAACGGTTTTCCCTACCTCAATCTCGATGGTCTCAACGTTCAATACAACGATTTTGCAACCGCTCAACAAACTTGTAACTCTTATGCGCCACAAGCTTATTTGTACGGTGATGGTTACCTCAAAATACAAATAGATGACAACTTAATCTATGATCGTATATCCGACCTGATGATTGGTTCATCGGCTGTCTCTGAAATATTTGAAATCACAGAAAGTGGGTCGAAATATCTTGCTTTCTATGTCCCTTCTACAATTGCTTCTGTCTCCGATTTAGAAGGTATCATTGTTTCTTATAGTTACAACACTGCGGCCAATATTGCTAATAATGTTATCAGTCATTGTGGCTTTTATCTTTCTAATGTCCAAGATGTTTCTTGTATAGCCATCAACGAAACTAATTTCCCAGATACTTATTTTAGACAATATGTTGCTGATAATTTCGACACAGATTCGGACCTCTGTCTTTCTACTACCGAAATTTCGCATGTCGCTGCTATTGTTCTTGAAAATGTCAACATCTCTTCCCTTCAGGGTATTCAATACTTTACATCGCTTCATTCGCTCGAATGCAATTCTATTGGGCTAACCTCTCTCGATGTTTCTTTGTTGCCATCCTCTATGCAAGATCTCACTATCATTAACACCCCACTCGGTGATGCCTTAGATCTTACGGCTTGCGCTAATCTTAAAAACATCTACCTCTCCAATGTTGGTATATCCACTTTCGATTGTCCGTCTTCAACTGTTTCACTTAGTTTGCCCAACAATAGCAATTTGATTAGTGTCAATACCAATTCATTGCCTGCTGGTCTTACTTTGCTCGCACTCGACAATTGTAATTTTTCATCTTTCGACATCTCTCATTGTCCTTCCTCACTCACATCTCTTTCCCTCTCTTCTAATCATGTAGCTGCCGTTAACCTCGACGGTCTCAATCTTGAGCATACTTCCTTGGGTAACCTTTCTGGTCAGACACTCTCCTCTTCTGCCTATGTTACCAATGGAAATACTGTACTTTGGATCTTCCTTCCTTCTATCGATGCATCTCGTATCGACTCTGTCGATTTCTCGTGGTCAAAAGATGGGACAACAAAGACCAATTATAATGTCGATTTTACTATCGATTCTTATAATGGAAATCCTTGTGTCGTTATATCAGACTTTACTAGTCCAGCTGATGTCGAGGCATGTTCAATAACGTATTGGTACAATACAAAGTGTAGCAACACCTCCTCAGATATGCACTATATGTCTGTCACCCTCTCTATAGATAGCTATGAAGTTATATCCGAATGTGTTGATATAGACGACACGCATTTCCCCGATTCTGAGTTCCGCTCTTATATCTCTTCTAATTTTGATACCGATTCCGATGATAAACTTTGTGAAGACGAGGTCGCTCTTGCACTCAGTGTAACCCTTTCTTCTAATACGATCGAGTCAATCGAAGGCATCGAATACCTATCTTCGCTCACGTCTCTCGATGTATCTTCCACGTCAATTACTACTCTTGATCTTTCAAAAAATATTTCTTTGACTTCTTTGTCTCTAAAGAACATAGATTTAACTTCGGTTGACTTTGGTCTTTCTAAGTTGATCAATCTTACATCGCTCTCGATTGTTAACAGTAGTCTGTCGTCTATTGACGTTTCTAACTTGACGAAGTTGACCTTGCTGAAAGCTGTAAATAATCATATTATGGCAATCGATTTACAAGGTCGCAATATTAACGCTGCCCTTAATCCGCAGAATGTAGTTGTCGATGCAACATATAATGTTGATACTGAGGAACTTAGTATAGAGATGCCTTCAACTGCTCTAAATTCTCAGCTTATTGTCGATTATTGTTCTTTCGATGGACAATCTGTTTCTGCTGAGATTCGTGAGGTTGATGGAACGAAGTTTATTGTATTTTCCAATCCTTCATCTCCTTTCGGTGATGACATAAAGTCCAAGAGTCTCTCTTATGCCTACCGATGCAACACACTTGATGGTTATTATTTCAATGTTCTCTTAACAATAGATAACCTTATAGTAAAAGACGATTGCCTAAATATTGATGCGGTCTCTTTCCCCGATGAAATATTCCGTGGTTACGTCTCCTCCACTTTTGATACAAACTCCGATGGAAAACTTTGTTCCACTGAAATATTAAATGCAACATCTGTTGATCTTACTGGTCTCGATGTGGCTTCTATCAAGGGTATCGAATACCTCACACAAGTAGAGGAACTTACAGTCTCTTCGCTTACTTCGCTCACACTATCTTCAAACACAAATCTCAAGCGATTCTCTGCGCCTTCTTCCGAACTACACAATCTTGATTTGTCTGCACAAGCCAAACTCGAATCCCTCAACGTTAGTTCAAACCTCGAATCCTTAGCCCTCTCTAATTCAGCTGGTTCTGCAACGCTCGTCGATGTCTCTTTGGCTTCAAACAAACTTTGGACACTCAATCTCGATGGCATAATTAGCTCCGCTCATACAGTCTCACTTTCGCCTCAATCCGTATCTTCTGTCGCTCTCGTCAAGGGTGGCAAAGTCGGCGTTTTCATTCCCAGTGTTGTTGATGTCTCTAAGATATTGGACGTTACTCTCGATGTTCCGAGTGCCTCTGTTGAAACATTTACTTCCAATGGGAAAACCTATCTCGTTGTATCTGCCGAGACCATAACTGATCCAACAACGCTCGTTGGCAAGATAGCTTCGTATACGTATAGTGTCATTTCGGATCAATCTGAAACAATGGTAGTTGACATCACCATTACGTCAGCATCTCTCGATGATTCAACTTCCGACGTCTCTGCATCAGACCCTATCGAATATCCAAATCTCCCCGATGGTGCTGTCATCTATTTTATAGGACACAAGAGGCTAAGTTCAGACCAACTCGAGCTACATCTCAACAATCCGTTAGGGTTGACAATCAAAGTTTATGCTCAAGATGGTTCACAAATTGCCGAGACCTCATCCGACGAGGTAGTCGTCCCCATGGGCATATATGCCATCAGTAAGGAAGGGTTCACAGATTGTATCCGTCGCTATAAATAGTCTCCCTAATGTCTTCCAACACCGAGCAACAGTTCAAAGAACAGGTGGCTCTTTGTCGTACCCTTTTCGCTCAAAAGGCTCACGACTATAGTTCTGCTTGGCGTGTTCTTCGTCCGTCTTCTCTCACCGATCAAATTCTTATTAAGGTCCGACGCATTCGCAATATACAAATCATTGGAAATCAGCAAGTCGAAGATGACGTTCGTACCGAATTAATAGGAATCGTCAATTATGCAATTATGGCCTTAATCCAGTTGGAGCATGGTGTTGCCGACACGGCCGACCTTTCTGCCGAACAAGCCATAGCACTTTACGATGAAAAATCTCAGTCTGCTCTTTCGCTAATGCTTCGCAAAAATCACGACTATGGTGAGGCATGGCGTGAAATGCGACCTGAAAGTATTGCTGACATAATACTTATGAAAGTCTTACGCACAAAGGAACTCGAAGATCTCAACGGACAAGCCATAGTCTCCGAAGGTATAGATGCTAATTATCTCGATATGATAAATTATGCTATATTTGTACTCATCAAGACTGCTTAATTAAATTCTCGATCGACATGCAAAAATCTCTCAAATACGTATTCTTTAACCTACTCCGCTTGTCGCTCGGTCTACTTTTCCTTTTTTCTGGTTTTGTTAAGTGTGTCGACCCAGTTGGTGGAGCCATCAAGATCGAGGATTATTTCATTGCTTGGGGTTTTAGCAATGTTCCTGAGGGCTTCTGTCTATTCTTGTCAGTCCTCCAAAATATAGTCGAGTTCACAGTCGGTTTCGCTCTTTTTGTCGGAGTGCATGTTAGGCTCGCATCTTTGTTCGCCTTGCTTTTCATGCTCTTTTACACACCGCTAACGCTTTACATCGCTCTTGTCAACCCTGTAAGTGATTGTGGCTGTTTTGGAGACGCCGTTAAACTCACAAATTGGCAGACATTCTTCAAGAATCTTATCTTTCTTCCCATTGCTTTTTTAGTCTTTAAATGGAGCAAAGAACTTAAGCCATCCGTCAAGCGTTGGCGTCAAACCGCTTTGCTCGCTTGTGGTGTAACAATCGGAGTCCTTGTCTCTATAAAAGGCCTTACCGATGAACCAATGATAGATTTTCGCCCGTTCTCTGTCGGCACTGATGTCCCGCAGGCTATGTCGGTTCCCTCCAATGCTCCCCTCACCGAGTATGCAACAACTTTTCTCCTCGAAAAGGATGGTGTAATAAAAGAGTTTGACGAAAAAAACTACCCATACGATGATTCCACTTGGGTCTATCGCGAAACTCGTACAGTTGTCGTTAAAGAAGGTTATACGCCCTCTATAAATGATTTTACATTTATAGATCGCGACGGCGAAGACCATTCAGAAGAACTACTCCACGATCCTGAACCAATATTTTTGGCTATATCTCCCAAACTTGAGAAGTCTGACGATTGCGACCTAACACGCATCGCAAATCTAAGCGATATGGTCAGGAAAAATGGCTATCGATTCTATGTCTGTACCTCTTCCACCGAAGATGTCTTACTTCAAATACAAAGCGAATTCCCCGATTCGGAACTGAGTTTCCTCCTTGCTGACGAGACTATGCTGAAGACCATCGTTCGTAGTAATCTCTCTGTTATCGTTATGCAACGAGGTGTAATCTCAGCCAAGTATCACATCAACCATTTGCCCGATTTTAATACTTTTGCAGCTGCTCCAACATCTTCCTATCTACAAAGTGTCGAGCTGAGCTACGATTGGTTGCAAATGCTTTGCCTAGTCCTTGTTTGCATAATAGTCTTTATGCTTGTCTACAAACGCAAAAAAAACAAGTAGAGTCTCTCTACATAATATATATAAAGCAACAAATGAGAAAGAAAATTGTCGCAGGCAATTGGAAAATGAACAATACCCTCTCAGAGGGTGTCCAATTGGCCAAAGATGTCAACAAAATCCTTACAGAAAAAGCCCCCAACTGTACCGTAATCCTCGGTACTCCATTTATTCATCTTGCCGATGTTGTCCGATCTGTCGACAACAAGCTTATCAAAGTTTCTGCCGAAAACTGTGCCGACAAAGAAAAAGGTGCCTACACTGGTGAGGTCTCTGCCGCAATGGTCAAGTCGACAGGTGCGGAGTACGTCATCCTCGGTCATTCCGAGCGTCGCGCCTACTATGGCGAGACTGACGCTATCCTCAAAGAAAAAGTTGACCTTGCTCTTGCTAACAACCTCAAAGTCATCTTCTGCATTGGTGAAGTCCTCGAACAACGTGAGGCTGGTAAGCAGAACGAAGTAGTTAAAGCGCAGGTCGAAAATGCACTCTTCCATCTTTCTGCCGAGCAGTTCGCTAATATCGTTCTTGCCTACGAGCCGGTATGGGCTATCGGTACAGGCAAGACTGCCACAAGCGCGCAAGCACAAGAAATACACGCTTTCATCCGTGGCGTTCTTGCCGCCAAGTATGGCAAGCAAGTAGCCGATGACACCACAATTCTCTATGGCGGTAGCTGCAAGGCATCCAATGCCAAAGAACTATTCGCTCAGCCCGATGTCGATGGTGGTCTTATTGGTGGTGCTTCGCTCAAAGCTCCCGATTTCTACGGCATCATCGAAGCTTTCAACTAAAACAGAGTTTCCATAATCTCTTTAAGGCTTACCCACGTAGGGTAAGCCTTTTGCTTTATATAGTACTTTTTTTTGACTACCTTTGCCTCGCGCATTTATGCACCAACGGGAGCCGAAATGTCAAAAATAAATGATATAATACACTCAACAGCTAACAAAATATCCATCCATTTAACAGCCAAAATAGGACAGCGATATTTTGTAATGTTGCTCAGTTTTTTCGTCGGCATTGCCAGCGGACTTGCTGCCGTTACCCTCAAGCATGCTGTCGATGCTGTTAAGCAGATTGTTATCGGACTTTCCGAAAGTGGTTATAGCTTCTTGCTCATATTCAGTCCTGCTGTCGGCATTCTTATCAGCATGCTCCTTGTCCGATATGTCATCCGTCAAAATCTTGGACATGGTATCACGCAAATTCTTCACGCCATTTCGCAGTCTGGTAGTTCTCTCAAAAAACATCACGTTTATTCATCAGTAGTTACCAGTTCTTTCACCATCGGTTTCGGTGGTTCAGTCGGTGCCGAAGCTCCGATTGCACTAACAGGTGCTGGCATAGGCTCCAACATAGCAAAACTATTCAGGCAAGACTATAAGACTATCACGCTTCTGATGGCTTGTGGTGCAGCTGGTGGCATCGCAGGTGTCTTTAAAGCACCAATTGCAGGCATGGTTTTTACTCTCGAAATTCTCATGCTCAATCTTACTATGGCTTCCATGGTGCCACTCATGGTATCTGCTGTCACAGCAACGTCGCTCACCTATTGGTTTATCGGGCAAGATGTTGAGTTTAGTCAAAGTCAGATACATCCATTTACGCTATCCAATATGCCCTACTACCTCCTCCTCGGCATATTTTGTGGTCTTATATCTCCCCTCTTCACTCGCGCACTCTGGCTGCCCGAGCGTCTTATGGCTACTATAAAAAATCATTGGCTCCGATGGGCCATCGGTAGTCTCCTACTTGGTCTGCTCATTTTTTTGCTACCCCCTCTCTATGGTGAAGGTTATAGCACCATCGGTGTCCTTCTTCGTGGTTCTACAACCGAAATTCTGCGCGGTTCTCCCATCGAACATCTTACTGGTGAAAGTGAATTTGGTCTACTACTTTTTGCGGGGCTAATTCTGTTGCTTAAGACCGTAGCCACGGCTTCAACAACAGCCGCTGGTGGCGTCGGTGGTACTTTTGCACCATCACTTTTTATGGGGGCCGTTGCTGGTTTCTTTTTTGCCGCACTTCTCAACGCACTTGGCGTCGTCGGGTTACCAACTGCCAATTTTACTCTCGTCGGTATGGCTGGTGTTATGGCTGGTGTCATGCATGCTCCCATGACTGCCATTTTCCTTATTGCCGAGATAACCGATGGCTACGAACTCCTTCTGCCACTTATGCTTGTCGCCACCGTATCGCATGTCGTTATGGAGTTCTTCGCGCCACAAAGCATCTATACCAAGCCTCTAGCTGTCAAAGGCGAACTTCTTACCCACGAACGCGACAAGACTGTTCTCACACTAATGCACCTTGAGAATGTTATCGAAACCGATTTTACGCCCGTTCATTCCGAAGCTACGCTTGGTGACCTCGTTCGGGCTGTTTCCACGTCTCGACGCAATCTGTTCCCAGTTGTCAACAATCGCAACGAACTTATAGGTGTCGTATCCATTGTTGAAATACGCGACTTTATTTTCGACCAATCTCGCTACGAAAATACTTACGTCCGCGATTTTATGGACATACCTCGTGCTTTCGTTTCTTCCAACGAAAGTATGACTTCTGTCATGAAAAAGTTTGAAGATTCTGGAGCTTGGAACTTACCCGTTGTTTCTAATCGCACTTATGTCGGTTTCGTCTCAAAATCCAAAATCCTCACTACATATCGCGATGTTATGACACACATTACCTACGAATAATCAAAATGTTGCGACTCTACATAGCCATACTCATAGCCATCATTGCCGCGCCACTAAGCCTCTTGGCACAGTCGCGCAACGAATTACTTGCCAACGCCACGTCGCTCTTCGACTCTGAAAAATATTCCGAGGTCGTCAGCCTCCTCAGCCCTAATCTTTCTGAAAACGAACGCGATGGACGTGCCAACTTCTTGCTCGGTGCCGCCGAAGCTATGGCCGCACAAAATCTGTCCGATGCTGTTCGACGTCTCAAAATGGCCCAGTTGCGCAACTATGCTCGCATTCAATCAAATCTATTCCTCGGACGTGCCTATCAACTTCTCTGTGAATACGAGCAAGCACATGCCGCACTATCCACATTCCTCTCGCAATCCAAAGACGAAAAGCAAATAGCTCTCGCCAACACTTTCCTTTCGCAAGTCGAAAGCGCACAACGCATCGCAAGCAAAATATTTAGTGTCAAGACCATCTCTAAAACAAATCTTCCTAATAGTCAAATACTCTCGGCCTACCACGCCTCTCGCGAAGCTGGTATAGTTAGCAAAAATAGTCGCTTCTTTCAGTCAAACATCGACCCCGAAGGTCTGATGTACATGACCGAGCGTGCCGACGCTGTCTATTTCTCAATCACCGATGACGAAGGCTTTGAGCGTCTCCACAAAATGGAAAAACTTATCGATGGTTGGAGCGAAATGTCCATCCTCGAAGGCATTGTTCCCGACGATGCCAATGCCAACGACCGTACACCGTTCCTTCTTACCGACGGCACCACGCTCTACTTCGCTTCTGACCGACTTGGTGGTTTGGGTGGTTTCGACATCTATCGTTCTACCTACGATTCCGAAACACGTTCTTTTTCACCACCTGTCAACATCGGTGTCCCTTTCAATTCACCCTATGACGATCTCCTTTTTGTAGTCGATGACGAAGCACATAAAGCTTGGTTCGCTTCCTCACGCGATACTCATTCGTCAGATTCTCTTACAGTCTACGAAATCATTTGGGACGATTCTGTTATCCGCAACATTGCGCAGACAACCGACGACATACGCATTGCCATATCAATGCCACTTTACGTCGATACCCTTTCTGCCTCAAGCACGAACGCTGAAAAGGTCGCCACGGCTTCAATACGCATTAAGGAACAGTTTCATTTGCAAATTTGCGACTCTTTGAACTATACACAGTGGGAGCACTTCCGGTCTCCACAAGCTGCGCGAACATTCCGACAAGTCGTCTTAGCTCAACACGAGAAAGATAGCCTCGTTCAAAATATGGCCACTCAACGCAAAGAATTCATGTCGCTTGGCTCTCTCGAACGCAATGCCAAACTGCAACAACTTCTTCGTACTGAGCGAAGTATATATGCCCTCGAAGATGAAATAGCCGATAAGACTGACCTTGCTCGCAACGAAGAAATTCAAGAAATAAACAAGCTTGTAGCCTCTGGCAAATACACTCCGCTTGCGACCACTCTCCACACAAAAACAAAAAATATCGATTGGTCGCATTGGCTTATCAGCAGCAATTTTTCTGTATACTCTGACGTTGTCTTTCGCGATGCTCGTCTTGCTCGCGACGAAGAAATTTTTGAACTCTTTACGACCGGTGAACGCAATGCCATTGCTTTGCAAGACAGTCTTATCGCATGGGCTTCGCTAATCGAACTCGAAGCTGCCAAAATGTACGAGGCTGCCACCAGTGGTGAGCGAGTCTCAGCTCTCGACGAAGACGGACATCTCGCCACGCTTTCTGCCTCTGACGCTCTCCGCAGGGTTGCTGACTATCGTGCTGCTGCATCTACTCTCGTCTCCGAAGCATCTGCGCGCAAGGTCCAAGTCTATGCATCTCGCACCCAAGCTTTAATTGCTAAAGTAGAAACCCAAAATATCTATAATACTGCCGAGCTCGTCGAGCTTCGCAACAAAGCCATTCGTTATTCCAATCTCGTAAAAGTTGTCGATCCACTTCGTGCAACACCAGACAAACTCCGCGAAGCCAATCTAATGCGCCGACGCATATTCTCCGCCTTCGACAAATGTCTCTCGCGCTATCTCGTTCACTCCGATGGCTCTTTCCCACTTCCATCAATAAGTGGCATCGAAGTCGATAACGAATCTCCAATGGTACAAAAAGAATCTGCAAAAGTCGAAAAAACAACCACATCCGAAACACCCATTGAGTCTTCTACCAATGGCAGCGACCAGTTGACATACAAAATACAATTTGGCGTGTATAAAAATCGCCCCAAAACAAGTACATTAGATTCTAAGAGAGTCTCCTCTATGTTAATCCCAGGTCGTGGACTGACTCGTTTCTACTATGGCAACTATGCTTCGCGTGTCGAAGCCGAAAAAGACATACCTATTGTCGAAGCTGCAGGTTTCAAAGGTGCATTCGTCGTCGGTTTCGACAAACAGGGTAACCAAATCAAATTAGACTAACCATTAAAACTTTGTAAATCATGGCACAACAACCAATTGCCGATTCCGAACTCATAATCAATCCAGACGGTTCGGCGTTCCATCTACATATACTTCCGGGCAATCTTGCCCATAAGGTCATTCTTGTGGGCGACCCCGGACGAGTTGCGCTCATCAAGAATCGTTTCGACAACATAGAGTCCGAAGCCTCTAACCGAGAGTTTATCAGTGCCACTGGTACCTATCGTGGCAAGCGAATCACTGTCCTTTCCACAGGTATCGGTACAGACAATATCGACATCGTAATGACCGAACTCGATGCTTTGGTCAACATCGACTTCAAGACTCGGCTTCCACTACCCAAACATACCACGCTCGAAATAGTCCGCATCGGTACTTCTGGTTCTTTGCAGGTCGACCTCGATGTCGACACTTGGCTACTCTCCGAAGCTGCTATCGGTTTCGACGGACTACTCAACTTCTATGCTGGGCGAGATGGTGTCGCCGACCTTGCTTTCGAAGAGGCGTTCAAGCTCCACACCAATTGGAATAAGCAACTCACCCAACCTTATGTCGTCGATGCTGACAATGCCCTCATCGACCGTCTCAAAAACGATCCTCGTATAAACATTGGCACAACCATTTCAGCACCCGGATTCTATGGTCCACAAGGACGAGTCGTCCGCCTACCTCTTGCCGACCCTTTCATCAACGAAAAAATAACGGCTTTCCGCTACGAGCAAAGGCGCATAACAAACTACGAAATGGAATGTTCTGCAATCTATGGTCTCTCACTTCTTCTCGGTCATAAGGCGGCAACCGTTTGTGCCATCATTGCCAATCGACTCGCAGGCAAATATACCAAAGACTACAAGCCTGTCATCGAGAACCTCATCGAACACGTCCTCAATAATATCTAATTTTCGTCATGCTCAATCTTCTTCACCGAAACCCTATTTGGCCTTTTTTTATCGACATAACCAAAATTCCTCGCCCGTCGAAACACGAGGAGCAAATGGTCGCCTACCTCGTTTCTTGGGCACATCAGCACAACGTCAGTGTACAGACTGATTCCGTTGGAAATGTGTTGTATTCGATTCCTGCCACTTCTGGTTGTGAAGATTCGTCGCCCATTACGTTGCAGGCGCATATCGACATGGTGTGCGAAAAAAACGCCAACGTCAACCACGACTTCCTTGCTGACCCCATCCCCGCTTATGTCGATGGCAATTGGCTTCGTAGCCATGGTACAACCCTTGGTGCCGACGATGGCATTGGTGTTGCCACTGCTTTGGCCATTATTTCCGAGGGTCAGCAAGGGCGTCTTGCTCACGCTCCGCTCTACTGCTTGTTCACCG
>CALAVC010000197.1 GCA_937892095.1 uncultured Bacteroidales bacterium | reverse complement strand
CGTCGTCGCCTCTTATCCTAACCTAACCCAAATTCATGAAAAAGTTGTTGGTGTATAATCAACTTTTCATAGTCATAGCAGAGATTCTCTCTCCGCTATTTTTATCATTTTCTTCCTAATGCTAAAAAAAGAAAAAGTTCTTAAACAAAAACTATTTCTACGCAATATTAATCCTTTTCAACTTTATGTGCAAAAAATTTACTATTGCGATAAAAGTATTTTATTACTTTTGCCACAGCAAAAATAAAGAACACTGCACACTACCATTTAAGCTAATGCAACCTCAATCGTCAGTGAAAATCTTCGCAGGCACAGCCACCAAATACCTCGCCGAGAAGATTGCCGCAGCCTACGGGCAAGAGTTGGGCAAAGTAAACAAACTCCTTTTTTCCGATGGCGAATACACCACAATGTATAACGAAACCATTCGTGGTTCGCACGTCTTCCTAATCCAAAGCACTTTTCAGCCGGCCGACAATCTATTTGAGTTGCTCATGATGATAGATGCAGCCAAACGTGCCTCTGCCGCCAGCATCAACGCTGTCATTCCTTACTTCGGCTTCGCTCGCCAAGACCGCAAAGACCAACCTCGCGTTGCCATTGGTGCCAAACTTGTTGCCGACCTTCTTTCCGCTGCCGGAGTCGACCGCGTCATAACAATGGACCTCCATGCTGACCAAATTCAAGGCTTCTTCAACATTCCTGTCGACCACCTCTACTCCTCCACCATCTTTGTCCCCTACATCCAAGCTCTCGGACTCGAAGACATGGTAATGGCTTCGCCCGACGCAGGTGGCTCGAAGCGTGCCAACAGCTACGCCAAGTTCTTCGACGTACCTATGGTCATCTGCCACAAGCACCGCCCACGCCCCAATGTCGTAGGTGAAATGCGTGTCATTGGCGATGTAAAAGACAAGAACGTCATACTCCTCGATGACATGATCGACACAGCAGGAACACTCTCCGCAGCTGCCGATAAAATGATGGAACAAGGTGCCAAAAGTGTACGAGCTTTTGCTTCGCACGGTGTACTCTCTGGTCCCGCATTCGACAACATTGAGAAGTCGACCATCAAAGAGGTTATCATAACCGACTCCATACCACTCAAACAACAAAGTCATAAGATAAAAGTTCTCTCCATAGCCGAAATGTTTGCCGAGACCATTGCTTGCGTCTACAACAACGAGACCATCGCCAAGCATTTCCTCTTCCGCAAGTAATACATAGTTCATCAGAACTACATTCCCCATAGCAGACGTTGCTCACACAAGACGTCTGCTTTTTTTATAGGCCAATGACAACCGACCGTAGCAAAATAGAACTCCTCGCACCTGCTCGCAACTTCGATTGCGTACGTGCTGCCATACGACATGGAGCCGACGCCGTCTACATAGGCGCACCACAATTTAGTGCACGCGGAGCCGCAGGAAATTCAATCGACGACATCCGTGCTTCTGCCGAATACGCCCACACCTATGGCGCACGTCTGCACGTTGCGCTCAACACTATCCTTTTCGACAACGAAGTCAACGCAGCCAAAGAACTCGCATGGCAAATCTACAATGCCGGCACCGACGTCCTCATAGTGCAAGATATGGCACTTCTTAGTTCCGACATGCCACCCATCGAGCTGCACGCCAGCACACAATGCGACAACCAGACACCCGAGTCCGTCATCTTTCGCCAAAATCTCGGCTTCCGTCAGGTTGTCCTTGCTCGCGAACTTTCTCTCTCGCAAATCGAGCAAATAGCTCGTCAAACAACCGTACGCCTCGAAACATTCATCCATGGTGCTCTATGTGTTTCTTATAGCGGTCGATGCTACATGAGCCTCGCCCAAGGCGGACGCTCTGCCAATCGTGGTCTCTGTGCGCAACCATGTCGCATGGCCTACGACATCATAGCTGCTGACGGCTCTTCGCTTGCACGCTCAAAACACGTACTCTCGCTCAAAGACAATTGTCAAAAAGACAACCTTGCCAAACTTCTCGACATAGGTGTCTCTTCGTTCAAAATTGAGGGACGACTGAAAGATGCTGCCTATGTAGCCAACATAACGCAGTTCTACCACGAAAAGCTCGAGAGCCTACTCGCATCTCGCCCACACCTATCGCGCCTCTCGTCGCCAATCGTAAGTTCATCGTTTACTCCCAACATCAACAAGAGTTTCAACAGAGGATTTACCGACTATTTTGCCAATGGACGCCACTCCGACATTTGGCAACCACATACACCTAAATCGATTGGAGAAAAAATAGGCACCGCCCAAAACGTTTCTCGCAACAGTCTGAGTGTACAATCCAATGTCGTTTTCAACAATGGCGACGGCATTTGCTACATTGGTCCCGACGGCCGCACTGGTGGCATGCGCATCAACTCTTCGCAAGGAAGCAGGCTTATCGTCCCCAATGTTGGCGGATTACGGAATGGAGACGTCATCTATCGCAATCAAGACGTAGCCTTCGAAAACCAATTAGCATCCGACTGCACCCGACGTCTAATATACCTACGTGCCGAAGTCTCTTTCCAACCCGACATTCTCACCCTGAAAATCACCGACAACATCGGCATCGAGACCATTGCCAACTTAACCACCGATGGTCAACTTGCCCAAAACGTCTCACTTGCCCAATCGCGTTTCGAGCAATCACTCCAAAAAACAGGTGGGACTTCATACATTTTCCAAGAAATCTTATTTACCGACTTTTCTTCTGACATTTTCCCATTTCTCACACAGTCTCTCCTCAACGACTTTCGTCGCAAAGCACTAACTCTCCACACCGAAAATCGACTCCGACATTTTGCTCCAACACCCCATTCTCTGCCCGACAACTCTAATGTTCACGTGCCAGACTCACACATCACAGCCGAACAAAATGTCGCCAATAAGTCTGCACGTAGCTTCTACCTCGCCCATGGTGCCACATCCGTTGAGCAAGCCTACGAGTTGTCTTCAAAACACATTGGGCAAATCGTCATGACCACAAAGCACTGCATAATGTTCAGTCTTGGTCGTTGCCTACGTCAGCACCCAGCCTATGCAAAACTCATCCCTCTCAAAATCAGCAACGAATATGCCGACTATAAGGTTGTGCCAGACTGTGCCAATTGTCAGATGAAAATATATTACTTAGGTCCCAAGCAAAGATGATAGCCCCAATAGCAACCTTTTTACTTCCGCAAACGTCATATCTTGTATGACTAAACTAAAATATCTATTTCCTCTCATAGCTTTCGCGCTTGCCCCTTTCAGTAGCCTTAGGGCGCAAGACGAATATTCCGACCAAAATCTACCACAACACGAGATCTCAGTCGGCTATGGTACTATTACCGACATTCAAATCATTGATGTCTTTTCCGACATAATCGTTGCTGGAGTCACACTCGGCAGCGTCTCTACACAGAACAAAGAATTCTCTGGCGCCATCGATTTACAATACCTCTATCGTCCCTTGCGTTGGTTGTCCTATGGTCTCGACCTTACCTATGAGTCTCGCAAGCAAGACTGCATATCTCGTAGCATTAAGACTGACGAAGAAACCAAGATGGGAGAACAAACCACACGCTACATATCGCTCACACCAGCAGTACGTTTTAGTTGGCTTGCCAAAGACCGTGTCAACATGTACAGCAAATTAGCTTTCGGCATGACTTTCATTGCCGATTCATACAAGAAAGTATCTGGCGAATTCGACGACACCACAGTCGAGAGCGAAGAAAGTCGCCTCTTTGCCTACCAAGTTACGCCAATCGGAATATCTGTCGGAACTCGCATTAGAGGCTTTGCCGAGATGGGCTTTGGGCGTCAAGGTATGTTTCGGTTTGGACTCGCCTATCGCTTCAACTGATTTTCAAAGCATACACACACCTCTGAGACGCACTCGCTTGCGTCTCTTTTTTGTTTGTTTTTACTCACATCGTAGCAAGACATCAATCATATAAATGGCGAACCACCTAATGCACCGTCCATAAAATCACAATTAATCACAAACATTTAACTAACTTTGCTACAAAAGATTACAGCATTTTGCTCCGATGATATATTCCATGACTGGCTACGGCAAAGCCACTATCGAATTGCCGAACAAAAAAATTACCGTAGAAGTAAAATCTCTCAATAGCAAACAGCTCGACCTCGCTGTCCGAATCCCAGCACTATATCGCGAAAAAGAACTCGAGTTGCGCAGCTACCTTGCTTCACGAATCTCACGTGGCAAGGTCGATTTCATCATTTTTAGCGAAAACATTCATGCCGACCACGTCGCACGCATCGACGATGAAGCAGTTGCTCAATACTACACTCAGTTGCGTGGCATTGCCACCAACCTTGGCATATCCGATGCCAACACAGACTACATGAAAATCATTCTCTCCCTACCCGATGTCGTACGCTCCGCTCAACAAGAACTCGACGATGAGGAATGGAACAAAGTAATGTCTTGTGTGGCCCAAGCAATTGACAACTTCATCGCCTTCCGCCAACAAGAAGGTCGCGCACTCCAAGCCGACCTCCTTCAACGAATTGACAACATCAAGTCACTATCCCAACTCGTCCCACAATACGAAGCCGAACGTGTCGACAAAATACGCTCTCGCATAACCGCAAACCTCGAAGACATCATTTCGCGAGACAAAGTCGACAACAACCGACTCGAACAAGAACTCATCTTCTACATCGAAAAACTCGACATAAACGAAGAAAAAGTACGTCTCGCCAATCATCTCAAATACTTTGTCGAAACCATCGATTCCGAAGCCGAACCCGGCAAAAAACTGGGATTCATAGCTCAAGAAATGGGACGCGAAATCAACACTCTCGGCTCCAAAGCCAATCAGGCCGACATGCAACGACTCGTCGTTGGCATGAAAGACGAACTCGAAAAAATAAAAGAACAAGTACTCAACGTTCTCTAAATTAATCATGCAAGGCAAAGTTGTCATTTTCTCAGCGCCATCGGGTTCTGGCAAAAGCACCATCATAAACCATCTACTCGCTTGCGGACTCAACATGGAGTTCTCCATATCCGCCACAAGCCGTCAGCCCAGAGGTGCCGAACGTCATGGAGTAGAATACTATTTCCTCTCGACCGATGAGTTCCGCACACGCATTCAAAACGACGAATTTGTCGAATACGAGGAAGTCTATTCTGACTGTTTCTACGGAACTCTTCGCTCCGAAGTCGAACGGATATGGGCACTCGGTAAGACAATAGTGTTCGACGTCGACGTTGTCGGGGGGCTAAATCTTAAAAAGATTTTTGGCGACAAAGCCCTAACAATCTTCATCATGCCACCAAGCATAGACGAACTCCGTCGCCGACTCATCTCCCGTGGCACAGACTCTGCCGAAAAAATAGCTCAGCGCGTAGACAAAGCTCAAAAAGAGTTGACTTTTGCACCACAATTCGACCGCATTATAGTCAACGACAACCTCGACACAGCCAAGCAAGAAGCTGTCGATGTTGTCAGTCATTTCATCGACCAATGCAAATAGCACTCCTATTTGGCTCATTCAACCCCGTCCACTACGGACACGTCATGCTCGGGCAATACGTACTCAACTTCGCTTCAGTCGACGAAGTATGGTATGTTGTCAGCCCACACAATCCTTTTAAAAACGTAGCCGATTTAGCTCCTGCCGAACATCGACTACGTATGGTCAGTCTCGCCGTTGCAGAATCTACACGTCTCAAAGTCTCCGACGTCGAGCTCCACCTTCCACTCCCTTCATACACAGTTCAAACCATTCGTCAACTACAAGCCGACTATCCACACCACACTTTCTCCATCGTCATCGGTGGCGACAACCTTGACGGACTTTCTTCTTGGCACTCTGCCAACGAACTTCTGCACGGCAGACGCATTATCGTCTACCCACGACCCAGACAAGTCCTCGACCCACAACCTATACAAGCCCTTGGTGCAAAAGTCGACGTACTCAATGCCCCACAAATCGACATCTCATCTACAATGCTTCGCCAGTGGGTATCAAAAAACATCGACATCAGCAACTTTACTCACCCAAATGTCGTCAAGTACATTAGGGAAAACAACCTTTATCTTTCGCCCGTCAATGAAAAATAAAAACGTTCTTCTGCTTCTTATTTTGTTCCTTGTCGCCAGCCATTTAGCCTTTGCTGGCAAACCACCCAAGAAAGTTTTTATTCCGTTAGACTATAGCTATTGTGGCTATCACGCATCCGAATGCACCATTCCCACATTACCTGTCGTTGTTGTTCTTACACCAGAAGACGCTTCTTCGCACCCCGATGCCATACAACAAGCCATAGACTATCTCGCTTCACAGCCTGCCGACAACAACTCTCATCGCGGAACAATCCTTCTACGTGCTGGCAAATATCACATCGAGCACCCCATCCGTATATCTTGCAGTGGAATAGTCCTTCGTGGCGAAGGGATCAATAAGACCATCATTATCAAACATGGTTTCGACCGTGGTGCAGCAGTCTACATCGAAGGGCGTAAAGCGTCTACCGAACTTACAGTCCCCGTCCTTCTCAACACCGACATCCCTTCTGGCGCAATGTCGATACCCAAGGGTAGTCTGTCTCTTGCAGTCGGAGACAATATAAAACTTATCCGCCCATGTACTCTCGAATGGATAAACAGCCTTGCTATGAACGATTTTGGTGGCGGGCTCGATTATACTGGTTGGAAAAAGGGCGACATTGAAATAGAGTGGCATCGCATCGTAACATCCGTCACGTCCGATTCTGTCCGACTATCAGCTCCGCTCACTTGCTCAATTAGCAAAGAGTTTGGCGGAATCTACGTCTCCAAGTTTGCCAATGAAAACATTGTCGAGTGCGGTATCGAAAACTTATCCATTCAAAGCGTCTTCAACACTCACAATCTCAAAGACGAAGACCACTGCTGGGATGGCATATATGTCGACAATGCAAGCAACTCTTGGGTTCGACACGTCAATTTTGCCAACCTTTCAGGCTCTGCCGTATGCTTGCAAAAAAACACTTCTCTCATCACCGTCGAAGACTGTATCTCCACTAACCCAATTTCCGAAATTGGAGGTTGGCGACGTCGCACGTTTACCACTCGTGGACAGCAGTGCCTATTCCAACGTTGCCTATCTCGACAAGGCATTAACGACTTTTCTGTGGGCTACTGCGCTGCTGGTCCAAACGCCTTCGTCCAGTGTGATACCGAAGAAAGTTTTGGATTCAGCGGCTCTGTTGGCTCATGGGCTCCTGGTGTTTTATTCGACATAGTCAACATCGACCGAGGCGACATTCGTTTTGCCAACCTCGAACAATTCCAAATGGGCACAGGATGGAATACCGCCAACTCAATGGCTTGGCAATGCACCGCCTCAACAATCTACCTATACTCTCCCGACACTCTCAATTGCTCCTCTGGACACGGCTGTTGGGGTACACTAACTGGCAATGCTCACTGGACCAGTAGCAACGACCACGTGTCACCACGCAGTCTGTTCTACCACCAACTGGCCTCTCGCCTTGCCGACAAAAACATCGACGGACACCTACTCCCTCGCGATGTCAATGCCACCAGTTCACCCACCGTCGAACAGGCCATGACGTTGGCACAAGAATCCCTCTCCACACCACGCCTTACGCTTGCCATGTGGATAGACTCACTCCAACAAATTTCGACCGACGTTCCATCCACAGCCAAATCATTCAAAGATGTTGTCGCACTCCTATCTCGGTCAACAGGCAAAAAGAGCAAAGCGGCAACCGCAAAATCGGTTTTCACCATGTCTAGCAATGGCGTCATCACCACCAACAACCAAATACTCTGTGGCAATCGTTATGCTATTCCTTGGTGGAATGGTCGCGTGAAAGACAATTACGTCCGCACCGATGGTCGGCCAGCACTTACTCGTTTTGTGCCCGGACGCGAAGGCATCGGACTGACCGACAGAATAGACAGTGTCGTAGCAACCCTCCACACAAATGGCTATGCCATGCTCGATCATCACTACGGACTTTGGTACGACCTCCGACGTATCGACCACGAACGCATCCGACGCGCCGACGCCGAAGTCGCCGCTCCTTTCTACGAACAGGCTTTTGCCCGCTCAGGACAAGACTCCGCGTGGGACGGACTTTCTCGCTACGACCTCACACAACCCAACAATTGGTATTGGAATCGCCTCCGCCAATATGCCCAAGCCGCTCTCCCCAATGGGCAGATTCTATATTGCCAACACTACTTCCAACACAACATTCTTGAGGCTGGAGCACATTGGGTCGACTGCCCTTGGCGACCAGTCAACAACATCAATTCTACCGACGACATCTTCCCCGAACCCGTCCCCTTTGCTGGCGACAAACGAATTTTCGTCGCCGAACAGTTCTACGACGTTGTAAACAACGAACACGCACGTCAGCTACATAGAAACTACATTCGAATGTGCCTCGACCAAACTGCAGACAACCCCAATATTGTTCATGTTCTTAGCGACGAATACACTGGTCCACTCCACTTCGTACAGTTTTGGCTCGACATCATCGCAGAGTGGGAAGCCGAAACCGGTCGTCACCCCATAGTCGCACTCAGTTGCACTCGCGATGCACAAGACGCAATTCTTGCCGACGAACGCCGTGCCAACATCGTCGACATCATCGACATACGCTATTGGCACTACAACACAGCAGGGCTTTGGGCTCCCGAAGCTGGAAAAAACTTAGCTCCTCGCCAGTGGATGCGCAAAATGAAAGTCGGCAAAACAAGCAAAGTCGAAGCCTATAAAGCTGTTGCAGAGTATCGCACACAATACCCAAGCAAAGCCGTAACTTTCTTTGCTCAGCAATACCCCGAATACGGTTGGGCAATCCTTATGGCTGGAGGCTCACTGCCCAACGTCACCATTAAAAACGAACAACTAAAACAAGATATAGCCACCATGATGCCACAGCAATCAGAATCTTGTTGGCTTCTCAATGGCAGCAAAGGACACCTAATCTATGCTAACGAGAACAACGCCTCTTGCACCATAGACAAGGGCAAGTATAACGTCTGGAAAGTCGACGAAAAAGATGGCTCTGTCACTCTAATTAGCAAAAACACCACACTTGGTGGCATTTACTCGCCAAGCAGCAAAATAATTTGGCTCCAAAAACGTTAAACCATAAAAGTCCAATGAAGAAATTTCTCCGTTCGCTCTCTCCGCGTGTTGGCATTGCACTCCTACTTCTGTGCGTCGTGTGCTACGTCGTTTCCCTTTGGGGCTTTTGGCGTTCCGACGTTCCGCTCACCGACCGCGGACTCCGATTTGTCATTTTCTTCGGACTCGCCAAGACCTTTCAATATTCCGGACTTACCATACTCGGGGTCGATGGTCTTAAAAGAATACGTGCCTACTTCAGCTCTAAAAAAGCTAATTAATTACTTTTGCCATCAGACTTTTTAACACCACATTTTCCCCCACTCCCCTATCACAACACGATGCACACGAAAAAACTTTGCAGTTCAATATTCTTGATTGCGGTCTCTCTTAGCACATCAGCTCAGCGAACCGCCATCTACGATGCTTCTGTCGCCAAGTTCGAAGAAGCCCTTATGCTCTACGATGCTGGCATGTATGGCTCTGCGCGTAGCTGCTTCGAAAGTATCCAACCATCACTCGATGCCGACCTAACCGACGGACAGATTGCCGAAGACGCACAATACTTCACAGCCCTATGCGCCAAGTTCCTCAACAATGCCGATGCCACGGTACTTCTCAACAACTTCCAACTTTCTAATCAGCACAATCAGCACCGCTCGCAAGCCCTATATCATCTTGGCGACCACCATTTGTCCAATGGCAATATTCGCAAAGCACTCGACAATTTCGAGACTGCCAACGAAGATGCTCTACCCTCTGACGAACGTCGACACCTCATCTTCAAAAAAGGCTATTGCCAATTTATGCAAGGCAATCATACACTTGCCGTTGCTCAGTTCGACAAAATTCGTGGCAACGAAGGTGAATATGCCAATGCCATATCCTACTATCGCGCCCACGTCGACTACGAAAATGGCAACCTCGACGACGCACTCAAAGCCTTCGCTACCCTCGAAAAAGACGAAGGCTTCAGCCAAGCCTCAAGCTACTATATAGCTCATATTCTTTACCTCAAAGGCAACTATGCCGACGCTCTGCGCTATGCTCGCCCTCTCAGCGAACAAAAAGGCAATAAGACAGCCGAAATGCTACGTATCGTGGCCGACTGCCACTTCATGACTGCCGAATATTCAGCAGCCATAAGTGTCTACAACAAGCTACAAGACACCTATCCTCAAAAAGTCTCTCGCAACGACCTATACCACCTCGGTATGTCTTATTTCAACACTGCCGACTACAAGCGTGCCACCGAATATCTGAGCAAAGTTACCAACGAGAACGATGAGACCGCACAAAATGCCTACTACAATCTGGCAGCCTCATATATCAAACTTGGCGACAAAAAAAGAGCTCGTACAGCTTTCGAAGCCGCAGCTCGCAGCGGTTTCGACCCCGCCATTACAGAAGACGCTCACTTCAATAAACTCAAACTTGCCTACGAACTCAACTTTTCTCCTTTCGATGAAATCATAAGTAGCCTTGTAGAGTTTGTCGAACTATACCCCGCAGGTGCTCATCGCGACGAAGCCTATAACCTTATGAGCAAGGCCTTTGTTAGCTCCAAGAACTACAAAAAAGCCTTGCAGACAATGGAGAAAATCCAACACAAAGACCTTGCGCTCTATCAAGCACTCCAACGCATATCGTTCTACCGAGGTCTCGAACTATATGCTGGCGGCAATACCGACGAAGCCTCCGAATTTTTCGACTATTCAATGCGATATGCCGACTACGACGCCAAAATAAAGGCACGCACATACTATTGGCAAGCCGAAGGGCTCTACAACAAAGGCAACATTACCGAAGCCCGCGACAAATACATAATGTTTATAAACGCCTACAACGCCACCGAAGTCGATGAATTCCCAATGGCACACTACAACGTAGGCTACACCTATTTCAACCAAAAAGACTATCTCAACGCACGTCGATGGTTCTTGCGCTACGTCAATCTTGCAGGGCATAAAAACGAACAAGTAGAAGCCGACGCAAATAATCGCATTGGCGATTGCCTCTACGTCGACCGCGACTTTTCCAACGCACTCACATACTACGACAAAGCCATAGCTCTCTCTCCCTCGCAAGGCGACTACTCAATGTTGCAAAAAGCCGTATGCATGGGTCTACAAAACAACCACCAAGGAAAAATTGTGCAACTCGACAACCTCATAGGTCAATACCCCAAGTCTGTCTATGTCGACAACGCCTACTTTGAGAAAGCACGTGCCTATGTCGCCCTCGGCAACATCAAAGACGCCATCTACAACTACAAAGTCGTAAAAGAAAACTATCCCAAAGGCAGTCTCGCACCACAAGCCATGCTCCAGCTCGGTTTGCTATACTACAACAATGGTGAATACGACAACTCGATGGCATTCTACAAACGGGTAGTCAATGAATATCCTTCGACACCCATCGCCAACGATGCACTCGCTGGTCTGCGAAACATATACATGGAACGTGGCGACTACGATGGCTACATAGCCTACACCGCAACCCTCGGCTCGTTCGCCCACGTCAATATGTCCGAACGCGACTCTCTGCTTTTCGTCAGTGCCAACCACCTCTACCTCAATAGCCAACGCCCCGAAGCAAGAGTCGCCCTCCAACGCTATCTACAAACATTCCCCGATGGACGATATGTTACCCCAGCCAACTACTATCTTGCCGACTGCTACTATGTCGACGGGCAAAAAGACGAAGCTCTCAAACTCTACGAAGCCGTAGCCGCACAACCTCGTAGCATATTCACCGAAGAAAGTCTCCTACGTAGTGGCGAACTCCTATATCACGACAATCAATACGACAAAGCTCTCGTCTATCTCCGTCGTCTCGAAGAAGAAGCCGAAGTCGAAAGCAATCGCATAGAAGCCGTTATCGGTCAAATGCGTTGCTTGCGCAAACTTGGCAACACAGCAGAATGTCTTGCTGGTGCCGAAAAAGTAATCATAATGCCACAAGCCTCTCCAGAAATACTTCGCGAAGCACAATACCTCAAAGCACAGTGTCTTATCGAGACAGGGCGTTCTGCCGAAGCTCAACCCACGCTACGCATCCTTGCCGAAAACACAAGATCGGTCGAAGGAGCCGAAGCCAAATACCTCATTGCTGAATATCTCTACAACGCCAACAACAAAGACGAAGCCGAAAAAGAAATATTCGACTATGTAGAACATGGCACACCACATCAATATTGGCTCGCACGCAGCTTTGTCCTCCTTTCCGACATCTACCGAGATAAAGGAGAATACTTCCAAGCACAACAATATCTGCAACTTCTTCGCGACAGCTACACCGAAAAAGACGACATCGAAAACATGATTTCCGATCGCCTCGCTACTCTCGCCAAGCTCAACGCCGAACCACAAAACACAAATAAACCGCAAGGCTCCTCTTCCCTACCCGAATAATATACCCTCATGTCAAATCGTTTCAAATCATATAAGACTATGCACTACGCAAAGTCTCTCACATCGCTCTTTGCGCTTATCCTATCCGTTTCTCTTGCCAATGCGCAGTCAACAAGCGAAAACGAGCAGTCTGCCGACAATCAACTAACCAAAGACGTCGACGTCGTCAACGTCTATCAACCTACACTTCATAAGGCTCGCAAGCTCCGCATTCCACCCCTACTCGACGACACTGCAAAATACAGACCCAAGTTCACCTATACCACCATTAGCCGCATATCGTCCGTCACGACAAAGCCCGATAGCCTTTCTGCAGCTTCAATGTCTTTCCCAGTCTACGACAGCCCCTACCACACCCTCGTCGAAGGCGCCATAGGCTATGCCCCAACAATTTTCGGACAAATATTTTACAACACAGGCTCTTCCAAGACACAACATCTGGCTCTACGTGCCGGACATCTCGCACAACTCGGTAAAGTCAAACTATCCGACGACTCCAAAGTCAAAGCCCCACAAAACGACACGTGGGCAAGCCTTGCTTTTCATCGCCTCTACACCCGAAATCGCTTCGGCATAAACTTCGACTTCCGCAACTCAGCCTATCGCTACTATGGCCTCAACACAATTACCGATACCCTCGAATACTACAATGTTGATGGGACATCGCTCTTCGGTTCCGACATCTGCAACACCACTCGCCAGCGAAACACAACTGTCGATGTCGACCTACAAGTAGCCAATGCCATGGCCGACACCGAAGAAGACATCTCCTATGCCATCAATGGTGGCTTCGGACTATTCTTCAATCGTAGCGGCGTTCGCCAAACCAACGTTGGCGCACAGTGTAAACTACTCTTCCCATTTTCAAAATATAGCTCGGCTATTGATGCCGTTGTCGGCTTCAACTACTTCCGCACCACCACACCCGTTGGAGAAGACACACTCACTATGTCCTACTTCGACCGACACGGTTGCGACATACACATCTATCCACACTACGAGATGATAAAAGACTTCATGAAGCTTCAGCTCGGACTGCGCATCATAGCCGTAGTGGGCGATGACAATGTCAGCGACGACTTCATCGTACAGCCCGACCTCCTCACCAACTTCTTTATTGGCGACGGAAGTGTCCGTTTCTATGCTGGTCTCACGGGCGACTACAAACAAAATTCCTATCGTAGCCTCGTTGCCGAAAACCGATACCTCTCACCAGATAGCCGCATGTACGTCTATAGTGCTGCCGACAAAGCTTTTGTCAGTCGCACGGCCATTCGCCCTTCTCAATCACCCATACTTTTCAAAATAGGCATACGCTCAAGCTTTAGTCGCCACGTACAATTACACGTCGGCATGGACTATCGCTCGCTTGGCGACGAAAACATCTTTGTCAACCGTTCCTACATCTCGACCGATAGCACCACACACGCCCACAGCTCGCAGTTCGCCCTCCTACAAGACGATGGCAAACTCCTACGTGTTCACACCGAAGTAAACGTCAACCCAACCGACAATAGCAACGTTCTGCTACGTGCCACATTCTTCAACTATGACATGAACTACCTCCAAGCGTGGAACAAGCCACAATTCAAATTTGAAGCCACCACCCGTTTCCACCCAACCGACCGACTCACAGTTCGTGCCGACCTAACTTTCATGGGCAAACGCGATGCATATTCACCAACGCTCATGCAAAACGAAACACTCAAACAATACGTTGACCTCAACATCGGTGCCGACTACTACATCTCCAATCAATTCACCACATTCATCGACATGAACAACCTCGCTGCCTCCGACCAAATGCAGTGGCTTGGCTACTCCTCACGCAGAGTCAACATTTTGGCTGGCATAAGGTATAAGTTCTAATCTTGTAGTTAATATTTTACTTATCTTTGCGTATCTATACAATAAAAAATATTTAAAAATAACATAAATGGCTAAGAGCGCACTCCAAATTGAGCGTGCACAATATGTGCCCAAGACGCCCGCTTCTATAGCATGCGGCACCTCTCTCGTCGAAGGTAAAGCAACTCAGTCCGTTGCCGATCAAGACGACATCAAAAAACTGTTTCCAAACACCTACGGCATGCCTATCGTCACTTTTCAAAAAAGCGACTCGCCTGTCAAAGCAGCTCCTATCAACGTAGGTGTGATTCTTTCTGGCGGCCAGGCACCTGGTGGACACAACGTCATCTCTGGCATCTTCGACGGACTTAAATCTATCAACCCCGACAGCAAACTCTATGGTTTTCTTGGTGGCCCGGGTGGTCTTGTCGACCACAAGTATGTCGAACTAACCAAAGACATCATAGACGAATACCGCAACACTGGTGGCTTCGACATCATTGGTTCTGGACGTACCAAACTCGAGGAAGTCGAACAATTCGACAAAGGCCTTGAAATTTGCAATCGCCTCGGCATCAAAGCCCTCGTCATAATCGGTGGCGACGACTCTAACACCAACGCTTGTGTACTCGCCGAATACTACCTCGCTCGCAAAAGTGGCATTCAGGTCATCGGTTGCCCCAAAACAATTGATGGCGACCTCAAAAACGAAATGATAGAAACATCTTTCGGTTTCGACACTGCCACCAAAGTATATTCCGAAGTCATAGGCAACATTGAGCGCGACGCCAATAGCGCCAAGAAATATTGGCACTTCATCAAGCTCATGGGTCGTTCGGCAAGCCACGTTACTCTCGAGTGCGCCCTCCAGACACAACCCAACATCACCCTCGTTGGCGAAGAAGTAGAGGCTAAAAATCAAACACTCGATGATGTCGTAACCTACATAGCCAACGCCGTAGCAGCACGCGCAGCCAAGGGTCTCAACTTTGGCACAGTCCTCGTCCCCGAAGGTCTCATCGAGTTCATTCCTGCCATCAAAAAACTCATTGCAGAACTCAACGACATGCTTGCAGCCAATCAAGCAGAGTTCGATGCAGTTGCCGACGACGAGAAACTCAATTATGTCGTTGCACACCTCTCTGCAACCAATGCCGCCATCTTCAAGAGTTTGCCCACAAGCGTTTCTCGTCAGCTCGCCCTCGAACGCGACCCACACGGCAACGTTCAGGTTTCCCTCATCGAGACCGAACAACTCCTCGCCGATATGGTTGGCAAGAAACTCGCAACATGGAAGAAAGAAGGTAAGTTTGTTGGCAAATTCGCCACTCAGCACCACTTCTTCGGCTACGAAGGACGCTGTGCAGCTCCCTCCAATTTCGATGCAGACTACTGCTACTCTCTCGGTCGCGTAGCTTCGCTCCTCATCGTCAGTGGCAAGACGGGCTATATGGCATCAGTTCGCAACACCACTAAACCCGCCGACCAGTGGCTCGCAGGTGGCATACCCATCACTGCCATGATGAACATGGAAAAACGCAATGGCAAGATGAAACCAGTTATCCAAAAAGCACTCGTCGACCTCAATGGCGGACCTTTCAAGTTCTTCGCTTCTAAGCGCGACGAATGGGCCATCAACACAGACTACGTATACCCCGGTCCAATTCAATACTTCGGACCTTCTGCCGTTGCCGACCGCACAACTGTTACTCTCCAACTCGAGCATCAGTAGTGTTGTTCGTTCAACCAACATTATAAATGAGTATAAAAAGATGAGGCTACACTCAAAAGTAGTCTCATCTTTTTAGTAAACAGCACGACTCTATTTCAACACATACAGAAATTATGAATCCAATATTTATTGTCCTGCCCATCCTCGCCATCTTGATGTTTGAACTCGGACTCACTCTCCGACTCCCCGATTTCCTTATGCTACTCCGACGTCCACGACCCGTCATCGCTGGACTAATTGGCCAAATCATCGGACTACCAATAATAGCCTTCGCCGTCGCAAAAATATGTGTCTATATAGGCATTCAACTCGAGCCAATATTCTTTGTCGGACTAATACTCATCGCATGTTGCCCAGGTGGCAGTTCCTCCAACGTATTTTCAATGCTTGCCAAGGGCGACGTAGCTCTTTCCGTCTCGCTAACCGCTTTTTCAAGCATAATAACTCTCTTCACAATACCCATAATTATGCATTGGGCAGTAGTGTTTTCTAGTAGCGAACTTAGCAGCAACATTTCACTCAACGTTGGGAACCTCATCGTTCAAAACATCGTCCTAATGGTTGTCCCCATTTTGCTCGGTGTCGCATGCCACAAATTTACACCACGCATCGCCACTCGCCTCGATGCCATACTCCGACGCATAGCCTTTCCTGCACTAATGCTTTTAGTCATAATCTTTTTTGCACAACACAAAGACAACATAATATCCAACTTTGGCAACCTCGGCGGTGCAACCCTCACACTCTTGCTCGTAGCCATAGCTTTAGCTGCCATACTATGCCTCATTTTCCGACTGACAGGACGCGAACGACGCACCATCGTAATAGAAGTTGGCATGCAAAACGCAGCTCAAGCAATAGCAATAGCCTCCTCACCCTACGTATTCAACGAGCCACGCATGGCCATCCCAGCCATCATCTATGCACTACTCATGAACATAGTCTTGCTAATCTACGTGGCCGTCCTTCAACGCAAATAAACAACGATATTCAACACTAACAATTTCCAAACTTGGATTTTCTCAAAAAACAACTTATCTTTGTGCCGTTTTTATAAACACCTAATAACAAAACGTTTTTATGAATCAGTACGAAACCGTTTTCATTTTAACTCCCGTTTTGTCTGAACCCCAGATGAAGGAAGCGGTACAGAAGTACAAGGACCTCATCCTTGACAATGGAGGCGAAGTGATTAACGAAGAGAATTGGGGCATGCGCAAACTCGCCTACCCAATTCAGAAGAAGACAACAGGCTTCTACAGCTTGTTCGAGTTCAAAGCAGCTCCCGAGTTTATCCAGAAGCTCGAAACAGCCTACCGTCGCGATGAGCGTTTGCTCCGTTTCTTGACCTTCAAGATGGAAAAATACGCCGTCCAATACAGTGAGACACGCCGCAAGGCCAAGAAAGAAGAAGAAGCAAAGGAGAACTAAGACATGGCACAAACATCTTCCGAAATCCGCTACTTGACCCCTTCGACAGTCGAAGTCAAGAAGAAAAAGTATTGTCGCTTCAAAAAAGCTGGCATCAAGTATGTCGACTACAAGAATCCCGAATTCTTGAAGAAATTCCTCAATGAACAAGGCAAGATATTGCCTCGTCGTATCACTGGCACATCGCTCAAATA
>CALAVC010000196.1 GCA_937892095.1 uncultured Bacteroidales bacterium | reverse complement strand
CGCGACCCCAACCTTGGCAAGGTTGTGCTCTACCAACTGAGCTATTTCCGCGTTTCTTTTAACGACTGCAAAGGTATATGTATTTTTATAAATTGCAAAACTCAACCCAACTTTTTGTCGTAAAAAGAATGTAACACCTACTCGTCAACGTCGTTTTTACGGGCGAGTAGGTGTTGGTTCTATTTGTTTTTCAAGACTTTATAGCTTTGCCATGTTAGCATGCAACAGATGACGACCATAAGAGGTAGGATGGCATACTGACCAGCGTTTTCGCTAGGGATCTCCATAAACGCGTGCATAATGTTGAGCAGAGCCATTACGACCGAAAGTACAAAGTTGATCAGTTTCATGCTTTTGGCTTTTTCGTTGATGAGCAGGCAGAGAATGCCGCATGCTGGCATGAGGAATGCCATTGTCATCATGAAGAATGCCATGCCTTGGTCCATGTTGCCATCTGTCGCTACGATGGCCATGTCTTTGCCCCAAAACATAGGCAAGATGTCGCAGATGGAATGGCAGGCAATGCCACAAATGCTAAGTAGCCATAGAGCTACTGTCTTCGAGACGTTGTTCATATCTATTTGAGGTTTAATGATTTATGGCAAAGTAATCGCATGTCGTTTTCCGAATCAATACTCAGATATGACGATTTGTGAACCTATCCCGAATGTGCTGTTATATTTTTATACGTTTTGTTATTTTATATTCACTTTGTTAAATTTGTAACCATATACCTATTCAGTTATGAGAAATATCTTACTACTTTTCTTGACGCTTGTTTGTTCATTGTGTGCCTACGCGCAAAGTCGCAACATAAGTGGCACCGTGCGCGACTCGCAAGGTCAGCCACTGCCGGGCGTAACCATAGTTGTCCCTGGTACAACGACTGGCACAATTTCCGACATGGATGGCAACTACTCGCTCAGCGTTCCTGCTGGTGTCGACACTCTACAAGCCTCTTTTATTGGCTACACAACAGCAATTCTCGACCTTAATTCTGGGCAAACAGACATTGTCCTTGAAGACGAGAGTATCGATATGGACGAAGTGATTGTCGTGGCCTATGGCACGCAAAAGCGTCAGGCTTTTACGGGTTCGGTGGCAGTTGTTAGTGCCGACGACATCAGCAGGCGCACGGCTGGCAACGTTACGAATACGTTGGCAGGTCAGGTGCCCGGATTGCAACTTCGTGGTGGTTCGGGCGACCCGGGTGCCGACAATGGTAAGCTCAAGATACGTGGTATATCGAGTCTTTATGCAGGCACCGACCCGCTAGTCATTGTCGATGGTGCACCATTCGATGGCGACTTGTCAAGTTTGCCACCAGATGACATCGAGAGTATTTCGGTTCTTAAAGATGCCGCTTCGGCAGCTCTGTATGGTGCTCGTGGTGCGGCTGGCGTAATTCTCATAACCACCAAGAAAGGCTCACTTGCGGCTTCAGAAATAAATGTTGAAGCCCGTTGGGGTGTCAATAGTCGCAGTGTCAAAGACTACGATGTCATCACAGACCCTGCAGAATATTTGCAAGCTTACTACACCGAGCGACGCAATCAGCTATTCTATGCCAATAATCTTTCGGCTGATGAAGCAACAGCTAAAGCCAACAATAACCTTTTCCGTGAGCTCGGCTATCGTATGTATACCCTTCCTGATGGGCAACAGATGTTCGACGACAAGGGTAATATGAATTCAGCAGCTCAGTTGGGCTACACCTATACGGGCATTGATGGCAACACATATCACGTCTTGCCCGACGACTGGACCGACGAAGCCTATCGTCGTTCGCTCAGGCAAGAATATACTGTTAGCGGTAAGGGTGGCACCGAAAAAGGTAACTACTTTGCGGGCATTGGCTACTTGAAAGACAACGGAATTATCGAACACACAGGTCTTCGACGTTTCTCGGCCCGCCTGAAAGCCGACTATCAGATAAAAGAATGGCTTCGCCTAAGTGCCAATGTTGGTTATTCTAACTCTAAGGTAACTCAAAACGCCAACATGAGTTATAGTGGCGACGGCGAAGACGAAAAGCCATCACTGTCTGAAGCCAATGTGATGTTCTTCACCTCGCGCATTGCCCCAATCTATCCGCTCTACGTACGTACTATCGATGCTTCGGGCAATCCTGTCGTAGCCACCGATGCTTCGGGCAACAAGATATATGACTTTGGTAAGGGTGGGGGACTCGTCAAGGGTGGTTTCGATCTTCCTGCCGATGGCAGTGGTGTGAATTTTGACCGCAGTTCTGCATTTATCTCTGGCAACCCCATTGGCAACAACGAATACAACAATGTGGAAGAACTTCGTAACCATTTTAGTGGTAGCATAGGGGCTTCGCTTACTTTTGGCGAACATTGGAAAGCCGATATTAATTCTACAGTCATTAGCAATAGCAGTCAGTATACCGACTACGAAAATGCCGTATATGGCAGCAAGGCTTCTGTGGGTGGATATATCGAAAAGAAAGACGTTAATAACCTTCAGCAAAACCACGTTCAGACAGTAAGCTATCTGAACAATTTTGGAAGCCATGGTCTGACCGTCATGCTCGGTCATGAATATTACGATGCTCAAAAGAAAACACTGCAGTCTTTTGCACAAGGCTCGTTTTCTCGTTCGATACCCGAAATAAATGCTTTTGCCACCAAGACAGACAGTCGTAGCAACACGACGCGCTACAATGTCGAAGGCGTTTTTGGCACTGTTCAATACAACTTTGCCGACACTTACTATGCGCAAGGTAGTTTCCGACGCGACGCATCAAGTCGTTTCGACACCGACCATCGTTGGGGCAACTTCTGGTCGGCTGGCGTAGCATGGATAGTCTCTAAGGAAGAGTTTATGGGCGATACTACGTGGCTCTTCGACGAGCTAAAAGTTAAGTTCTCCATTGGTCAGCAAGGCAACGACAACATTGCCGACTATGCCTTTGCCGACACCTATGTCCTCCAAAAAGCATCAGAGACCAGCATGAGTGCAGTCTTCGACCGCATAGGCAACAAGGAGATTACGTGGGAGACAACAACAAACGCCAATGTCGGTTTGGAGTTCGGAATGCTTAGCCGTCGAATAAATGGTAGTTTCGATTTCTATACCAAGAAAACGACCGACCTGCTTTTTGAATTGCCTGTGCCCGAAAGTCTTGGCACACGAAGCTATTATAGCAACGTGGGCGACATTCGAAATACGGGTTTTGAACTCACTCTGGCAGGTGCAGTCGTCAGAACCGATGACCTCGATTGGACTCTGACAGCCAACATCGCTCACAACACCACCAAGATTATCTCGTTGCCCGAAGTTGTGACGGCTGGCAATGGTGGATTCTATAGCTACCAATTGTGGTACGAAGAAGGTGAGCCTCTTTACAACTATATGACCCTTGAATATGCTGGGGTCAACGAACATGGCGAAGCTCTATACTACTACGATGAAGACCTTAGCAATGCTGGGAATAGCGAAGTAAACATCACCTCGCGCCCTGGCAGTAAGCGTTCTGGCACGACAACCGATGCCACCAAAGCAACATACTACGCCAAGGGCTGCATTCTGCCTAAATTCTATGGTGGCTTCTCGACCAATCTTACATGGCATGGCTTCGATTTCTCTGCCGCTTTCGACTATCAGATTGGCGGCAAAATATACGATGCTCAGTATGCAGATCTTATGACACCTGCTGCCAAGACGCAGCAAGACCCCGGTCATAACTACCACAAGGACTGGAAACGTGGCTGGAGCCCCAATAACACTCAGAGCGACATTCCGCGTTGGCAAATGGGCGACGTCGACGCCACTGCGGCAAGCGATCGTTTCTTGACGAATGCCAGCTACCTTAACTTTTCGTCGGCAGTCTTAGGCTATACTCTCCCATCCGACCTGACAAGCAAAGCAGGAATCAGTCGCTTGCGTGTCTATGCAAGTGCTGAAAACATCAACTTTTGGTCGGCTCGCCAAGGTCTCGACCCACGCTACTCATACAAGTCTACCGAAACGGTGTCGAACTTTAGCCCCGTGCGCACTATCTCTGGTGGTATACAGCTAACATTCTAAAACTTTCACCCCTTAATCGCATTTCACTAATGAATACCAGATATATATTTTCGTTAGCTACGCTTGCTTCGGTAGCCACCCTCACTGCTTGCATCGACGAAATAGAGCCACAAGACTCCACAGTAACCATTGAGCAAATCAACAATAGTGGCAATGCTACAGTGCTTGCCGATGCTATTTCATCTTCGCTCGCTGGCAAGTTTGTTTATAGCGAAGACGACCAATATCCATTCGATTTCGGCTACCCATCGCTCATGGTCATGCGCGATGTCATGGGACAAGACGATGCTACTCGAGCCACGTGGTATAGCTACTGGTACGGGGTCGTCGATCTCCGCCCCAATAGCGTCATCGCCCAATTCCCATGGACGCTCTACTACACGTGGATAAAGAACTGCAATGCCATAATTGCTGGTGCAGCCAATGCAACGTCCGACGACGACCGTCGAAATGTCGGTCGTGCTTACGCCACACGTGCTGCCATGTATTCCGACCTCGCACAGATGTATGGCAAGACAACCTATGCACTTAACAAGGAGTGTATAACTGTCCCCATCGTTACCGAAAATACGACCACCGACGCAGCCACCAACAACCCAAATGCCACCAACGAACAGATTTGGAAGTTTATACTTGACGACCTTGACAATGCCGAAAAGTATTTGACTGCCGAACTCGACGACCCAACCGATGTCTACCACGTTGGGCTGAATGCTATATACGGTCTTCGTGCACGTGCATGTCTCGTCATGCAAAACTGGACCGACGCTGTTCACTACGCTCGTTTGGCACAAGAAGGACATCCGCTAATGGACGAGGCTCAGTGGACCGACCCCAACAATGGTTTCAACACTCCAACACCATCGTGGATTTGGGCAGTTCGTTTTGCTACCGACGACCCATGTATTTTGCTCAACGACGCCGACAGTAGTTGGGGAAGTCAGATGTGTATAGAAATCGATCCTATGTCTTCGGGGTGTGGCTATGCTGCCAACTATGGTCAGCCACACTGCATAGATCGTCATCTGTTTGAGAGCATCCCCACTACCGACTTCCGACGCAAAGTATTTGTCGACTTTGCCGTCAATAGCCTCGCTTCGCGCGACGAGGTGCTCAACTTCTTGTCAGCCTATTCTGCACATCCCAGTTGGCTACTTCGTTGTGGCACAAGTTCGCTCAATACCAATGGCGGTGGCCTCGAAGTCAAGTTCCGAACCATTGGTGGCGAAGGCGGTCGTGCCAATCAACTTTTGGGTTTTGCAGTGAGTGTGCCACTCATGCGTGCCGAAGAAATGAAACTCATCGAGATAGAAGCCCTTGGTATGCAAAACGAATCGGAAGGCATCGAAGCTCTCACAGCCTTTGCACAGACGCGCGATGCGGCCTACGTCTATGGTTCGCACAACGAAGCCTATGGCTCGCAGAGCATTGCCACGTCTTTCCAAAACGAAGTCTGGTGGCAACGACGCGTAGAACTTTGGGGAGAAGGTTTCTCAACTCTCGACATCAAGCGACTTTCCAAGGGTATAATTCGCTCCTACGAAGGCTCCAACCACCCCGATGGCTATCAGTGGAACACATCAGCTACGCCCGATTGGATGACGCTCGTTATCCCACAAAGCGAGATAAACTACAATACGGCTTGTCAGCAGACCGTTTCGCCCGCTCCGCTTGTTGGCAACTCTGCACCTGTCGTAGCGTTTTAAATTCTTAACTTTTTCTTGTCAAACGTTATATGAACAATAAAATATATCTGTCGGCAATTATTGTCATTGCTACATGTTTCACGTCTTGTGAAGTCGACTCCGAAGGGACTGAGCCCGGAGGCGACTCGCAACCCGTTGCCACCATATATCAAATAGCGTTACCTGCAACCGACAATAGTGGCAAAGCCACCGATGTCGACACCGACGCTATGCTTCGCATTGTTACCAATTCGGCCACCGAACATGTCTACATCCTTGGCGAAGCTCTCGAGTCTCGAACCGAGCGCATAAGTAGTGGGGCAGACTATGCTCAATACGTTGTCGACAATGGTGTTCTCATCGATGGTCTTGGTGCCGACGCTTCACAAGACTATTTGCTTCGACTTACCGACATGGGACAAAACGTCATAACCGTTGTGGCAACGCGAGGAGCCGACAAGACCATGCGTACAGTCGACTTTACGTGTGCCACGTGGACAACACTCCGCTCCGACAATTTTAAGAATGCCGACCTTGGCACGTGGCGCAACGTCGAACTTCAGCAGAGCGATGTCGATAAGAACAAATATCGTCTTGTCAATGCATTTGGCACGAGTGTCAATCTTGTATTCTGCATCCGCACAGATAACGATGGAAACACCGTCAGCTATGGCGACGGACTTGAAGTCGATGTGGAAAAGACACTTACAGGCATGACGTATACCGACCCTGCCGATGATAAAACGAAAGACATCTTTGTCGTTGGTCTCGAAGACGAACACTCTGTCTTCTACACCGATGACAACTCACTCGAATTGCAACTCGATGTAGTCAATGCCGAAGGCGAATGGCTTGGCTATACCAGCAAATTTACTTTTGGCAAATAACCGCTTATCCACACAGATGAAAAAAGCACTGTTTATCGACCGCGACGGCACCATAATTGTCGAGCCGCCAGTTACTTTTCAAGTCAACAAGCTTGACGAACTCGAATTCATTCCGGGAGTAATTGGAGCCTTGAATTTTATCCGTCAACACACCGACTACGAACTTGTAATGGTTACTAATCAAGACGGGCTCGGCACCAGCAGTTACCCACAAGAAAACTTCGATGTCGTGCAGGGCAAAATGCTTCAGGTGCTCAGTGGTGAGGGCGTAACTTTCGATGCTATACACATCGACAAAAGTTTCCCCGAAGACAATCTTCCAACCCGTAAGCCCAGCACTGGTATGCTCACAGCCTACATGGATGGCTCCTACGACCTCGCCTCCTCTTACGTCATTGGCGATAGGCAAACCGACATGCAACTTGCCCGCAATCTTGGTTGTCGTGGACTACTCCTCGGCTCCAGTACTGATATCGAAGGTTGTCGGTGTGTCAAAGATTGGGCTCAGATTGCCGAATTGGTTTTTGCTGGGCAGCGCACTGCCGAAGTGCGTCGCACCACCAAAGAGACCGACATCTATGTCCGCATCGACCTCGACGGCAATGGTAAGACCGACATCAACACTGGTCTCGGATTTTTCGACCACATGCTCGACCAAATTGGTAGGCACTCAGGTTCCGACCTCACCGTCCATGTGCGTGGCGACCTACATGTCGATGAACATCACACCATCGAAGACACTGCACTCGCTCTCGGCGAAGCTATTCGCCGTGCTCTTGGCGACAAACGTGGCATCGAACGCTATGGCTTCTGCCTCCCCATGGACGATTGTCTATGCTCCGTAGCCATCGACTTTGGCGGACGCCCATGGCTGGTCTACGATGCCGAGTTCCACCGCGAAAAGATTGGCGACATGCCCACCGAAATGTTTCTCCATTTCTTCAAGAGCCTAAGCGATGCTGCGCAAATGAATCTCAACATTCGCGCCGAGGGACAAAACGAACATCATAAGATTGAAGGAATCTTTAAAGCTCTCGCCAAGAGCATTCGCATGGCAGTCCGACGAGACATTCGTCACTTCGAGCTACCCAGCACCAAAGGTACGCTATGACACACATCCACCTAAGGCAAACCACATCCACCAGCACCCTTTTGCGTCAAATGCTCGACGAAGGAAAACACTTCGATTCCCTCTCGTGCATAACGACCGATTTCCAGACTGGCGGACGCGGGCAACTTGGCAATAGTTGGGAGAGTGCCGACGGGCAGAATTTGCTCATCTCGGTCTTCTACGCTCCTCAAAATCTCAGTGTCGCAAGTCAGTTCTACATATCCATGGCCGTATGTCTTGCACTTACCGACATTCTCAGTCCAATGCTTGCCAACCACTCTTCGGCTCTTCGCATAAAGTGGCCCAACGACATCTATGTTGAAGATAAGAAAATAGCAGGCATTCTGATAGAAAACAAACTCGCTGGTCATTCCATCGCAGAGTGCATAATAGGTCTTGGTCTCAATGTCAATCAGCAAGCTTTCCTCAGCAATGCTCCCAACCCCATCTCCCTCGCCAATTTGACCAGTAAAACATTCGACATCGAAAAGATTCGCCAGTCGTTTCTCTCTTCGCTTGTCACTCGCCTACACCTTGTCGACACAGAGCAATTCGACACTCTTGTCGCCGACTATCGAGCCTTGCTCTATCGTGCCGACGGACAGCTACACCCTTTTCGCACCGAAGGCGGACGACAATTCTCTGCACAGATTGCAAACGTGGCTCCCGATGGGCGACTAACGCTTACTACTGCCGATGGTCAACAGCTCACATTCCTCTTCAAAGAGGTTGAGTTTGTCATCTAAAAAACATTATTGTTCTCGAACATTAATTTGTTCAACCAACATTCTTCGCACATAAAACACTCCGCACATTGAGCGTTTTGTGTGCGAAGCCTGTAAGGTGCGTAACCCCATGTTTGCCATAAATTAAATATCTCAAACCGCTATTTATAAATATTTTGATAACTTTGCGTGAATTTTCCTAAAAAATAAATATCTAAAAGTTATAAATAAACTATTCGACCAATGCAGAACAAAGGAGCAGTAAGGCTCTTTGCGATACTTCTCGCACTGATTTGCTTGTATCAGTTGTCCTTCACCGTCGCCACTCGCAATGCCGAAAGCAACGCTAAAGAGGCAGCCGGCGGAGACCGACTCAAAGAAGCAGCCTATCTCGATTCGATAGCCAACGAGCCACTTTATCTCGGACACACTTATCTCGAGTGCAAAGCCAAAGAAATCAATTTCGGTCTCGACCTCAAAGGTGGTATGAACCTTATACTCGAAGTCAAGGTCGCCGACATCGTCAAAGCACTCTCAGGACACAATCAAGACCCAGTCTTCAACCAAACTGTCGCCAATGCCGAGGAGCGCGAAAAGACCTCAACTTCCGACTTTATAAGCCTCTTCAAAGAAGAATTTGAAAAGCTTAGCCCCAATGGTCAGCTCGCCTCAATCTTCGCCACTGTCGACATGAAAGACCGCATTACGCGCAACATGACCAATAGCGAGGTTATCGACATACTCCGCGAAGAGTCCGAGAGCTCCATTCAAAATGCCTTCAATGTTCTCCGTACACGTATCGACCGCTTCGGCGTAACGCAACCCAACATTCAGCGCCTCGAAAAAGCTGGTCGTGTCATGATTGAGCTCCCCGGCGTTACCGAGCCACAGCGTGTGCGCAAACTTTTGCAAGGCACTGCAAGCCTCGAGTTTTGGGAGACATATCAGAATAGTCAAGTTATCCAAAGCCTTGCCGAACTCGACAATGCTACTCGCACCGTTGTCAGTACATCAGCTCCCGCGGAGCAGTCAGCCGACACACTTGCTCTTCTTGCAGGCGCACAGCAGAACGACAGCACTGCCGGCGTCGAATACGAAAGCCTCAGCAAGCACATCAACTTGCTCCAGATGGGCAGCAGCCCTCTCGTAGGTCTCTCCGCAGCCAAAGAACGCAACAAAGTAGACGAATACCTCAATTCAGACAAGGCTCGTCGCATTCTCCCTCACGACCTCAAGCTTATGTGGGGCGTTAAGCCTCGCACGGGTGTCGAAATCAACCAACGCTTTGGTGGCGCACTCTACAAAGAAAAAGAGCAAGTCTACGAACTCATAGCCATTCGCCAGAGCAGTAGCAATGGTCGCGCACCTCTCGAAGGCGACGTCATCACCAACGCTCGTTCGCAAGGTAGCCAAAACAGTGCAAACTTCGAGGTCAGCATGACCATGAACAACGAAGGCGCTCGCAAGTGGGCTCAACTCACCAAGGCCAACCTCGGACAGAGCATAGCCATCGTGCTCGACGGCTTCGTATATAGCTATCCCACCGTACAGTCTGAAATCACTGGTGGCGTAAGCCAAATCACAGGCGACTTCACTGCCGAAGAAGCACAAGACCTTGCCAATGTCCTCAAGAGTGGTAAGCTACCTGCGCCTGCCACCATTGTCGAAGACACAGTTGTCGGTCCTTCGCTCGGTCAAGAGGCCATCGAGGCTGGTCTCTGGTCGTTCCTCCTCGCTTTCGTAGCCGTTCTTATCTACATGATATTCTTCTACGGTGTTAAAGCAGGTCTCGTTGCCGACTTCGCTCTCATCTGCAACCTATTCTTCATTGTTGGTGTACTTGCATCGTTTGGTGCAGTGCTCACACTCCCCGGTATCGCTGGTATCGTACTTACTATCGGTATGGCTGTCGACGCCAACGTTATCATCTATGAGCGTATCAAAGAAGAGCTCAAGTCTGGTCATTCGTTGCAAAACGCCGTCAAGGCTGGCTACTCTAATGCCATGTCGGCCATTGTCGATGCCAACGTAACAACCTTCGTTACCGCTTTCATTCTCTTCTACTTCGGCACAGGTCCTATCAAAGGCTTTGCCACCACGCTAATGATTGGTATCGCATGCTCGTTCTTTACAGCCGTCTTCATTAGCCGACTTATCATCGAACGTCTTGCTGCTCGTGACGAGAATATGAAGTTCAGCACCAGCCTGACAGAGAACTTCCTCCAAGGCTATCGTATAGATTTCATCTCGAAGCGCAAACTCTGCTACGTAGTCTACGGCATCTTCATAACCATTTGTGTCATTGCACTCTTTGTCCCCGGACTTCAAAAGGGTATCGACTTCACAGGTGGTCAGGTCTTCGTCGTTCGCTTCGAGCAACCCGTTAGCTCTGTCGATGTGCAGTCGAGCCTATTCAATGCTTTCGATGGCACACAGGTTGAAGTCAAGACCTACGGCGAAGAAAACCAAGTTCGCATAGCCACCAACTACGGTGTCGACAACACTGCCGAAGATGCTCAAGCCGACATCGAGACACGTCTCTACGAAGGCGTCAAGAGTTTCCTCCCAGCCTCTGTCGACCGCGAGACATTCCTTACCGACTATCGTATGAGTTCGCAAAAAGTAGGTCCGACCATGGCAAGCGACATGACCGAGAAAGCGTTCTATTGCATCATCGGTTCGCTTATAGCCATGTTCCTCTACATCTTCCTCCGCTTCCGTAAGTGGGCCTACGGTGCAGGTGCTGTCGTAGCTCTTGCACACGACGTAATCTTCACGCTCGGTGTGTTTGCTCTCTGCCACTCTTTCATGCCTTTCTCGCTCGAAATAGACCAGTCATTTGTTGCTGCCATCCTGACCATTGTCGGATACTCCATCAACAACACAGTGGTCATCTTCGACCGCATTCGCGAAGTGTTTGGTCTTAAGCCCAAAGCACCTGCTGCCGAAGTTTTCAACGAAGCTCTCAACAGTACTCTTGCTCGTACGGTCAACACCAGCTTTACGACTCTCCTTACGTTGCTTATCATCTTCATCTTTGGCGGTGAAGTTGTTCGTGGCTTCGTCTTCGCAATGCTTTGCGGTATGTTTGTCGGCACGTTCTCGTCCATACTCCTCGCTACTCCAATAGCCTACGAAATAATCACTCGCAAGGCTAAGAAGTAAGCGACACACATAACTTCCAATACCCTACCACATCGGACATCTCTGCACGAGGTGTCCGATGTTTTTGTGTGATAATGATTAAAGAATAAAAAAGCGACTGTTACATGTATTCCACGCACAGTCGCATCTTTTTGGGGTAGGTCTTTATTTTTATTCCATCTCCAAAACCTTGCTTGCTTCTTCGCCAAACTGACTTACTACTCGGACACAGATTTTGCGACCGGGACGATAGTCGATAGGCTCGCTGCGGTAGTCGTAAAGACTGTCCCATATCTCGTCGTTAAATTCGAGGCGGAGGGTGCGCTCGGCGTTGCGCTTGGTTATCTGCGACGAAATATTGTCGAGTCCTTTGCGCCACGAGGCAAACTCTTTTTTATCGCCGCCACAGAAGTGGAGGCTACTTGCCACGAAATGTGTGCCGTTGTAGTCGCTGTCCATTTCCCAATAGGCAATGTCGGCAACCGAGCGCGGTTTCACTTGGTCGGTAATTGGGTCGTAGATGTATAGACCGCAGATTTCGATGCAGTATTTATTGTCGGTAGATGTGTCTTTAATAAGGGCGATGTCGGGTTCGCCAATGATTACAAATGTGCCGTTGTTGTTGCCTTTTTTGAGGAGACCGTCTTGCATAAGGTCGTCGTGCGTGCGCACTTTGCTTACGTTGAACACGCCAAAACGCTGTGTATCAACGTCGCCCGACGTGATATTGTCTTCAAACGAAAAACCGAGTATCACAAGCAAGGATTGGGGCCAACAGCAATAGGGAAACTGATTGGCAAGGAC
>CALAVC010000195.1 GCA_937892095.1 uncultured Bacteroidales bacterium | reverse complement strand
GTGTCCAATGGCAGACCTTTGGTCTCAATGACGCTTACGCCACGTTTCGTCAAGAAGTCGTTGAATTTTTTATATATGAGGTCGACTCCTTCTTTAAGGCTGTTGACGTCTTGAGCCTCTGCAATGTGTGCAAGAGCACGCTCAAAATCGTCTATGACAGGCAATAGACCCTCTATAATGTCCGAACCTGCACTCTTTATGTAGTCTTGACGCTCCTTGGCTGTGCGACGACGGAAATTGTCATACTCTGCTCTGGTGCGCAAGTATTTATCGTTTAGCTCGTCTAATTGTTTTTGCAGTTTTTCAGTTTCAGAGAGCTCTTCTTTTTGTTCTGTAGCGTCAGTTGCTGAAGCTGTTTCGACAGATTCGGGAGTTTGTTCGGTAGCTTGCTGATTTTGCTGTTCTTCAGCTTGCTGATTATCTTGATTTTCCATAATTATTTTCAGAATTTTATTGCGTTGAACGACATAGCAATTTTTTTGCCATTAAATTATAGACTGACAATATGGCATATTGTGTTGACGTATAGAAAAAGACGGATTTGTTGTCCGCCTTTTTGTCTATCTGTGTGTGTCGATATGTCAGATGCTCCAGGATCTACTTGAATATGAATTTTAGAAAGTCGGATAACTCTGCACCACGCAAGTTCTTTGCCAAAATTATGCCGTCTTTGTCTATGATGAGGTTATATGGAATCTGATTTATGCCATATCCAAGGGCTGGTAGGCTATGCCAACCGCGAAAATCACAACCATGTGCCGTCCACTCGAGTTTGTCGGCTTCGATGGCTTTTGTCCATCTGTCTTTGTTGACGTCAAGCGATACGCTAAAAACAGTGAAGCCATTTCCTTTGACCGATGTCTTGTCGCGAAACTGGTTGTAGCAACTCACTACATTCGGATTCTCGGCACGACACGGACCACACCACGATGCCCAAAAGTCGATCAGCACCACTTGTCCTCGCAGGTCAGAGAGTTTTACGACCTTGCCCTGTGGTGAGGTGAGCGATATTTCGGGTGCTACTTTGCCCACTTCGGTGCCTATGGCTTGTTGTGCAAAAGAGCAGACGCTGATAAGTAGTGCGATGAAGATGTGTATAGTCTTGGACATCAGAGATTTGTTTGTTTTAGTATTCTGCCAACATGCCGAGTACGCTCTCAATCATGTCGGTGCCAAAGTCGCGAGCAAGAATCTTGCCATCGGCACTTAGTAGGAGGTTGACGGGTCGATTGACATCGAAACTTTTGGCTATTGGTGAGTCTTCGCCTTGTAAGTCGCAGAGGTGGAAGAAGTCTTGTGTCCCATCGGCTTCGATGGCTTTCTGCATTGCCGAACGGAATACGTCGAGTGATATGCTGACAACTTGTAGCCCGTCTGCTCCTTGAAATTTTTGGTTTGCATAGTGGTTGCCAATACCCACAAGATTGTAGCTGTTGATTCGTGAGGCTGGGTCGTAAGATGCCCAAAAATTGAGTACTATCATTTTGCCCACAAGAGAGTCGGCTACTATTTGTCCGCCCGAGGTGAGTTCTTGCTCACAGAGGTTTTGTAGTTGGGCGAGGTAGACGTTCGATTTGTTCTCTTCTTTGCTTGCGGTGAGGAAAGTCAGTAGCGAGGCAAGTAGTACGCTAAATGCAATGTGTTTTTTTGTCATTATTTGTGTTTTCTCCTAAGTGGTCTTTCAGAGCCTGCGTGGTGGCTGTGAAAAATACATCGACTAAAAGCGACAGACCGACAACCTATTGGTTGCTTTGAGTTCGGTAAGGCGATTTAAGTGGAGTACAAAAATCGGCGTCTTCGGGAAGAGGTTTGACGACAATCTTTCCACACTCAGGATATTAAGATGTCGCAAAGTTATGTTTTATGTTGCACAGCATAGCAAACTTTTTTGTTAAAAATGACAAAAGTGGTATATGGGTGTGGTCAGTAAAACACATCATGGTTAGCTCTTTTGCCAACCATGACGCGTTTTTTGCTCTATTTCTTTTTCTTCAATATTCGTTTTATCCAAAGATAGTAGCCCGTCAGTGGCAACGAAGCTCCAAGCAAAGCGGCTAAGAAAGCAAGTATTCTGGTCGGTAAGCCACCCCACGAACCAACGTGAACAGAATATATCCAACCCCTTATTTTGGCACTCTTTTCACCGTCTATATATAGTTTCTGACTTGTTATTTTGCCTGTTCTGCGCTCGAAAGTATAAGAGTCGCTTGCTCTCTGATTGCCCATGCCAGCAAGTGCGACCGACGCTTTGCCATCTTGAATCGTTATGCTCTTAAAATCCCTATTTGGATAAATTGTAAGCAGTGTGTCGTAGACGATTGTCCAGCTCCGAGTATCGATGATTTGCTTTCCATGACTGCCTTTGTCCGTATGCTTTGATGTTTGTGTAGCCCCTGTCTGACCGTCTGGTCTATGACCTCTGTTGAGTTTTTCAACTCTGAGGCTATCTGTCGTTTCGGATTCAGCTTCTCTGTGTTGTCCTCGTCGTCCTTCTTGCCCATGAGTCCTTTCTCTATCTTGTCGATTGGTCTTATCTTCAGAGCTTTGAGCGTTGTTTTGTGGTTGCTCTTTTCGGTTGCCTCCGTGTCCTCCGCCAAATTGTTGCATTTGAGTCGTGTCGGCACCCAAAAGTGTGTAAAATCCGTTCCGATACCACGAAAATGACCAAGTGAGCCCCGTAAGTGCCATGGCAAGAATAAAGACCAGTGCATACATGCCTCCTGCAACGTGTAGCCCATGCCACAGTCGAGGCCAGCCGTGTGTAGCGTCAATCTTCAAACTGTTTTTGAGGTTTATAGGTCAAAATGCAGGCTACGAGGTATCCTCAGCCCTTTGTTTATCTG
>CALAVC010000194.1 GCA_937892095.1 uncultured Bacteroidales bacterium | reverse complement strand
TGATAATTTTTGTCCACTTTTAAAATTACTTTTTTTTTATCTAAAAACCGTTGAGCAGAATAAAACCGAGCATATTTTCGGGGAATCTAATCTAAAACAGGTAGTTAGTCGTGATGATAGGGTTCTCCTTTGATTATGGTTTGAGCACGATAAAGTTGTTCGAGGAAAATTAGGCGCACCATTTGATGCGAAAAAGTCATTCGTGAAAGGGAAATTTTGGCATTGGCACGTTGGTAGACATCGGAAGCAAAGCCATAGGGTCCACCTATGACAAAGAATAAGTTTCGACGCCCACTGAGTGTCTGCTTGGTAAAGAAGTCGGCAAAAGCACGCGAAGTAAATTCTTGTCCTCCCTCGTCGAGCAAAACAACAATGTCGGACGGAGCAAAAAAAGGTAAAAGAAGTTTTGCTTCGGCAAGTTTTTGTTGTTCGGCTGAGAGATTTTTGTTTTTGACATCGGGGAGAACTTGCACATCGAAACTAATGTAGTGTCGAAGCCTATTGACATACTTGTCGATACCAGTGCGAATGTAGCTATCGTCGGTTTTGCCTATGGCAACAAGGGTCGTCTTCATAGTCTATTCGACAAAGTAGATACGCTTGACTCGACGACCAATGCCCGTAAGAATCTCGTAGCCAATAGTGCCAATATTTTTGGCCATATCCCATACGGGAGCAGTATCGCCAAAGAGTTCAACGGTCTGACCGAGAAGTTCTTCGGGAGTTATCTTTTGAGTCTCGACAATATCGGTAACATCGACCATTATGATGTCCATACAAACGTTGCCAACGATTGGGACAAATTGTCCGCGGATAAGGACTTTGCCAACACCGTTACTAAGCCGACGGTCGACACCATCGGCATAGCCAATGGGCACTATGGCAATATGAGAATTGCGCGAGAGGACTGTGCGACGATTGTAGCCCACAGTATCACCAGCCTTGGCATGACGAACAAGGGATATGTAGGAACGCAGAGTGACGACATTGCGCAATCGAGAGTTGTCGACGGCAGAAAGGCCATAGAGACCTATGCCGAGACGTACCATTTCGAGCTGATGCTCGGAGAAGCGTTCTATGCCAGCAGAGTTGAGTATGTGGCGAATGAATTTATATCCGAGAATATCGCTAAGCACATTGCAAGCACCAACAAAAGCGTCTATCTGACCAAGCGTTGCATTGTCTTTGGTGGGGTCTTCGCTCTCGACGAGGTGAGAGAATGCAGAAACAACTTTGAGCCGAGAATATTCATTGCGCAGTTGTTTGCCGACCTCGGCAGCTTCGGAGACCTCGAAGCCAGAGCGAGTCATACCAGTGTTGAACTTAATGTGAACGGGAGCTGAAGAAATGCCGTTGCGCCAGACAGCATTGGCATATTCTCGTAGCTCTTCGAAACCGAAGATTTGCGGTTCGAGGTCGTATTTGAGCATAGTGTCGAAGCTATGCACTTCGGGATTCATGACGATAATGGGGAGCGTAATGCCAGCATTACGAAGGTCGACACCTTCGTCGGCAAAAGCGACGCCAAGATAGTCGACACCTTGCTGTTGCATGAGCTTTGCAATCTCGAAAGAGCCTGTGCCATAGGAATAGGCTTTGACCATTGCAAGTAGCTTGGTGGAGGGCTTGAGATAGCTACGGAAGTAGGCTATGTTGTGAGCAAGGGCAGATAGGTTGACTTTCATAATGGTGCGGTTGAGTGCACTTTCAAGGAGGAGGGATATTTTTTCAAAAGCGAACCTCCGCTGACCTTTGAGAAGTATGGCTTCGGAATGGAAGTCGGCAGTAGACATCGAGCTTAGGAAGCTGTCTGTAGAGTCGAAAAGTTGGTACGAGATATTTGCTTTTAGCTCTTCGAATATGGTGGGTATGGCAGATGAGATGGCTTTGCCGATGCCGATTAGTCGACTGACATTTTTTTCGAGGAGAAGTTTGGCAACTCGACGATAGAGAACTCCGTCGGGCAAACCTGTTTGTTGCAAGTCGGAGAGAATGACAGTCCGAGAAAGACCTTTTTTGTCGCCAAGAAGGTGAAGGTAATCGAGAGCGACTTCGGTTGAGGTGATGTCGGCATTATAGCTATCGTCGATGAGAGTGCAACCGTTATGCGCTTCTTTTTGTTCGAGACGCATATCGATGGGCACGATATTCTTTGTGTTTTCGGCTAAGCTACTTGGAGCGATGCCACATGCAAGAGCATAGACAAGAGCATGCGAAATATTCTCTCGCGAGATGTCGTCGGTAAGACTAAACGGGAAGAAATATGTGTTGTTGTGATGAGCAATATTGACTCCCTTGTCGTTGTACGAGACAACGTAGTCGACGTAGTCTTGACTGCCCCACCCTACGAGTTCAGCTGTTGGGAATCGGCGTCGGATGGCAGCGGCGACATCGGTCTGGTCGGCACAAAAGAATATTCGTTTGGCGTGGGTGGCGATGTTGAGTTTTTCCTTAAGCTTGACGTCGAGCGAAGGAAAGTTTTCTTGATGAGCAGAGCCGATATTGGTAATAATTACATCGTCGGGACGAATAATGTTTTGTAGGCGAGACATTTCGCCAACTTGTGAAATGCCAGTTTCAATAATGGCAAGTTGAGTGTTCTCTTCGATATTGAGAAGAGAAAGGGGGACACCGACTTGACTGTTGTAGCTACGCGGGGAACGAACCGTGAACAAATGGTTGCCAATAAGTTCGCTAAGCCACTCTTTGACAATGGTCTTGCCATTGCTGCCACAAATGGCAAGCACATTGGCATGTGAACACTGACGATTGTAGAGAGCTATTTGTTGGAGCGCAAGTAAAGTGTCGTCGACAAGTATGAAAGTTGCATTGGGATAATTGTTCGTGGAGAAACTTCGCTGACAGATAAAATTACGCATCCCACGACGATAGAGGTCGTCGACGTATTGGTGTCCGTCGTG
>CALAVC010000193.1 GCA_937892095.1 uncultured Bacteroidales bacterium | reverse complement strand
TGCTCTTCCGATCTGTCATTGAGTGCGAACAATGTCATGGCAAACGCTTCAAAGACGACATCCTTGAAGTCAAATATCGAGATAAAAACATATCCGACATCTTGGATATGACCGTCAATCAGGCCATCGAGTTTTTCAGTCAAAGCACTGGTGCTACCGAGAAAAAAATTGTCGAGCGTCTTCGCCCACTTCAAGATGTCGGCATAGGCTATATAAAACTTGGTCAGTCGAGTAGCACGCTCTCTGGTGGTGAAAATCAGCGCGTTAAGTTGGCATCATATCTTGCCGAAGAGTCTCACCCACCCACGCTCTTCATTTTCGACGAGCCAACCACAGGTCTCCACTTTCATGACATCAGCAAATTGCTACGTGCATTTGCTTCGCTCATCGAGAAAGGGCATAGTCTCGTCATAATTGAGCACAATATGGACATCATCAAGTGTGCCGACTATATTGTCGACATGGGACCAGCAGGTGGCGATGCTGGCGGACAGGTGGTCGCATTTGGCACTCCAGAAAGCGTAGCCACTAATGCCAATTCTCTTACAGGGCAATATCTCAAAGAATATCTTTCTGGCGGAAAAAAGTACTACTCCGAAGTGTAGGGGCTGCAACCAACATTCCATCGTTTCCGTACAATATATACAAATTTTTAGTTTGCCATGGAAAACATCTATATACAGCGCGGAGAACGTACTCCAAGTTTCTTTACCGACTACGACAAAGGTATAGTCGAAATTCGTGGTCGTTCTATGCCCGAAGATTCCTTGTCTTTCTACACTAAAATACAGAAGTGGATAGACGATTTTATCGACATGCCACTTGCCAAGCGACCTATTACTTTTACTGTCCTTTTAGAATATTACAACACCAGCAGTTCTAAATGTCTTCTCGACATCTTTCGCACTCTTGGTGGACTCAAACGAAAAGGGTGGAACGTCTCTGTCAACTGGCTCTACTACGAAGATGATGACGAAATGATTGCCAACGGCATTGAGTTTCAGTCTCTTCTCGACTATGAACTAAATGTCGTTCAATACTCCGAAAAGTCTTTCGTTCTTGGCAAATAATTAGTCACCCTACAAACACACTACATACTAATGTCCGATGATTTCTTGCACGCTGTAGCTCGCTACCAGCTCTCTTTGCGCCCCGTCAACGATTGGTCTCATGTGCATTTCGTTTTCCCAAATCGTCGTTCAGGATTGTTCTTTGCGCGTGCTCTCAACGACATCAATCGGCATAACCCACGAACCATTTTCGGTCTCGACATTCAGACCATGGGCGACATGCTCGCCTCGCGTAGCAAGCTCTCTCTTGCCGACCCACTTACGCTTGCTTGTGAACTCTACTTGGCATATTCCGACGTTGCCAAACGCGAAAATATCATGCCTCGCGACTTCGACAACTTCTATTCGTGGTCGGCAACCATTTTGTCCGACTTCGACGATATAGACAAAAATCTAGTCGACGCACAACGACTTTACACCAATATAGACAATTGGCAAAATCTGTCCGACGACCTCAGTTATCTATCTCCAAGTCAAGTAAAAGCCATTCAAGACTTTTGGCACGACGTTGTCTTTGAAAACGTTACAGACAACCTTGGTAACGAAAAATTAGTCCATCGCCGTTTCCTCGAAGAATATCGTCTGTTCGGTTTGCTATATACCGAGTTTCGCTCTCGTCTGCAAAAGCAAGGCATAGCCTATCCCGGAATGATTTTCAGTGCCGCAGCACAAAATGATGTTTCTTGGGACGACCCAACCAACGACCAAGAATATGTTTTCGTAGGTTTCAGTCTTCTCTCGCGTGCCGAGGAGCGCATTTTGCACACCATAGCCAAGCGTCCTGGAAGAGCTCAATTCTTTTGGGACTATACCCAGCAAATGCTCCAAGAAGAGCATGTCCAATACTCTGCTGGTAAGATAATCTCTCGCCTATTCAACCAAGCAGATTTAGCTTCGCCTCGCGACTTTACACCACCCATGGGCGATTGGGAAAACAAAGAAATATCTGTTGCCGAAGTAACGTATCCTTTCTCGCAATGTCTTGTAGCCAAGCATCGTATTAGGCAACTTATCAACGAAGGTGTAGCCCCATCGCAAATTGCCGTAGTCGTGCCAGATGAATCTGTGCTTATGCATCTCATTGGCTCCGTTCCTCCCGAGGTATCCAGTCTAAATGTCTCTATGGGCTACAGACTTCGTGGCACCAATCTCTACGCCCTCCTCGCCCTCCTTGTCGACATTCGGCATGCAAAGTGGCAACGTACTCTCGCCGACAACTCTACTGCTTTTAGCCACCAAGTAATTATACCACTCCTCCAGCAACCATGTGTTGCTATGGTCGAGGGGCGAGAACGGTTGCAACAAAAGATTGTCCAGCTAAAGCGTGAAAACAAAATATATATAACTCGCTCAGATTTTGCCGACTTCCCGTTTGTCTCGTATATCCTATCTCCTCTCTCAATCACCGATGTCGTCGACTATGTCATTCATATCGTAGAAAAATATCTCGATGCTTGTTGCTCGTCCAGCGCCACCGACGATGATAAACTCGATAGGGTAGGGCAGCTCAACAAAACCTTTGCCATCGAGACTCTCAAAGCTTGCCGACTTGCCAAGCTTTCGCTTGCAACCGTATTGCAGACCAATGCCATACTCGATGTCCGAACACTCCTTAATATGATTCTTTCCATCGTGGCTCGTGGGCAAGTCAATTTCAAAGGAGAGCCACTTACAGGACTTCAAATCATTGGTATTCTCGAAACGCGCGCTCTCGACTTCGACCATCTTATCATTCTCGATATGAATGAAGGTTCGTGGCCTCATTCCTCACTCTCCGATAGCCTAATACCACACACCCTACGCCGAGCCTATGGGCTTTCAGACAGTCTCGATGTCGACAATTCCTACGCCTACTATTTCTATCGTCTCATAGAGCGTGCAAAATCAGTCAGTCTCATCCGACCAACCATCTCAAGCAAAAATAACGTACCAAGTTCGGCCAGTCGATTGTTGCTCCAACTTCAACTTCTCGAAAAGCGTCTTCCAGTCAAAAATAATGTCTGTTCCTACGACATCAACCTGACTCGTCCAGAACCAATCATTATCGACAAACGAGATATAGCTTCTCTCTTCGTGCCATACTACACTGTAGGTAACGATGGGCGTATGCAAAAGGCCCTGTCGCCCTCGTCTGTTAGCAACTACGTCGCTTGCTCGCTGAAATTTTTCTTCTTGCATGTTCTTGGTGTGCACGACGATGACGACATTGAAGAAGAAGTCGACGCTCGTCTGTTTGGCAATATCTACCATGCTGTCATGGAAGAACTCTACAAGTCTCGTCTCGGTGCAGAAGCAAATGGAAATTTCATAATAACTCAGCAGTTTAAAGACGAATTATTGTCCGACGAAAATGTTATTCGAAGTCTTGTGATGAAGCATCTCAACAAACAAATGCATTCTGATATTGCTGAGACAGATCTTCGAGGTCGCAACGTCATAGTTTTCAATACAATAGTTCGCTTCGTCCAGCTTACCGTAAAGTCAGAGCAGCCAAGCACTCAAATCTTAGCTGTTGAGAAAAAAGTGCACACCAGATTCCAACTCTCCAATGGCAAGAGCATCGAAATAAAGGGAACAATCGACCGTCAACACCTATTTGGTGGCGTTCGCTACGTCATGGACTACAAAACAGGAAAAGTAAAAGTTGATAGTGGAAATAGAAATTTTAATGTCAACAATATATCCACACTTTTCGACCAAGCATAGCACGACGAATTTAAGGCATTAATGCAAGTCATGATGTATTCCTATCTCTTGCGTCATGGCGAAAAAGTTGAAGATGACTTTGCGATGGGCATAATCCACACTCCGCACCTCTACGAAGACACCGAAGGACATATCGAAGACAGATATTTAAAAAGAAACAAACAGAATCTTTTATATTCCGAGGTCGAAGACGAATTTGAAGAACAACTTTCTCTCGTAGTCAACCAAATTTTCGACCCTGAACAGCCTTTTGTTCAGTGCCAAAAAGCAGACACTTGCAAAAGTTGTAAGTTTAATTCTTTTTGCCGTCGAGT
>CALAVC010000192.1 GCA_937892095.1 uncultured Bacteroidales bacterium | reverse complement strand
GGGTGCGACGTTGGTGGATAAGTATACATACACAAACGACGAGTATGACCTTGACCGCACGCTGACGCGAGACGCAATGGCGCAAGTGTTTGTGCCACTATTGGAGTTTACTCGTGGCGTGGCGGACGCATACCATTATGACGAGGGCATACGGACAATCAGAGTGAAAGAGCAGTTGGGCTTGACACTGTCGGCAGCCTATACGTATGACACGGCTGATAGGACTCTGACGTGGGAGGTGAGGACGAGCGGAGAGCTACCCGAGGGAGCTTGGATAAGTATAAGGAGCGTGGTGGCGTATGAGGTGGCGGACATCTATGGCAGGCGGATAAAACGTTTTGCACGACAAGAGGTTAAGCTACAAGCGCAGCACAAGAGCGAGACGAGAGAAGACGGGACGGTGGTGTACAAGCGACAGACGAAGCCACGTATTGACGTGGACGAAGAGGACTGTGGGCTGGGAGCTGAAGAACTGCTGAACGTAACGGTTGAAGACTGGAAAGTCAGACTATATGAGAAGAACGCACAGAAGCTACGTGCTGGTGATTGGGTGGAGGTTGAGCTATTGGGTGGGATAGGTAAGGCGACATATCTTGTTTTGCGGGATTGCGACACAAACACAGAGCTTGGACACCTTGCTTGGTTTAGGCACATGGAGTACGACTTTCGGCACACGATACACTACGTGTTGTGGTTTGAACACTTGCGGAGTACGGCAGTGCTACAAGTGATAGACACGGACATTTTTATGGCATTGGCGGAATATTGTGTATACCGTTGGTTCCTGATGGTTGCACCGACGGAAGCTGAGGTGTACTTCAACCTTTTTATGAACAGACTTGAAAAGATTAAGGCACAGCTCGACACGTTGCGAGGTGCGCTGACGAGACGAAATTATATTTGGTTCTGATGAGCGACACGATAGGCATAGGCGGCATTGTCCGTAACACAACAAAGATGAACACGCCTGCGGGGGCAATGGAAGAGATTGTGAACTTGCGTAGGCGTGAGGGAATGCTACGTCCACTATGTGCGAGCGAGGTTATCTGGACAGAGATTGCGAGCGAGACAGATAAGTATAGTCAACTATTTTTGCACACGGGCAGTACGTATAAGCACTTGTTGGGTGTGCGGAAAGGGGACTGTGCAATTGTACACGTGGCGAATATTGAGGGCGACGAGGCAGGGCTTGTGGGCGTGGAGACTGGCGTGAGCATGCAAGCAGACGAGGTGAAAGCGCACCAAATGGGCAACCTTGTTGTGGTGGCAGACGGGGTGGGTCGGCTACGCTACCTGCTGTGGTACAGAGACCACTATGAGGAGAAAGACACGACGCACGGCGAGTGGCTAAACGGGCAACCCGAGATACGCATAAAGCCAGCAATGGACGCTGACGGAGTGCCGGAGATACTGCTGGCGCAAGGGTATATAGCGGAGAGTGCGTATGGAGCTTGGGATTTGAGCGAGACGACAGTTAGTGCCAATGGGTTAAGCCTCATTGCGCAGGCACGGACGCTGGCAAAGGAGCAGGGTTGGCTGAATGGTTTTTGCGTGGCGGTGGTGGCAATGAAGATGTACGACGGGACGTATGCGTATGCAAGTAAGCCAGTGCTATTGCCACAAGCCAACGATAGTGGGACGAGGTATGAAGAGGGAGCTGTTAGTTATAAGAATAAACCTAAGACTAACAATGTTTACCAATATACTTGCGAATCTCATCAACGGGCACCATACGCTTATGGCGAAGGTGGTAGAACTTATTGGAACAAAGGTGATTGGTATCGGGAAATATACCAAAACCCCGATGATCATTACACAGGTTTTTATCGGGGAGTAAGACATTCTGCTGGCTTATTTAGCAATTCGACGGCGGACAATGGTAGCTCGTCGTATGAGCGCATATCGCTATATCAGCGCGACTTGTCGAAAGAAAACAATATAAAGAAACATAAATATCTGAACATAGAAGAGGAAGACCACGTGCCATTTGGCTTTATGGTGAACAATTGGAATGACAATGTTTATCAAGATAATGCTTATTTTGATGTTGACGCTGGCATTCGTGCTTCATCAATAAGCGATGATAGCCAGAATAAAATGTGTGGTGTAGACAACTTTAATCCGCCAAATTGTTTTTCGATTATGGGGCGACTGAAGAAGGGACAAGGTAACAAAGCAGGTAGTTGGGATTATCTTCGACCCAGATATACGGAGGCTGTGCGAGATGATAAGGATACGGGTTGGGGCGTGATTATGGGTAACACGATACAGATTAAGCTGCCGAAGCCGAACCCTGACATGGAAGAGATAATAAGCGAGGTGTGTCTGTTTGTCAGCTCGGAGGTGTATTATGCAGAGGAGAATAATAACACATCTAAATCCGTCCCATTATACAGGGCTCAACGTGGTTCTGTTAATGAAAATGGAGCTTGCGTATATGCTAATCCGAAAGAAGACAAAGAGCTAAAAGAAGACATTGAAAAAGTGTCTGTCTTTTATAATGTGTGGAGCGAAAACTATAAGTCGATACAGAGTGACGAGTGGATAGATATAGACCTCAAAAACAAACTAAACATATTGGAGCAACTCGAAACGCTAAATGTGGATAGCTCGACGAACACGGTGCGTAACGTGCTGAGAGCGAAGTGTAGCTACTTATATAACGGGCGACTGCACATTGGCGACATAACAGAAGAGACGTTTGAGGGCTTTGGATTTGAAGTGCTTAGGCAAGCAGAGCCGTGTGATATAAACGTGTGGACGAATTTTAGTAAAGAGTATCTTTGTTCGAGTTCGCAGCATTGCAATCAACCTTTTGAAGGTTCTTTGGGAGGAACTTATATACTTCGGGGAGTGCCAGCCTATTTTGACGTAGACTATGCGGGCAAAAAAGTTGAAACTATGGCGCTATGGGTCGTCGTGGAAGGTCTTGCGTTGGGTGCAATTTATTATGATGGTTCTTATTACGATGTGCGTTATGACAAAGAAGATGGTTGTTATAAATCGGTCGTTGACGGCGGTGACTATATAGTAACGAACATAGACCTTACAAACCATGTTGAGGCATATAATATATTTAAGGCGATTTACGAAAGCCTTGGGCTAACATTGTTTAACAGTGTTAGCTCACTGAAAGCATTAAATGGTGGTGAAAAGCTATCAGGTCTGGCAGCTGCTTACAAAACTAAAATAGAGGCAGACGGCCACAACTATAAGCGATACGCCGTCTGCCCGGGCTGGGCAAACACGACAATCGAAGTGGGTGCGGAGAGGCAGTTTATCATAGTGAGGATAAAGACAGATGAGGGTGAGAGGCAGACGGGTGTCTTGGAAACGAACACGACCCGCTCGCTGCTTAACCCGCTACTCTTCTACCCCGACAGTCGTGCCGACCGCATGACGATAGGCTACGTGAAGAGCGCAGAGAATGGTGAGGTGGTGTTTTGTGCAAACACGTATAAGCTAAGAGCCTTTTCAGCGTTGGAAGGAGCGGTGTGCGTGTCGGACGACGTGAAGCCTATTTATTGGTGGGATGGAACGACAAAGTATCGGCAAGACGCAAGCGGGCAGATATGGGAGTGGAAAGATGAGGGGTGGACGGAGCAAGAAGAGTATACCGAAGCGTTGTTTGCGACAGAGGGTGGCACATTGGCAGTGAACAAGATAAACACAGTGGAGTATCGCCCTAACGTGATGAAAGTGAGTGCAACGGACACGCCACTGGTGTTTCCAGCCGTCAACACGTATCAGGTGGGCAACGGGCGGATAGTGGGTTTTTGCTCGAACACGGTAGGGTTATCGACTGGTCAGTGGGGTCAAGAGCCACTATATGCTTTTTGTTCGGACGGCATATTTGCGTTTAGTGTAGACGCGAGTGGTGCGATGGTATATCCGAACTCTCGTCCGATAAGTCGTGAGGTGTGCAACAATGCTATGTCGATAACGCCAATAGATAGTGCGGTGGTGTTTAGCTCGGAGAGGGGGTTGCAGATGATAAGCGGAAGTGAGGTAACGGAGATAAGCCAGCCTATTGAGGGATATTATTTGCGGTTTGCCGAGGGCGGACACGTGGATAGGCTGGACAGCGCAAAGCTCATGCTCGACCACGAGGCGTGGCTGGGCATACCGACGGCACCGACGGCAGAAGAGGCGAAAGAATATTTGAAGAAAGCGCGCATTGGTTGGAACTACGACAACAGAGAGCTATGGGTGGCGAATCCAGAGAAAGACTATGCATATATCTTTTGTGAGGGCATGTGGAGCAAGGTCATGCGGCGGATAAGGTATTTCGTCAACGACTATCCGAGTACGTATTACGTGAGCGATACGGATGGACTGGTGTATGACATGGGGCGCGACGACACGACGGAGCCTGTGGACACGATGTTCTTGACGCGTCCGATAGTGATTGGTGGCGAGACGGCAAAGACGTTTACGAGGGCGTGGCTCTATGCCGACCTCAAC
>CALAVC010000191.1 GCA_937892095.1 uncultured Bacteroidales bacterium | reverse complement strand
CCAGATAAACAAAGGGCTGAGGATACCTCGTAGCCTGCATTTTGACCTATAAACCGGAATTTTTGGCTCAGATGAGAAAAGCGCAAGCTGAGTATATCGTAAAAATGAGGGATAAGAAATGTGAGTGAGGCACCATGGTTGGCGTTGCCAGAGAACATAAGGCACTTGCAGTTGCCAGCCTTTGCTTGGCAACCGTTCTTTCTTATGATGCCAGTGGCAATGGCGTCGGCAATAGAGCATGTGGGCGACATCTATACGGTGGGAGCTGTGGCAGGAAAAGACTTTGCGCAAGAGCCTGGGCTTCACAGAACGTTGCTTGGTGATGGATTGGCGTGCTTTATGGGAGCGTTTATAAGTGGTCCGCCAGTGACGACATATAGCGAAGTGACAGGAGCGTAGCAGATTACAAAAATTACAGACCCACAAGTGATCCGCATAACGGCGATAGTGTTTTCAGTCATTGGCAAGCTAAACGTGCTTTTGCAGAGTATTCCGCAAGCCGTGCTTGGAGGGATAATGTTGTTGCTTTTTGGTACGATTGCCTCTGTTGGTATACAGAGCATGATACGCAATAAGGTGAACTTTGAAGAGACTCGTAACTTGGTTATTTCGAGTATTATGCTGACTATAGGTGTTGGCGGAGCTGTGCTTCGAGGTGGCGACTTTGTGTTGAGTGGTGTCGGTTTGTCGGCTACGACTGGCATATTGCTAAATCTGATCTTATCGAAAGAAAAAACTAATGCAAAAATCTGAGACGTTGGGCGGTAATTGTGCTTCTCGCACATTCACATAGTTATAATTTATAGCATAAGTGCTTCAAAAGCCATCCAAAAGTGGCTCAAATAGAACAACCCAAAAGTCCCACGGCACAAAATGCCGTGGGACTTTTGGGTTGTATAATGGAGAAAGGTGAGTTGACGCTAAAGCGTGTCTAAATGCTATGATTGTTTATTTGATAATAATCAAGCGTCCGTTTTGGACGAAAAGACCTTTCTGCTTACCATTGGATATTTTGCCACTAAGGTCGTAGATTTTATTGTCGTCGTGTGTTGCGATGACCTTTTTAAGGTTGGTGGTGGCAGACGCAAAATCGTTGATTGTCTGTCCTTCCCAGTTTATGACTTTCTTATCCTCGTCAGCGAACTCGTATGCACCGAAGAAATTTTTTTCCGAAGCGTTGACTTGCAAATATACTTCATCTTTGCTCTCAAGAGTTACTTCTTGCATATTGTCGCTATTGCGGCGGAAGCCCATAAAGTCGGCAGAAACTTCAAAGCGGTAGAGATAGCGATTTTTGGTTGTTACAGTGTTGAGACCCACCGTCTTGCCAGCTCCAAGACCTGTTGTGCCAGATATACTCTTGGCGACCTCGCTTGACGCAAGAGTAAGGTCGTACGAACCATCTTGTGCTAAGAGGATAAGAGCTGAATTTTTGCCAGTCGTAACAGTATCGCCAAAATATGAATAGCCGACTACGCACGTTACGTCATTGTTTTTCGTGCTATATGAGCCACGTACAACAGTAGCTACGACATTTTGGGGTACAAGATAGTTGGCGGCTACGTGGTAGCCACGTGCGCCATTGCTTATATTGATGCTAAGAGCACCTTTGACTTGACGAACCCAAAGAGTATCGGCCATCATGCGACCTTCGATGAGAAGATCTTTGGTGTTGGTTAGGTCGGACAAGTCGAGACTGCCAAAGATGTCATAGCTTGCAGCTATTAAATAAGCCTCTCCAGAGTTTAGCAGAGCAAAAGTGTCGGTGCGAAGTTCGCTGTCGTTAACAGTCTGTGAACCATCTTTGCCAAGGCCCTTAATGTCAGCCTTAAGCCAAAAATTGGTAGTTGCCTTTTCGCTCAGTGCTTCTGCAAGAGTGTATGGACTGCCCTCTGTGCCATCGCCAGCAAAAGCTGCAACACTGCAAAGCAGTGCCACAAAAGATGTAAAAGTTTTCATCGCGTTATGTTTGTGTTTTATTTAAAATTCTATTGTCAGGCTAACGTTGCTTGTTCGCCTATTGATTCCTTCGGTCAAAAGAAGTTTTCCACCAATGTTTAACCACACCGTTGTGCCGTGCCAAGCTTCGCGCCCTAAGCTAATATCTACAATCATCGGTATTATATTCTTGGCAATAACGTTCATGTCTTCTTCTAAGACTTCTTTTGCCATCGGAGCATCTGCATTGTTTAGTTTTAGCTTTGTACTTGTTGCGCCACTAAAACCTACACGACCATCGCCTCGCCACAAAAAATTATTTCGTCGTCCCGAAGCTCGCCCCATTGCCATAATCGTCATCTGGCAGTAATTCATTTCTGAAAGTGGCACAACGTGTCGCATCCTTACATCTCTGAGGTCGTAATGCAACCCCAAGTGCTTTGTCATGACCTCAATAGTGGCAGTAGTTTTTTTCATTTGCCACCGCTTATCATAGCGAATTTGTGTTTGCCACGTTTTGGTCTCGACACCAGTTTCGCTGTCTTTTGTGGTCTGCAGAACTTGTTTGTATTGGTCGGCATAGGCCTGATTATGATATGCTTTGGTAATGCATGTCAGACTCTTTGTCCAAGTCTTTGAACACATACTTATTGTTCGGCTAAAATATCGACCCGGTTGATAGCGATTGCTTCCTTCGATATATTCTCTTTCGCCTTCGAGACCTATGGACGTTAGGTTGCATACGTTATCTTTTTTAAGACGTGAAGATACTTCAATGCCAATTGTGTGGCTGACGTATTGTCGAGAGTATGCCGAATATCCGCCAAGTGTCCCAATGGCATTCTCAAGTCCCGACATGACATAATACGTAAGGTTTGCATCGTCTGCCACGGTTGTAAGCCCAATTAACTTTTCTTTTCGTCTACTATAATGCCATTCGAGACCCAATACAACTGCGTCGTTAGCCTCAAACGTTACGGCAGGGCGCAAGGCATATTCAGCAAGTTCGACACGACTGCGCGGATCTTTCAGACGAGACAAATCTCCGACTGTATATTCAAGCCCCATTCCGTAGGTCATTCTGCCTATCGGAAGACTTGACATTTGCGCCTTAAGACAAAACATCTGAGTGTCATATTTCCCTTTTACGCTACTTCCCGAAATAAACGGATTGCTTTCGTAGGGGCGAAGCACATCGGCCCACGCACGATCCTTTGTCCTGTTTGCTTCAAACTCAAACGAGCCACTGACCGATAATTTCTGCCCAATTGTTTGCCATTTTTCGGCAGTGAACCCCACACTGTTTTTTTGTCCTCCGTCTTGCACTCGGTGCAGTTCACCTGCGGTGTGTGAAGTCCTGACACCAACCATGCCGTGAGTCGAGACGGTATCTCGTCCAATGCCAGCAGCATTGACTGTCATACCCCAAATGTTGTCGCCCACTTCTTGTGCCTGTCCACATGCCACAAAAGAAACCATGGTAAGGACTACAATATATGCCTTCTTCCTATTCATAGTTGCGTGGTGCCGAATTGTCGAGCGTTATAAAGTCTATAGTGCTATTGTTAGTGTCTGCAAGTATCTTGCGTCCATCGGCTGTTGTCTTTTCGACTTTTCTGCATACAACCTGACCATTGCGACCCGATGTTGCACTAACCCAAGCTCCGCCTGCGTCTATTGTGTCATAAAGGCGTTTAGCACTATAGTCTGCTCCAGTTTGTGCCTTAAACTTTACGGTTTCTACGCCATCTACAATATATTTTATCGGTAGCGGTAAGAATCTGTTTCCCTTTTGTTTCTGATAGGCATAGACCTTTCCCCAGTTTGCCACGTCTTCGTTGGTCGCAAATAGCACAAACCCATTAGGACCTCCGTTGATAAAATTCATGTAAGACAATAGCTCGTAGGTCGAGAAGACCAAGTCCATCTTTGGAGTTGTGGCATTTTGCATGATGTTGCCCTGCTTGTCTTCACACTCAAAGTCTGCTTCGAGCAGATTATATTCGTTAGGACCATTTTGTGTATGATCTATTGCACTATTGGTAACCACCACACTTTCGCCAGGTGCAACGCTTTGCTTCCCAACGTCTGGAAATCTGAAAACTTGTTTCAGAAAGATTGTGTCCGTTGCCTGTTCAAGCGTATAGGCCATTGTACTCTCAGTTTCGGTAAGTCCAAGATATAGCCCTGCCAACATTACCGTGTCGGCCGAATTGTTATATAGTTCAATAAAACGCCCAGCGTCATAATTCTTATTATTGTAGTCTTTACCACCTGCATAATATATCTTGCCAATTACGAGTGAGTTTTGTCGGATTGCCGAAACTCTGAGCGTCAGCATATTTGCATCTCCGTCAACAAGAGTCCCACTAATGCTACCTGCTACTATCTGCATACCCTCCGACCAATTGCAAGATATGTCGTAGACGTCGGGCACGACATCGCTAAACGTGGCTATGGCATCATCGTCGGTCGCAACCGAATAACATTGGCTCTCGCTCGTAAGTGTAATCAGTCGCATAGTTGGGTCTACTTCGTCTTCCGATACGACCCTTACCTCTACACGTGCATAACTAACGGCATCGTCGAAGTCAACACATCCACTCAATGTCAACACACCAATCGCCACCACAAGGCTTCTTTTCATTGTTCTCTATAGGTTTTTAAAGTTTGATGCTTAGCTCTGCTCCGAAGGCAAAAGAGCCTGTGTTTCGCTGACTAAGTGTCCCACTGGCAGATGTCGTTCTGAATGGTTCATAAAACAACAAGTTGTTTGCATAGAAAGAAAATGCCCCTCTACGTCCAAATTCTTTTGTCAATCTGCCAGATATTTGCCATGTCGTCGGCTGTTCAATTGTCTGATTATCTTTCGGGCTAACTGCCTGATTGGCAATGGAAATCATTGCAATATCGTCATCTTTCGTTGCGTAATAGATTCCATCTGTCCCTATGTAGCCTTCTTGCATATCGTCGGTTATCTCATGATACACAAGGTCTGGTGTTATCCACCCTATGGCCCTTTTAGGTGCTACGTACGACAGCGACGAATTATGAGCAATAATTTGACCTGCCAAAGAAGCCACTATGCGTAGTTCTGGTATGTGAGTAACGGTACGTATCGTTATTACGCACCTTCTGTACTGGCTATAATCTGTCGCCGATGGATACACAATTTTAAAGGGTGTCGTGCTGACCGATGAATACTCCGTCGGGTTATCCACCGGATTTGACGAGTTGGTATTTTTGCTCCAAGTCTTCGTCTGTTGCCATGCTGCCGATGCCGTAATGCTTGTGCGTAATACACTAATCTTGCCCAAATTGCTTTCCAATTCAACCCCCATATTTTCGCTCACCGAGGTGTTGCCAACTGCGCCTGTCGTTGTAAACACAATGTCCCGACGTGCAGGGGCAGAATAGTCGATTGTCGTTTCTCCGTTATCTTTTGTCAAGAGTCCACTCGACATCGTAAAATAGTCGGCTTCGTAAGTAACATATTCTGTTTTGGCGCCAAACCCATTGGGCGTCTTGTCTACGTAGGCGGTCATGTCAATAGTCCTATCGTTGGGCAGTTTGAGACCGAAGCCTGCTTCAATCTTCGTATTAGTGGCGTTTTTTAACCCTTTCGAATACTCCACATTGTAGACATAAGTATGGTATGCCAACAACTTGCCTGCATCATTGTCTTGTGGCATGTAGTTGACAGCTATTCGGTCGTTATACTTCTTGTCGGGGTATAGTAAGCTTAGCGTTGGAGTCTTACTATTCAGGCCAATGGCAGCATGTAGGTTAAGCCACTTGCCCAAGTCGCAATGCAGGTTTACGCGTGGCGAAACCGCTATTGTTCGTATATCTTCCCAAGGTTGCATAAGCGTAAGTCGCATACCTGCTTGTAGCCTAAAAGCCAGCCTCTCTGTGCTTTTCCAATACAGATTATCTTCTGCATAGATTGCCATTTGGTGTAGTGTCGGGATGTCGTCGAAAGCTCTCGGACGCCCATCGCTATTCGGACGCAAAGGATGCCTCTCGTCAACATTATAATATCCCTTGCCCGTATTCCAATCCAAATGATAGTCCATGCCAATGTTAAAACGTTCCGACAAGTCGCCACCACCCAATCGGAATGTGTCGCTCATCTTAAAGAAAAGATTGTATGGTCGGCTTTCTGTTTTCCCCGTTGCCAAATACGAACTGGTCTCAAACGGTACGCTATAATACCCTGTTTCTTTTGCCGTTATTATGGCCACAAGCCCCGATGGTGCAGCTACGTAACTGCTAATTTCGCTCAAGCGTGGCGACGCTGCAAAGCTTGCCGTAAACGATAGGTCGCGAGCAAAGGTTTTATCAAGACTTATGTGGACTGTCTCCGACAACGACACCCTAATGTCGCGAGACTCACTCTTTGTCCCGTCGCTAATCGCGTCAGGGTCATTCCCATTCCAATCTCTGCAATACGAAAATCGCAGTCGTGTCTCCGACTTCATTTTCCCAAACTTCTGAGAGTAGTTGGTCTGCACTGTCGCCCTATGAAAAGAACGCGTCTTATATCTCGGGTCCGAATAGGCTTGTGCATAGTCCGTAAAAAAATTCAAGATTCCCTTTTTGCCCAATTTGAACCCTTTCGATGCCGACACATTAAGCATCTGTGGATTAACCTTGGCTTTTAGGTTAAGGGGCGATAAGCCAATCTTCGTTTTCACAATGACAAGCCCCGACGTAAGGTCGCCATATTCGGCCGAGGGAACTCCGCGTACTACCTCGACTTTCTCAATGTCGTCTGCGCTCATCTGACGCAAGTCTGTACCTACAAATTCTGTCGCAGAAAACTGTCCTGCCTTTACCTCTGCATTGTTCGACATCGCCACTCCGTCCACAACAATGCTTGCTCCTATTGCGCTTGTGTTGTCGTTAACCAATTGGCGTATCTGAATGTTTTTCTGCCCCGTAAGGTCTGTGTTCTCTATCACCTGACCCGGTATTAGCTGCATGACGTCTGCAAGCGAAGCCGCTTGAATGTGGTCTATTGCCTGCCGACCAATTGTAGAGCTCGTGCCCTGTCCTGCACTATTGCGCTGTGCCGTCACGTTCACTTCCGCAATCGACAATGTTGTGGGGGTCAGCCTCAATTCCAATTGCATATCAGCCTCTACGCTTACCCTACGCCACAACTTCTCATATCCAACATACGAGATTTCTATCCTATACTCACCCTTAGGGATTGCTTTCAGTGTCGCATTACCCTCTGCATCGGTCACCCCGACGGTCATTAGTGGTTGCAACACACAGTTGGCAAGCACTATCGGTTGCCCATCATCTGCCGAAGAAAGATGTATTTTTATGCTATGATTATCTTGTGCAACAAGAATGTTTACAAATACGAACAACAATATCGTTGTCAACAACGTTTTCATCTCGCTTGCAAAAGTATCCCGACTTTACACACACGTCAATAACTACTTTGTGGTATTGTCACATTCCTTTGCCCTAACATTGTTGCGCCCTTCTCGAACTTTCCGAGTGTTGCAAATCGTCGACAGATGTTTTTTTAAGTTGCTGATTTTCAGTATGTGTCAAAATACAACTAAATTTGCTCAAATAAATCTTAAATATATACGCATAAATCTTAATGGAGAGTTTTAGCTTCATTGCGTGGTGTCTCGACCATCTGAACTATTGGACAATAACCTTGCTAATGACCATCGAAAGCTCGTTTATCCCTTTCCCAAGCGAAATAGTTGTCCCGCCAGCTGCCTATCGCGCAATGAGTAGTCCAGACCTTAATGTCTTTCTTGTCGTTCTTTTTGCCACGCTCGGAGCCGACCTCGGTGCCACAATAAACTATGTCCTCTCGCGCACTCTCGGCAGAGCTCTGGTCTATAAGTTTGCCGACAGCAAAGTCGGTCATCTCTTGCTAATCGACCGCGACAAAGTCCAGACAGCCGAGACTTTTTTTACCAATCATGGTGCCATCTCAACCTTCGTCGGTAGACTCATACCGGCCGTCCGACAACTAATCTCCATTCCCGCAGGTATATCGCGCATGCACTTTGGCAAGTTCCTTTTCTTCACCACTCTTGGTGCTGGTCTTTGGAACAGTCTCCTTGCCGCTGCAGGCTATGGCATGGCACACCTCATGCCCGAAGACGAAATGATGCAAAAGGTAACGCAATACAATACCGAACTAAAAATTGTTTGTGGTGTTCTGTTGCTTGCCGTCGTTATTTGGCTTATCGTAAAAAATATATTGAACAAAAAATGAACACTATTTCTGATATAATTGCAGCCCGACGTAGCTGCCGTAAGTTTACGCCCGAACCCATTTCGCCCGACGATATAAAAAGTCTGAAGCGTGTGGCTCTGATGTCGCCAACCTCAAAAAATTGCAAGTCGTGGGAGTTCGTCTTTGTCCAAGACAAAGCTCTCATCTCTGCTCTGTCGCAAAGCAAAGAGCATGGCGCTTCTTTCGTCTCGGGTGCGACGCTCGCCATAGTCGTCTTTGGCAACACCTCTAAGACCGACGTCTGGGTCGAAGATGCCTCCATTGCAGCCTCATTCCTCATGCTCGAAGCTCAAGCCCTTGGGTTGGGTGCTTGTTGGGTGCAACTGCGCGACCGAGGCTATGCCGATGGGCGTCGAGCCTCCGACATTGTCCGTTCGTTACTCAATGTCCCTCAAGGTCTCGAACCACTCTGTGTCTTGGCCGTCGGACACCCCGACGAGTCGCACCGACCATATTCTGACGACCGACTCCCATGGGAACAAGTCCACGACGAAAAATTTTAATAAACTCACGGACCTTTGGCGCAACCGAGCATGACTAAGCCAACCTACATAGCATATCAAGTCTACAAATATCTAATTCTCGTCCCCATTTTTGCTGCTGAGACTGTTTTTTTTACCATCTTCACGTGGCTCTTCTCATTCTTTTCCGCACGTCTTGCTGGCAAATCTGCAGTCGCATGGGCTAAGGTTATGCAGTGGCTCACGCCCATGCCCGTAAAAGTGGTAGGCATGCAAAATATCGACAAGAAACAATCATATGTTGTCGTGTCCAATCATCAAAGTGCCTACGACATATTCGTCATCTATGGTAGTTTGCCAGTCGACTTCCGCTGGATAATGAAGAAAGAACTTCGCGATGCACCAGTGCTCGGTTTCGCTTGTGAAAAATGTGGTCATATCTTTATCGATCGCTCTTCTGCGCGTGCCGCTTATGGTAGCATTCAAGAAGCCAAGCGCAAACTTGTCAACGGCACTTCGGTCGTCATCTTCCCCGAAGGCACTCGTAGCGGCACTCGTCAGATGGGGCCATTTAAGCATGGGGCATTCAAAATGGCCATGGACCTCGGCTTGCCCATACTCCCCATTAGTATAAAAGACACCTATAAGGTAATGCCAAGCGGACTCGCCTCGCTCGGACCCGGCAAAACACAGCTAACCATCCACGCTCCCGTAGACACTGAGCAATACAAAGGGCGACGCGATGAACTTATCGAGCTTTTGCAAAATACAATAGCCACTGCCGTATAACTCTAAAATACACGTAGCCATGAATGTCGTCGATGCAATCAAAACACGTAGGTCCGTGCGAAGCTATTCCTCACAAAAGCCTACGACGGAAGACCTAACAGAAGTCCTCGAGGCTGCTCGTAATGCACCTTCGGCCGTAAATAAACAACCTTGGAAATTTATTTGCGTCCGTAGCGCCGATGCCCTCTTAAAATTGCAAGATGCCTATCTGCGCGAGTGGTTTAAGACAGCACCGTGTGTCATCGTCGCTGTCGGTCTACATTCCGAAAGTTGGCATCGCAAATCCGACAACAAAGATCATGCTGATGTTGATGTGGCCATAGCCGTCGACCACATGACGCTACGCGCCGTCGAACTTGGGCTTTCAACCTGTTGGGTGTGCAACTTCGACGTCCCTATCGTCAGGCAAGCCCTTTGTCTGCGCGACAATGAAGAGCCCATAGCCCTTCTGCCCATTGGCTACGCCTCGGCATCCGACGAAGCAGTTCCGCACGCTCGCAAGCCAGCCACAGAAGTATATTCGTTTATATAATCGACCAACACTCATCCGAAATGAATTTCTTGCGTTTCCTCATATCACGCACCTTTTGGTTGCAACTACTCATCGTGGTCGCGCTCATCGTGGTTGCACTGCTTGCCACCAATCTGTTTTTAGGTAGCTACACAGGTAAAGGGCGCATCGTTACCGTACCCGACCTTAGTGGGCGCACCGAAGCTGAAGTCCGACACGAACTCAAAAAGTTCGACTTGGAGACCATTATGGTCGACTCCGTTTTCAACTTAGAATCTCGTCCAGGTGCCATAATAGACCAAACGCCTAAAGCCGGTAAAAAAGTCAAGCGAGGACGTAAAATATATATTACAATAAATGCTTTTGGCAAGGAGATGACCACTATGCCCGACCTTATAACCAACTCGTCGTTTCGCAATGCTAAGGCACAACTCGAGACCCTCGGACTTGTTGTTGGAAAGGTCGACTACGAACCACAAGCAGCTCGCAACGACCTCGTCTTGCGCCAAAGCATGAATGGCAAGCCCATTGAAGCAGGAACTCGCATACCCAAAGGCAGTGTAATAGACCTTGTTGTTGCTCTCGATAGCAAAGAAGAGTACATCGTGCCCGACCTTAGTGGGCTCGCCTTGGTCGATGCCACTGTCGCCGTCAGTAATTGCTATTTTTCGCTTGGCTCGGTCGTCTGCGATGAGACCGTGAAGACAAAAGCCGACAGCCTCACTGCTGTCGTCTATCGCCAAAGTCCAACGGCAGCTTCCGACCGCAAAGAACTTCGTGGCACTGCCATAAACCTTTGGCTGACAAAGGATATGAGTAAGTTGCAAATCTCCGCCAAGCAATCAGACGACTAATAAAATGACTTTCGATAACACGGAAGATTTAGACGACGAAGAGATTCTCGATGTCGACGATGTTGAGGTGTCTGCCGATGCTGAAGGTGGTGAATACGAACATTTCCGTTTCGTTGCCGATGCCAAGCAGGGGCTCATACGCATAGACAAGTTTATAGTCGATCGCATACCACACACTTCGCGTACTCGTGTACAAGAGGCTGCCGAAGCAGGTTGCATACGCGTAGACGGGAAGCCAGTCAAACAAAACTACAAAGTCAAGCCTGCCGATGTCATAACCATTGTTATGGCTCGTCCCAGACGCGAAATTACAATTGTCCCCGAAGACATTCAGCTCAACATAGTCTACGAGGACAACGACGTGCTTGTTGTCAACAAAGAAGCAGGCATGTGTGTCCACCCGGGCTTTGGCAACGAGCGTGGCACGCTTGTCAATGCTCTTGCTTGGCACTTGAAAGACTTGCCAATGTTTGCCGACCATGCCGACCTTCGTCCCGGACTCGTACATCGAATAGACAAAGACACCAGTGGACTGCTTGTCGTTGCCAAGACCGACATCGCAAAACTCGACCTTGCTCAGCAGTTTTTCCATAAGACCACCGAGCGTAGCTACATAGCTCTCGTTTGGGGCACGCCCGAACCTCCCGTTGGTACCATTGTTGGCAACATCGGACGTAGTCTTCAAGACCGCAAAATAATGGGCGTCTTTGCACCCGAGAGCAACATCGGTAAGCACGCCGTGACGCACTACGAAGTTGTAGAACGATTGGGGTATGTGTCCGTAGTCCGTTGCCGACTCGAAACTGGGCGCACACACCAAATCCGTGCCCACTTTAAGCACATCGGCCATCCTCTCTTTGCCGATTCGCACTACGGAGGCGACCAAATACTACGTGGCACGACATTCCCAAAATATAGGCAGTTCGTTCGCAATTGTTTCGATGTTTTGCCCCGACAGGCTTTGCATGCTCAGACGCTTGGTTTCACACACCCAACGACCAAAGAGTTCTTGCGTTTCACGTCCGACATCGCTGCCGATATGCAGCAGTGCATAGAGCGTTGGCGTACATACATAGAGTCGCGAGATGCAAAATAAAAGTCTGTCGATGTAACATATTGCACATCTTGGCGTAAACGCAAACAGATAACACCAAAGAACGATTAGCAATATGAAGAAATATACATGTGAGCCGTGTGGGTATGTCTACGACCCCGAGGTTGGCGACCCCGACAACGGCATTGCGCCCGGTACTGCTTTTGAAGATTTACCCGATGATTGGGTATGCCCCATTTGTGGTGTCGGCAAAGAAGAATTTAAAGAAGAAGATTAGCTTGTCAGCTTTTCCAGAAAAAAAAAGACCTTGCAACAAGTGTTTGCAAGGTTTTTTTTGTGCCTATTCTAACCGTTTAACGTCAATCTGACCGCTAAAAAACAATCCTGCAGTATCTACAAACTTGTCCGGACTCTCCGTTGTAAAGAATTTTACTTCGCCGCTCCGACCAAGACGCTTCTCAAGGTCGCCATGTCGAACAAGGTAATCTTGCAGACTATTGGCAACAATGACTCCTTGGCTCAATATCTCGACTTCGGTCGGTAAATATTGCTTAATCTTTGGCAATAGGAGTGGAAAGTGTGTGCATGCCAACATTATCGTGTCTATCTTGTCCGACTGAATCATTAGCTCGTCCACATATTTCTTCACGAAGTAGTCGGCTCCCAGGCTATTGTATTCCCCGTTTTCGACAATCGGCACCCACATCGGACACGACTGCTGAAAGACGCTTACTTGTGACCACTTGTGGCTCATCTCTATTATGTACGATTGTGAAGCAACCGTACCGGGTGTTGCCATTATGCCAACGTGTTTTGAGCGTGTGTAGCTACCCAGCACTTCTATGCTAGGGCGTATGATGCCCAACACGCGCTTCCTACCCGACGGGTCAAGACGTGGTAAGTCGTTCATTTGTATGGTGCGCAGAGCTTTTGCCGACGCTGTGTTACATGCCAATATTACCAGTTCGGCACCCATTGCAAGTAGTCTGCTGACGGCTTCAAGAGTAAACCTATACACGACATCGAAAGATCGTGTGCCGTAGGGCGCACGAGCGTTGTCGCCAAGATATACATAGTCGTAGCTCGGCATAAGTTTTCGCACTTCCGAGAATATTGTAAGGCCGCCATAGCCAGAGTCGAAGAATGCAATCATGCTATTTTTTGCGCACCTGAATTGGTTCTCCTGTCGATTTCGTTTTTGAAGCGTTGAAGCCCTTTTCTGTGCTGACTACCTGTTCTTTAGGACGGCAAATAAAGATATGTGTGTTCTGCATCGACCCATCGGGGTCGAGCTTGGCAAGCATAAACCTATACATTCCTTTGTCGCGGACATCGTCTTGCACCACTTCGATGTAGTCAAAGTAGTCGTCTTCCCCAGCTCTTGTTATGCAAAAATGCTTGTCGCCAATGCGTTTATACTCTTGCGCAGGAAAGTGCATCTGCATCTCGTTGCAGTAAATCTCTACACAGCCATCAGAAAATATTATATAGCCGTCTGTCGACACCATTTTGTTTATCCACGATACGCCTTCTTTATAACGACGAATGCTCCAAGTGGTTTGGTTGCCCCCAAGGTCGCAGTTATACCACGAGCTCATAAAGTAATCTTCGTCTTGTGCGCTTGCTGGTGCAACAGATACAAGACCTATAACGACTACGAGTATTGTTTTAAGCCATTTTGTTTTCATCGCTGACAGTGTTTGTTTGGCAAATGCGCAAAAAGTGTGCCTTAGTTGTCAAATTGTTCTTTGTTTTCGTACCACGACGCGTATTGCCCGTAGTGGTCGGCTATGCGGCGAATGGTGTCTGCGCTTTGCTCAGCAGATAGTTCTTTTATTCGTTTGGCAGGAGTGCCAGCATATACGGCATGACTTTCAAGTTCTTTGCCGCCCGTTACAACAGCACCAGCAGCCACAATGACGTCGGAATGCACGTGAGCTCCGTCGAGCACTATAGACCCCATGCCTATAAGTGTATCGCTGTCTATTGTGGCTCCATGCACTATCGCACCATGCCCCACCGACACGTTGTCGCCAATGATTGTGGCATGTCGTTCGTATGTGCCATGCACGACAGCATTGTCTTGTATGTTGACATTGTTGCCAATGGTTATGCTGTTGACATCTCCGCGCAAGACTGCTCCAAACCAAATGCTACTATTGTCGCCAATGACGACATCGCCTATTATTGTGGCAGTCTCGGCAATGAAGCAATTCTTACCTATGCGTGGGGTTTTCCCTCGTAGGCTTATGATGTGTGCCATGAGTGTTTAGTGGCGTTAATCTTTTTGCTTGTCGTTCGACTTGCGTAGTATGTGCTCTGCATCAATTTGTTGTAGCCCACGGAAGCGTAGGAATATTTGAGCGGCCGTAATCACCTTTCTGTGCGCTCTTTCTGCAAGTGTGTCCGAGTTGTTGTGGAAGTTCTGTGCAGCACTCATATAGTTGTAGTCGTCGTTCTCAGCTTCTACGCCCACAATTCTGGCAATTAAGTTTGCAGGCTGGCGTTCAGCGTTCACGTCGCCAAAAGTCCAATAGTCGGCTGTGTCTATGCAGCGGTCGCCAATCCATTGTAGTTTAGACGGATTGAGGTTGTTGACCACTATGCGGCGTGCACAAAATGGGAGGTCTTGTCGGCGTATCCCATGCCCAGCAAGGCAGTTTTTACTATTTTGCAAGAAGTTGTCTGCCAATTCGCTCAGGTTAGATAGTATTTGACTTTCGTCGGTGCCGTCGTAGACAGACGTGATGAGATAGTAGGCGCCGTCTTTGTCCGATTGGCGGATAACGCCTGCGGCAACGGCTGCAACTTTACCAAATTCGGCAGTTATGCCTGCGTACTTAAGGTAGGCTTCTTCGGTCGAGATGTTATTTTCGCCAAGTTTTTGTGCTTTCTCTTTCCAGATGCTTTGCATGTCGGCAGACAAATAGTCGAAGCTTGGTAGCTCGGGGACAGTCTCAACGCTCAAAAACATTAAATCTTCGATAGAAACACTGCGTAGGGTCGGACGTCCTGAAAAATTTTGTTTTCCAAAGTTCTTTTTTTCCATTGCGTAACTGTTTTTTACAAGTACTTAGGGCTAAGTAATTAATTCTTAAAATTATATATGGTCAAATGTAATAAAAAATATCGTCGCTATATATATTAGCGACGATATGCGATTGCTGTTATTTCAGGGTGAGTAACCGGAATCGAACCGGCGACCTCCAGAGCCACAATCTGGCGCTCTAACCAGCTGAGCTACACCCACCATTGTTTGTTTCAGCGGTGCAAAGTTGCAGCGTTTTAATTACTTTTGCAAGTCTTTTGATGTATTTTTTTTAGTCTTATGGCTAATTTGTTGATTATTAGTGTCTTATGAAAGAAGAAATAAAACGAATGCTTACGCAACAGATCCGTCGTCACATGAATGGCGAGGTGGCTAATAGTATGCGCAACATGGATAGTTCGTATAAGAAAAACTATGGTGTTGCCATTGGGCATATCCGTCTGATTTGCAATAATATAGATGTGGCGAATGTGCTCTCTGAGGCAGACTGTGACGAGATGTGGAATAGTGGTTGGCGCGAAATGATGCTCGTTGCCGCTGAGACCATTGGCAGGCTTGGTGCAATTGATTTAGAGCGAATTATGAGTTGGAGCCGTGTGGTTGCTAATGTAGAACTTGTGAATACGCTATCGAGAGTTGTTGGAGTGTCGGCGTGCGCAAAAGCAGAAATTTGTGACGCCTTGGTTGCTCGTAATGTGGGTTTTGATTTTAGTCTTGCTCTGAACATTGCTGGGTGGAGTGGCGAAGCCGACTTAATGCGAAAGTTGTTGATGTCGGCTTGTGGCATGGTCTGGACGTCCGACGTTGGCAGAGCTGTAAGTTTTTTGGCGCGTAAGGCTGTTCGACTTGGTGGGTTAGAAGACGTTGTCGAACGCGTATTGACGAGTGCAGCGGAGCAAGATAGTCGAACTTCGTTGCTTGTGGTCGAAGATGTTCGTACAGAACTAGAATATGGTAGTCTATGAGATTAGGTGTGCGGCTTGACTAATCATTTGTTCCATGGGTTGTTCGGCATTTATCCAGTGGATTGTTATGCCGCGACGTTCCATGCCTCTAAACCACGTCATTTGCCGCTTCGCAAACTGATGTATGGCAATTTCGAGTTCCGTTGTCATGGTCTCGTAGCTTATTTGCCCTATGCAATATTGCGTAACATATTTATATTCAAGACCATAATATATTAGGTCGTCGGGCGCGATACCCTCGTCGAGCAGACGGCGCACCTCGTCGGCCATGCCCTCGTCCAGTCGGGCCTTCAGCCGTTGCGTAATCTTCTCGCGCCGCAGCTCGCGGTCGATGTTCACACCGATGATGAGGGAGGGAACCCCCAACAGGCCCTCTCCCAACCCCTCCCTATATGGAGGGGAGTAGTTACTTCTTGAGTCGGTATTGTCTGTGCTGGTAGTATTTACTCCCCTCCCTGCTGGGATGGAGTGGGGGAGGGACCCCACCTCTATCTCTATGGCGCGAATGGCACGCTGGGCGGTGTCCACGTCGGTGGTGTTGTGCATCACTGTGCCGTTGCGCGCTTTCAGCTCGCGCAGCATCTCCGTCAGCTCCTCCAGCGACTTGCCCTCCAGGCGTGCCCTCAGCTCGGGGTTCTGGGGTACGGGCGAGAGGTTATAGCCCTTCAGCCCGGCCTCTATGTAGAGGCCCGTGCCGCCGCAGATGATGGGCTGGCGGCCACGGCGGCAGATGTCGGCGTAGGCCGTGGCGAAGTCCTGCTGGTACTCGAAGAGGTTGTATTTCGTGCCCGGCTCGCAGATGTCTATCAGGTG
>CALAVC010000190.1 GCA_937892095.1 uncultured Bacteroidales bacterium | reverse complement strand
GGTCGTAGGTTCAAGCCCTACTGGGCCCACCGACTATAGCTCGCCAAAGCAAACTGCTTTGGCGAGTTTTTTATTATTTCATTAACTTTGCCAACGCTTTAAACGGGGGTGCCGACATATGCGGCTGAGATTATACCCATTGAACCTGATGCAGGTAATGCTGCCGAAGGGAACGGTCTGCGCTTTGTAGGCGAAAAATATGGTATCTCTGTTCACTCCCATACTATACTTATAACACGTAAATTGATTATGGAACAGCGAATCCACTTTCCCAACAGCAAAAAAGTTTATCTACGAGGTCAGATATATCCATTCCTACGTGTCGGCATGAGACAGGTCGAACTAATGCCCACAGTGACTAAGACGACCGACGGACGCGAAGTCCGACGCGAAAATAAGCCCGTCATGGTCTACGACACCAGTGGACCTTTTTCCGATCCTGATGTAGAGATAGATCTTCGACGTGGGTTGCCGCGTTTGCGTGAGCAGTGGATAGAGAGTCGTGGTGGTGTCGAACGTCTTGCCGAACTCACTTCTGAATACGGACGCATGCGTGCAGCCGACCATTCGCTCGACCACTTACGTTTTGAACACATTCGCATGCCGTTGCGTGCCAAGCAGGGTTGTCAAGTGTCGCAAATGTACTATGCCAAGCAGGGCATAATAACTCCCGAAATGGAGTATGTTGCCATTCGCGAAAATATGAACTGCCACGAGTTGGGTATTGAGACATACATAACGCCCGAATTCGTGCGAAGCGAGATAGCAGCGGGACGTGCCGTCTTGCCTGCTAACATCAACCACCCCGAAGCTGAACCAATGATTATTGGGCGCAACTTCCTTGTCAAGATTAATACTAATATTGGCAATTCGGCCACGACAAGCAGCATAGACGAAGAAGTTGAAAAAGCACTTTGGAGTTGCAAGTGGGGCGGCGACACACTAATGGACCTCTCAACAGGTGCCAATATCCACGAGACGCGCGAATGGATTGTGCGCAACTGTCCTGTCCCAGTAGGAACAGTGCCTATGTATCAGGCTATGGAAAAAGTCAACGGACATGCCGAAAATCTTACTTGGGAACTCTTCCGCGACACGCTCATTGAGCAATGTGAACAAGGTGTTGACTACTTTACAATACATTGTGGCATACGTCTTGCCAACGTACATCTTGCCGACGACCGACTCTGTGGAATGGTTAGTCGTGGTGGGTCTATAATTTCAACGTGGTGTCGATACCATCAGAAAGAGAGTTTCCTCTACGAGCACTTCGATGATATTTGCGACATTGTCAGCCAATATGACGTTGCTCTGAGTCTTGGCGACGGACTGCGACCAGGCAGTACACATGACGCCAACGATGCCGCACAATTTGCCGAACTCGACACGATGGGAGAACTTGTCGGGCGTGCATGGGCCAAGAATGTGCAAGTCTTTATTGAGGGTCCGGGTCATGTGCCTATGCATAAGATTCGCGAAAATATGGAGCGACAGATAGAAAAGTGTCATGAAGCACCTTTCTACACGCTTGGTCCGCTCGTAACCGACATTGCGCCTGCCTACGACCACATAACAAGTGCCATCGGTGCTGCACAAATAGGTTGGCTCGGCACAGCCATGCTCTGCTACGTCACGCCCAAAGAGCACCTCGGCCTGCCAAATAAAGATGATGTTCGCACAGGTGTCGTTACGTACAAAATTGCTGCTCATGCTGCCGACATGGCCAAAGGACATCCTGGTGCTACGGTACGCGATGACGCTCTTAGCCTTGCCCGCTTCGAGTTCCGTTGGAAAGACCAGTTTAACTTAAGTCTCGACCCTGAGCGTGCACTCGAATATTTCCGTGCTGGCGGACATCAAGATGGCGAATATTGCACCATGTGCGGACCCAACTTCTGTGCTATGCGCATAAGTCGCGACATGCGACAAATGGGTAGAACTTGCTAATATACAATGACTTATCTGCTCATAGCCGTACTTTGTCTCACAGCCCTGTTGCTTGTGTGGATTGTGCGCACCAACAAACAAGCATCACAACAACCATCGACATCCGTCGAGTCGCAACCCACATCGCGTGAAAGCATGGCGTGTTGTGGTGCCCACGAAGTGTGCGAAGCCGAAACTCTTCTTGCGCTTGCCGATAAGGTGGTCTACTATGCCGACGAAGAACTCGATCGTTTTCGTGGTCAAGACCCATTCGCTTACACCGAGACCGACATTGAAGAGTTTCGCGACGTGTTGCTTACCTTGCGCGACTACGAAGTGGCAGGCTGGATGCGTAGCCTTGCCCTCCGACGCATTGAGCCACCTCTGCCAGTGCGTGAAGAGGCTCTCACAATGGTGGGTGAATTTCGTGCTCTCCGACGTCATAATGAACAACAAAATAAATGACAACAACTGACGACTCTCGCCAAAGACTGCTTGCTACAGCGCCCATAGGCAAGTTGCTACTGCAATTCTGTTTGCCTGCCATAATAGCCATGACTGCAACGTCGCTCTACAATATTGTGGATAGTGTTTTTATAGGTCGTGGTGTTGGTCCTGACGGGCTTACTGGTCTTACAGTCTGTTTTCCGCTAATGAACTTATCGGGAGCTTTTGGTGCCATGGTCGGTGTCGGTGCAGGCTCTGTCATTGCCATGAAGCTTGGTCAGCGCGACATTGACGTAGCACAATATACCCTCGGTAATGTTGTCATTCTCAACGTTGTCATAGGCACTCTTTTTGCCGCAGTGTCGCTCTTCTTTCTCGACCCCATTCTGATGTTCTTTGGGGCATCGGAGCGCATACTACCTTTTGCCCGAAGCTATATGCTGGTGCTTCTCTATGGCAACGTGCTGACTCATCTCTACTTAGGACTTAACGACACCGTACGCTCATCGGGTTACCCGGGCAAGGCCATGGCTGCCACGCTTACTGCCGTGCTTATCAACGTTTTCTTCGACTACATGCTCATAATAGTTTTCGATTTGGGCATTCGAGGTGCAGCCATTGCCACTCTAATGGCGCAAGCTGTCGCTTTCTGCATCGTCATCTCTCACCTATCAGACTCAAAGTCTGTCATCCATTTCCGACGAGATATATTTAAGTTCCGTCCTCGCATTGCGAAGGGCATCATCAGCATAGGTTGCGCTCCCTTTTTTACTAACGCTTGTGCTTGTCTTGTTGTTTTGCTCATCAACAATGGTCTTAAAGACTATGGTGGCGACTACTACATTGCAGCCTACGGCATTGTCAATCGCATAGCTTTCATATTCGTCATGATAACCAATGGCATCAACCAAGGTATGCAACCCATCTCGGGCTACAACTATGGTGCTGGGCATCCCGATCGTTCCATTGCAGTCTTCAAGTACGCTGCTGTGGCAGGTACGCTTGTCATGACACTTTGCTTCGTCATTGCTGAGCTTTTCCCACGAGTTGCCATAGGCCTGTTTACAACCGAGACAGAGCTAATCGACATAGCCACACATGCCATGCGCATTATTCTTATGATGGCTGCTTTGGGCGGCTTCCACATAGTCTCCATAGGCTTCATGATGTCGCTCGGCAAAGCACAGCATGCCACCTTTCTTAGCCTTACGCGTCAACTACTTTTCCTTGTGCCATGCCTTGTCGTTTTGCCACGATACTTTGGCACCGACGGCGTGTGGTATTCTATGCCAGTGGCCGACCTCGCTGCCGACCTTGCTGCCGTCGTCCTCGTCATAATGACACTACGTCAGCTCAAAAACTAAGAATATTCTGTAAGTTTGTGTAAATAAGTGGCTCATACTATGATATTTACAATCGGCAGACAAGTGGGCAGTGGCGGCAGAATTGTCGGTCGACGCATTGCCGAAAAACTTGGACTTGCTTTCTACGACCGCGAAATACTCCAGCGTGCTGCCAAAGAAAGTGGCATACGTAGTGAGTTTTTTCAGCAGACCGATGAACGCAACACCCTTTGGGGGCGCTTCACGAGTTTCTTTATGTCCGACCACCTTTTGCCTGCCGACAATTGTCTCTCGTCGCAGTCGCTTTTTAAATACCAGAGCGATGCCATCCGACGTGCAGCCACCGAGGGCAAAGGTGCTGTCTTTGTAGGACGTTGCTCCGACTATGTCCTTCGCGACTTCGACAACCGACTCGATGTCTTCGTGACGGCATCGCTCGAAGAGCGTATCGCTCGCACTGTAACCTACTACAACGTCAGCCCCGACGAAGCTGCTCGCAAGATACGCGAAATGGAAAGTGCTCGTGCCGAGTTCTACAACTTCTACACCGAAAAACATTGGGGTGCCACCGAAAGCTACCACCTCTGCATAGACTCCACATCTCTCGATATGGATGCTCTTGCCGACTACATAATAGGCTACGCCAAGCTTACAGGCCGACTGCAATAAATGCGTACCTATCTTATCCTACTTGGTGGCAACGAAGGCAACGTCCGTCAATCTTTTACTGCTGCCATTTTGCATCTCAGAGAGAAGTGTAGAGTAGTTCGTCTCTCGTCGCTATACGTAAGCGAAGCATGGGGCTTTTGTAGTCACGATTTTCTAAATCAAGTGGTCGAAGTGCAGACACCTCTCGACCCTCTTGAACTACTCGACTTTACACAACACGTCGAGCGTCTACTTGGACGTACACAAAAAACACAATCGGACGGCAACTATTCTGCCCGACTTATCGACATAGACCTGCTCTTGTCCGATGATTTATGCGTTGATACAGAACGACTTACGCTTCCGCATCCTCGTCTACACATGCGTCGGTTTACTCTCTTGCCCCTCTGCGAACACTGGGCAAAGAACGTTCATCCGAAGCTAAATAAAACGATGGACGAGTTGCTTGCCCTTTGCGAAGATAAGTCTTACGTCTATCTCCTACCCGAAACCGAAATAGCCGATGAATAATTTTGTCGAAACATTCGTAGCCCTTACGGTCGCTACCCTCAAAGCCGACGGCAAAACCAAAAAAGTAGAGACTGGTTGCATACAAATACTTGCCGAAATGATGGGACTCGACACCGATATGATTGATCAGATGGTCGACAGTGCCAAAAAGCAAGACTCCGACATCATCAGTCTTGCACGTTCAGCCGCCGACTTCTCGCCAGACGAAAAAATAAAACTCCTCGAGGCTTGCGCCAGTGTGGCAATTTCCGACGATGTTCTTGTCCAAAGCGAAGTAGAGCTAATTCTTTCCATAGGCGATGCTCTCGGGTTGCCAATTGTTAAAACCGTTATGACACTTATGTCGGTAGCTGCAACCAATCACGACGTCAAAGTTGAGATCACCACTCGTAGTGGCGATGATGAGTTTACCGAAGTGTTCGATTGAAATTAATATCGTGTATGATTAAGTATATATTATCCTTCTGTTTGCTCATTTTTTTAGTCTGCTCTCTTCATAGTTGCCAAGCAGTTAATCCACCCATAAGTGTTGACCTTGACCTCCCGAGCGGACTTCTTTGGGCAACTTGCAACATCGGTGCTGAAGCTCCCGAAGAGGCTGGCAACTACTACTCTTGGGGTGAGATAGAAACAAAAGATACGTACTCGTGGAGCAACTATAAGTTCTTCAAGTCAGACGTTGGCGAAGATGATATTCGTTTTACCAAGTACGTTCCACAAGACGATAGCGACATCTGTGGTTACAATGGTTTTTCTGACGACAAACTCACTCTCGACAATGAAGATGACGTGGCACGTGTCTGCCTTGGCATCGTGTGGCGAATGCCCACTCAAGCCGATTTTAAGGAATTGCACGATAACTGCACATGGACTTGGACATCGCAAAACGGCGTAGCTGGCTACCTCCTGACATCAACAAGAAATCATAAAACACTTTTCCTTCCTGCCGCTGGCTATCGTAGTGAGTCCGACATTTCCGATGCTGGCTCCGATGGATGCTATTGGTCGTCCGACCTCTATGTGTCTGCTCCACGTCTTGCTCGTGGACTTTTCTTCGGCTCGGACTACGTCTACCCTTCTTCCTATATTCGGAAAAATGAAAAGTACAGAATGGAAAAATGAAAAGTACATTTTTCGTTCATCTGCGTAGACGCTTTCAGAGCGAGCTTTGAGGGCAAAATCTGAAAATCAAAAAGTACGTTTTCGAGCGGAAGAGTAGCAAAGGCGCACAAGTCGAAATTGACAACTTGTGCGCCTTTTTCTGCTTACAAGACAATCAGACGTTCAGTACGAACTTTACGTTTTCTGCCCCCGACAAGAGTTTTCGCGTATTCTCGATGTTTGTTTCGTAGATGTGAACATTGCCAATGTTGAGCGTTATGGAGCGCAGAGGTAGGTCTATCTGACGGCTGATGAGGTAGAGATGATAAAGGTCTGCAGGTAACCCAAGATTTGCATCGGAGCTTCGCTGATAAGCAGACATGACGAGTGTTCCATCGTCTATCTGAAACTGAACGAGACTGAGACATGGGGCTTAATTACTTTCTGCTCCTGTCTCTCCGAGAAAGAGGACGTAGTTCTTGCTGTTGCGCTTTTCACGATTGATGCGTTCTATCAGTGGCGGCAACTTTTCAAGATAGGTTGGGTAGCTATTGACAAGGATTTGTCCACAGTAGTCCCACCACATTATGCCTGCTTCACGATACTTTTCAGTCTGACATTCGCCTTGCATGAATAGTTCAAGCTCCGATTTCAGTTTCTTGCGAGCTATGCCGTGACTCTCGAAAATGTCGAGCAAGTCGGCAGGAGTGAGAGACAACTGCTGGTTGAGGAGGCATACGATAGAGCCTTTGTAGTTCTCTTGTCGTTTACCCTCGTCGAGAATGCGTTGTAGCAGTGTGTTGTATTTGTTTCGCATCATGCTTCAAATGGGGTTTAATGATTTGTCGAAAGGTGTTTGAAGACCATGATGTCTGTGTAACCTGCACTATAATTGAGGGTAGTGCTTTTGCGTAGGATTGTCGCATCGTTGAATGGCGTTGCTATGCCATACGTCTTGCCTATCCAAGCGCACAAGTCGATAATCTCGCTCTTGTTGCTCGTGAAGTAGAAGTAGTTAGTGCCGATTGTCGTCTCAAGCACATCAAGGCACTCTCGCAGCCCCCAATAGCCGTTGTAGGTCGAGTTGTCCGTCGACAGATATGGAGGGTCGATGAGGAAGCAAACGTCTGGATGACCACGCCACCTGCGGAACAGATCCATGTAGTCTTTTCGCACGACATGCAGCCCGTCAAGATAACCGTCGGCGTTGAAGTCGGATTTGCGTATGTTGTTGTAGAACGTCTCGCGCAAGAACCCCTCTAATGACGTCTTGTACTTGGACGAGAAGAGCAACGAGCTTGAGAGCGTCACGAAGTCGACGAACCCTCTTGCAGCCTCGGCTTGCAGCCGAGAGACTATCTTTTCTCGCAATTCGCCTTTGATGACTTTGCCTTCAGGGTAGTCAGCAAGCAAGGTTCGCAAATCGGCAAGCAGAGCGTTGGTTTGCGGAATGGCCTTTATGCGGTCAGAGTAGCCATAGAAGTCGTTGTAAATCACGACGGCATCGGGGCGAACGTCTGCCACCATTCGGCTCAGCAAGCCACTGCCGCCGAAGAGGTCTACAAAGATTTTGCAGTCGGAGAATTTCGCCAGAGCAGCCTTGAAGTCGTTAATCCAGCGGCGTTTCTGACCATGGAATGGCAGTGGTGCTTGTGTGTAGTGTCTGTTCATATTATGGTTTTATTGGTTCATTTCTGTAATTTTGCGTCATCTCACCTCATAGCCCATTCGGGCAAAAAGAAGCGATGCCACGCTTTCGCAGGACACAGTATATGCGTCCTCGGTAGCGTGACATCGCTCGATTATAAAGTGGAACGCATTGAGAGGTGAGATGTTCAATGCTCCCAGCCGGCGACGCTTTTATGTTTTCTTTGTGCGTCCCAACGTATGTTTTCAGTGTTGGTTTTTATCCGTCGGCTATGTCGTTCAGTGCAGACTTGAAGTCCAATGCAGTCCCGATATTGTGTGCATCTTCTGCATCGTTGTGTTCCGCAATCATTTCTTTCACCTCTTCGCGCGTCAGACCCATGTAGCGACGGAGTAGCTCCTCGAGGTTTTCTATCGAGGAGGCAGGTATCGTATCGTCTTTATGTACATAACTATCAAAAACGGCGGCAAAGTGATTCTCGGTGGGCTTGCAGCCATTTTTGAACCACTTTTTTAGTTGCTCGCGCGTGTATGTCGTTGTGTTGTCTGTCATGTGATTAGTGCGTTATGTTGTTATCGGCAATGTCGCCAAAATCTTCTTTGTCGTTGAGCTTAGCAAGGGCGGAGATTATTGTTGTCTGGAGCCCTGCGCCACCGTCTTGCGGTGTGGGCTTGCCGTT
>CALAVC010000189.1 GCA_937892095.1 uncultured Bacteroidales bacterium | reverse complement strand
TCGGGGCGTTTGAACGCAGAATTTTACCAAGTTATTTTTTTATCATTACTAAAAAGGTTAAAAAGTAAAAGGTAAGAAGATGACACAGAATAGTTTGATATCGGCAACCAAGGCTAACAGCCTCTACTGGCTGGGGCGCTATGAAGAGAGAGTGTATATTACGCTGCATTTGCTGCGTAAGTGTTACGACAAGATGATCGACGGAGAACTGGAAGACTATTCCCTGCTATGGACACGTCTCGATGTCAACGGTGTCTATCAGTCGAGTGAAGAATTCACCTTCGGCATGATGTACGACGAAGACAATATCGCTTCGGTGATGGCGGCACAGGTCAAGGCCAAGGACAATGCCATCCTCCTGCGCGAGGACATCATGAGCGAAACCCTCAGTTATCTGGAGATGAGCGTGGCACTGATGAAAGAGTGCAAGGAACGGCGCGAAATGAACGTCACAGCCCTGCAACCCGTCATCGACTGGTCGTTGGCGTTCTGGGGCTCTGCAGAGCAGCGTCTGCGCAACCACAAGGCACTATATATCATGATGATCGGGCGCAATGTGGAGAATCTCGACATGCTGTTGCGTTTCGACTATCCCTACGAGCGGGTGGCACTGGCCTACGACTCGCTGAAACGCTACCTCCGTCAGATTTCTACAATCGTCGACGACCACATCGAGGGACAACTCAACAGCCTTATCATCGAGGAGCGTTTCAATCTCAATGATGTGGAATACAAGAACAAACTGCTGAAGTTTATCAACCAACTGGTCAGAGTGTGAAACGCTATCTGTATAACTATCAGACGGTGGTCGAGTTCTCCGAGTCAGTTCCAGCCCATGCCGTCATGCTCCGCTGCCAACCAGTCAGCAATGCCTGCCAGACGGTGGAGCAGGAACATCTGGTCATGTCGCCCAATTACTGGCTGCAGGCTGGCAGCGATGCGTTTTATAACCGCATCCTCTTTGGCGGGACCACCGAGCCGCACACCGTATTCGCATACGTCAGCATGGGCATTGTTGCCACCGACACCTATCTGGTCAAGTATCGCGGCGAGAACCTGTTCCTCTACCGTCAGCCCACACCACTTACTACAATTGGATACGGGATTGCGGATATTAGTGAAAACAGCATCCAAGCCGCTTACGACATCTGCCAATGGATCAATGAGAACATTGCGTATCAGCCGCAGGCCACCACAATAGAGACCACGGCGGCAGAGGTGATGCAGTCGCGTCAGGGCGTATGCCAGGACTTTGCCCACCTCATGATAGCCCTCTGCCGACGGCAAGACATCCCTGCCCGCTACGTCAACGGATTCCTTGTGGGTGAGGGCGAGACCCATGCCTGGGTTGAGATTTTCGACGGTTACAACTGGCTGGGCTTCGACCCCACCCACAACTGCCGCATCAGCAACGGCTACGTCAAACTGGCCCACGGACGCGATGCCCGCGACTGCTCCGTCAGCCGCGGCATGTACACAGGTCAGGCCAGTCAGCAAACCACGATTCACGTTACATTACATGAGATATGATTAAGACAATAGTATCCACCGAACTGCCTGTCGATGAACAGTTCCGCATCCGCAAGAATGTCATCCAGCATGGCCGGAAAGACGGGCTCCGCTTCTGTGTCGTTACGGGTACTCACGGCGACGAACTCGAGGGGCAGATGGTGTGCTACGAACTGGCACGCATCGTAGGAGAGCATCCCGACTTGCTCTGTGGAACACTGGAAATTTATCCGGCATTGAATCCTCTGGGCATCGACACCATCCAGCGGGGTATTCCCAATTTCGACCTCGACATGAACCGCATCTTTCCCGGTGACCCACAAGGCACGATGGCAGAACAGACCGCTCATGCCATCATCGAGGACATCAAGGGGGCTGATATGGTCATCGACATCCATTCCAGCAATCTCTATCTGCGGGAGACACCACAGGTGCGCATCAATATACAGAATGCCGAATGGCTCATGCCATTTGCCGAACGGCTGGGCATGGACTTCATCTGGGTTCACGATGCTGCCACCGTATTGGAGGCAACGCTGGCCCACTCGCTCAATTCCACCGGTACGCCCTGCCTGGTGGTGGAGATGGGTGTCGGTCAGCGCATTAACCACAAGATGTGCCGTCGGCTGGTAGAAGGCATCCTTCATCTGATGATGCGCATGGGCATGTGGAAAGGCAGTGTCAGTGCAGATTTGCCCAAGCCCATCGTCTGCAAGGGCGACCATGTGGCATTCCTCAATGCCGAGACGTCAGGTGTATTCCTGACAGAACTGAAATGCGGTATCAACGTCAGCCGCGGTCAGACCATCGGACAGATTGTCAATCCGCTTCGCGGCCGTGTGCTCAGTAACGTTATTTCTCCAACTGATGGCTATCTGTTCACCATTCGTGCCTATCCAATAGTCTATGAAGGCTCGCTGATGGCACGAATCTTTAGGAGTGAAAAATGAAGAGTGAAGTATTCTTATGAGAGTAGAAACTATATTTGAAATGAACTCGCCCTACCGCGATAATTTCCGTATTCAGAGCTATCGGTTTGGTGAAGGAGCCAAGACATTGGCTATTGTGGGCGCCATGCGTGGCGACGAGGTGCAGCAACAGTACATCTGTTCGCAACTGGTGAGCCGCCTGACGATGATGGAACAGCGTGGTGAAATTGTTGAAGGCCATAGCCTGCTGGTCATTCCCTCATGTAATCCGTTCTCAATGAATGTCAGCCGCCGTTTCTGGGCAATGGACTCGACGGATATCAACCGTATGTTTCCCGGCTACGACCAGGGGGAGACCACCCAGCGCATTGCCGCTGCCATCTTCACAGCCCTCACTGGTTTTGAGTATGGCCTGCAACTGGCCAGTTACTATGTGCCTGGCGACTTCATCCCCCATGTGCGGATGCTGAAGACGGGCTATGAGGATGTTGAGACTGCCAGGCTCTTCGGCATGAAGTATGTCACCATCTGCAAGCCGCGCCCGTTTGACACCACGCTGCTCAACTACAACTGGCAACTTTGGGCAACCAAGGCTTTCTCCGTCTATGCGGGACAGACCAACCAGATCGACCTGAAGACCAGCGGCGAGACCATCGATGCCATCCTGCGCATGATGCAACGGACGGGCATAGTTAGTCACGGCTCTTTGGGTGCTGCCTACGAATCTGTCGTCATCGACGAGGCAGAACTCCTCCACGTAAAGGCTCGCCACGCAGGCATCTTCTATCGGTTAGTGAATGCAGGTAGTCGCGTATTCCCTGGCGAGTCACTGGCTCACATCATCGACCCTTATAACGGGCAGATACTCAACGATGTCAAAGCGACAGTCGAAGGCACTGTGTTCTTCGCCCACAACCGTCCCGTCGTCCTACAGAATGCATTGCTATTTATGATACATACACTTTAATATTTCGTAATTTTGTGATAAAAAAAACAAAACATAATATCCACCAATGAGTCGCAGAGAGCAATACGTTGGTCTAACCGACGAGCAAGTTGTCCAAAACAGAGAATGCTTCGGAGCCAATATACTCACACCACCAGCAGACGAAAGCACATGGCAAAAAATAAAGGACTGTATGCACTTTTGGCTACTGCGACTACACTTGACAATATTTATATTGGCGACATTAGCAACGACGTTATTGCCGTTGACAGGGGTTTATTCTCACGAGGGACTATGGATTGCCCCAGCACTTTCGTTTACGTTGTTTTTCTTGACGTATATGGTGGCATACTTGGGTGGCGAATGGAACGAGAAAAAAGGGAAATTCAGGTTAGACTCACTTTTCACCATATTATTGTTTGCACTCTTGCTATCGGGAGGGATTGCTTTCTACAATGGCATATATGGCGGAGTAGAGGGTTGGGAGCCCTACTTAGAATTGGTTGGCATTGCGGCAGCTGTGTTGCTGGCAACGACGGTGGCACACGTGCTTGAAAAGCAAAACGAAAAAACATTTAAGAGTCTCAACGAGGTGAACGATGACACTTTGGTCAAAGTAATTAGGAGTGGCAACGTGCATCAGGTTAAGAGGCGCGAGATTGTTGTTGGCGACATCGTAATACTCGAAGCTGGTGAAGAGATTCCTGCAGATGCAGAACTACTGGAAAGCATGAACTTGATGGTTGACGAATCGTCGCTTACGGGCGAACCGACATGTGCAAAAACGACAGATGCGGAACAATTTGACAAGGAAGCCACATATCCGTCGAACCACATAATGAAGGGTTGCAACATTCTTGAGGGCGATTGCGTGGCGAAAGTGTTTGCTGTGGGCGACTCGACAGCATGTGGCAAGGTGTTCCGAGCAGCACAAGTGAGCAACGACGAAGCCACGCCACTGAGCGAAAAACTTGATGAACTTGCAAGCCTCATAACCAAGACGAGCTATGCAATAGCTGTGCTTATCGTGGTGGGTAGGCTAATCCGTTATGCTCTTGGAATGCCAAGCAATAATAGCACACTGCTTGTGACAATTATGCTAATGGCTCTTGGCATTTCGACACTGATATATTTTGGACTCAACAAAAAAAGAACCGAAGAAAATGCGGAAAACATTGAGCTTTGGCAGCTACTTACGTTTCTTATTTTGCCAACTGTTGGGATTGTGGTGTACTTCGCAACGGAGATGAACGAAGGCGTTGCATGGTCAGAACTGATAAGCTATGCTTTGGACTCGCTAATGATAGCTATCACGTTGATTGTTGTGGCAGTTCCAGAAGGGCTGCCAATGGCAGTTACGCTAAGTCTTGCATTTAGTATGAAGAGGCTCATGAAACAGAATACACTGCCACGCACAATGCATTCGTGCGAGACTATGGGTGCAGTGTCGGTTATATGTTCGGACAAGACGGGTACACTTACTCAGAACAGAATGAGCGTTGCGTCAACACTTTTTCCTACTCTTGCGAACCAAAACTTATCTGACGATAGGGCTTCAGACATCATTAAAGAATGTATTGCAACAAACACGACGGCCAACATTGACCTTAGCGACCCGACAAAAGCCAAAGCTGTTGGCAACCCGACAGAGGGAGCCTTATTGCTGTGGCTACACGCAAACGGCACAAACTATAATGAGCTACGAAATGTGCTGCCAATTGTAGAACGGTTGCAATTTACTACCGAGCGAAAATATATGGCGACGGTGGTTAACTCTGTGTCTATGGGTAGACGAATGCTCTACGTGAAAGGTGCACCCGATGTACTTATGAAGCATTGCAGACTAAGTGAAAGTGAGAAAACGACATATAGCCAAACGCTGAGCGAATATCAGTCGCACGCATATAGAACACTTGCCTTTGCATATAAAGAACTTGAAGAATCGGAAGTTGTCTTTGCAGATGGGCGACTCGAGACGCAAGACTTGCATATGCTGGGCATTGTAGGCATTGCCGACCCTGTGCGCGATGATGTCCCGGTAGCCATAAGCGAGTGTGCCAAAGCTGGCATTGAAGTAAAAATCGTAACAGGTGACGCACCCGGAACTGCAAAAGAGATTGGACGTAGATTGGGCTTATGGACCGAAACCGACACAGAAGAGAACATCTTGTTGGGCACAGAACTGGCAGCCATGACAGACAACGAACTACGTGAGCGACTATCAAAAGTAAAAATAATATCACGAGCACGCCCTGGCGACAAGGAACGAGCAGTGCGCACACTTAAAGACCTAAATTATATTGTGGCAGTTACAGGCGACGGCACCAATGATGCTCCAGCACTCAACGCAGCCAATGTGGGTCTTTCGATGGGGGACGGAACAGCAGTGGCGAAGGAGGCAAGCGACATGACGATACTCGACAATTCGTTTGCCACAATAGTTAGCGCAGTCATGTGGGGTCGCTCACTATACAAGAACATCAAGCGATTTATATTATTTCAGATGACGGTAAATGTAGTGGCTTGCCTGATTGTCTTGATTGGAGCGTTTGTGGGAACAGAGTCTCCACTAACAGTTACGCAAATGCTGTGGGTAAACCTAATCATGGACACCTTTGCAGCTCTTGCCTTGGCATCGCTACCGCCATCAAGGTTGGTTATGAACGAAAGGCCTCGTCAGATAGACGAACACATCTTGCAAGGTATGCAAGCACCAATACTCATAGTGGGCGGATTGTTTACTATTGTTTTGCTCGGCATATATGCGTTTTTCAGATATGCGAACATCGCGACACTTTTGGACATTTTTACTGGTAATATAGAGTGGCAGTCGGGCGAACTTTCGGCCTACGAATTGAGTCTTTTCTTTACGACATTCGTCATGTTGCAGTTCTGGAATATGTTCAATGCAAAGGTCTTCATGACGTCGTCATCGGCACTATCGGGCATCTCGTGGCGAAACACGAAGTGGTTTATACTGATTGCAGGCATCATACTTGTGGGTCAGATATTGATGACAGAAACTCCGGGTTTGCAAGAAATGTTCAACATTGCACATGGTGGAATATCGGCAGTCGATTGGCTAATAATAATCTTGGCAACGTCAGCTGTCTTGTGGATTGGCGAAGCAATTAGACTAATCGGCAGAAAAAAGGCTTAGTCGTTTTGTATGACTAAGCCCTACGGAGATTATTTTTCGTTTTTGCCAGACAAGAAATCGTCGAAATATCTTTTTATGCGAGAGTAGAGATGTACGCTATCATGCCCTCGGACATTGTGAGGGTGGTTAGGATAGATGGCGTAGTCTATATAGACATCTTTCTTGATAGAGGCGTTGATGAGTTGTTGGCTATGTTGCCAAACAACCGTGCTGTCCATACCACCATGAATGACAAGCAAGCGAGCTTTGAGCTTATCAATTTTGCCCAATAAGCTTGAGTGTTCGTAGCCATCGGGATTTTCTTGTGGGGTGTCCATGTAGCGTTCACCATACATGACTTCGTAGTAGCGCCAGTCGCAGACTGGTCCGCCAGCCACACCAGCCTTGAAATATTCGGCATAGTCGGTGAGTAGAGTCATCGTCATGAAGCCACCAAAGCTCCAGCCGAAGACGCCAATGCGCTCACGATCTACAAACGGCAGGCTACGCAGATAGTTGACGCCGACCATTTGGTCTTGCGCCTCACAACGTCCGAGATGTCGATGGATGCACTGTTCGAATTCGGTGCCACGCATTTCGGTGCCACGATTATCCATTGTGTAGACGATGTAGCCTTCTTGAGCAAAGTAGAGCATCCAAGGGCTGGCACCCATAAGCCAACTACCCTCGACAAGCTGCGAGTGCGGACCGCCGTAGACGTAGACAATGACAGGATACTGACGAGATTCATCAAAATTGGGTGGCAAGATTATACGCCCAGTAAGTTCGTGTCGACCATCGGCCGAACGCAAAGCATGTGTGCGAATCTGTGGCATATCGAAGCCTGCATAGGGATTGACAAGTTTGTATAGTTCACGGCGTTTGCCACGATAGTCGGAAGCAAAAATTTGCTTGGCTATGTCGGGACTACT
>CALAVC010000188.1 GCA_937892095.1 uncultured Bacteroidales bacterium | reverse complement strand
CGGGAGTCTGCTCTTCGCTTATGGAGATAGACGTTGACGAAGATGCGCAAACAATAGTGTCGTTGCGTATTGTGGGAGGATGTCATGGCAATTTGCAAGGCATTGCTGCGCTTGTCCGTGGTCAGAAGATTACGGAAGTTGCCGATAGGCTACGTGGTATACGTTGTGGCGGCAAGCCGACCTCGTGTCCTGACCAGCTAAGTCAGGCCCTTGACATCATAAGCAAGCAAAGCTAATCTTAAGGAAAATCTACTAATGGAAAATCTTCGTAGAGTGTTTCTTGTCGGCTACATGGGTAGCGGCAAATCGACAATAGGCAAACACTTAGCTGCTGACATGGGTTGGCAGTTCGTCGATATGGACGAAGTGTTTGAAAAACAACACAATACAACAATAAGCGATTTTTTTGCAACCAATGGCGAGGAAGCTTTCCGCAAGGCAGAGGCCGAGATAGTCTCTCAGATGTGCGAAGAACAAAACGTTGTCATCGCCACTGGTGGTGGCGCACCATGTCATTTCGACAATGTGGAGCGTATGCGAAATGCTGGTTTGGTGATATACATCTACGTAGAACCAGTTGTGCTTGCTCGCCGACTGCAAAACGCTCGAGCATCGCGTCCGTTGCTTGCCAACAAGACGGTGCAAGAACTTGAAGCACACATTGCTGCACAACTTGCTGAGCGCGACAAGTTCTATCGTCAAGCGCAGATGACCGTCGATGGCGACCGACTGCCATTCTCGGCCTATAAGATGTTTGTGGATGCTTTTGAGCAGAGCAATACGTTATGAGAACTCTGCGAGCTGCCATATTTGACCTTGACGGCGTAATCCTCGACACCGAGAGTCAGTATAACAAAGTGTGGGGACGCATAGGCAAACTCTTTCATCCCGAAGTGCCCGATTTCAGTATGCGAATAAAGGGGCTTACGCTAAATAAGATTTTTGACGAATGGTTTAGCGAGAACGATGAGCAACGAGACGAGGTCTATAAAATACTCTACGACTTCGAAGCGCAAGAAATGGTCTATCGCTATGTCGAAGGTGCCGATGCGTATTTGAAAGGATTGCGCCGTCGGGGCATTCCAACAGCCGTTGCAACGAGCTCTAATGAGCAGAAAATGTCCGACGTCCGACGCTCTTTGCCCGAAATGTTCGACCTTTTTGACTATATCGTTACTGCCGATAAGATAAGCAACTCCAAGCCCAACCCCGAATGTTTCTTGCTCGCTGCGCAAGAGCTTGGCGTGTTGGCAGAGCAGTGTGCAGTCTACGAAGACTCGATAAACGGGCTGAAAGCGGCACGTGCGTCTGGAGCCTACGTTGTGGGGCTGTCGACAACATATCCGAAGGAGCGTGTCTGCCCAATGTCGGATATTGTGATACGTAATTTTACAGACGATAAAGTAGACGAAATACCTTACAGATGAAAAAAATATTATCCCTCTTACTCTTTTCGTTCGCTCTCATCGGCATGCAAGCTGCCGAATTGGAAGGGCAAATGGTGTCTATGCGCAAGAAAAATACATCGTTCAACGTCGGGCAGCTCTACATTGGTGGGCACATGGGCTTTGCCGTGCCTACTGCCATTGGCGAAGATGACAAATGGACTTTTAAAGACGCAGCCAAAACAGGTTTTGTCATATACGCCGACGTCATGCGCCAGATGAATCAGGCCGTTGGACTTGGTGAGCACGACCGTGGGCTTATAGTAGGCCTCCACCAGG
>CALAVC010000187.1 GCA_937892095.1 uncultured Bacteroidales bacterium | reverse complement strand
CATTTCGCAACGAAAAAGTAAAAATAATGTTGCGTTTACGTGAAATGTTTTAAGATTTAATAATATACCTTAGCACAAAGCGTAAAATAAATGTCAAAATCAGTGTAACATTTTTAGGTTCAAAAGGTGGACTATATAAAATGAACGTTTTTTTAGTCCACTTTTTTGCCGTGCGAAACATTTTGAAAAGAAAGAACTATCAAATAAATCCACGTAGTATGAAGTACTCACATTTAGCCCTATTGGCATTTCTGGCTGCAGGGTTGCCTTGTGGCTCGGTGGTGGCAGAGAATGCTGTCGCTCAGGCTGCTGTGCAACAATCGGAAGTGACCGTAAAGGGAAGAATTGTCGACCAAAATGGTCAGCCTATACCGGGTGCTGCCGTCTATGTAAAAGGCACCACAAACGGAACAGTCTCCGACATGGACGGCAACTTCACATTGAAAGTTGCTCCCGATGCAGTATTGCAAACATCATTCGTTGGTTATTCCTCGTCAGAGGTGCCAGTAGACGGCAAGACAGACCTTGGCGACATTGCGCTTCAGGACGATTCGCAAGAGCTTGAACAAGTGGTCGTCGTGGGCTACGGTACGCAAAAGAAAGTAGACCTGACGGGTTCGGTGGCCGTGGTGGACGCAGAACAGATGAAGAAAGTGTCGAACTCGAATATCTCTACCATGCTCGAGGGTAAGGTGCCAGGCGTGTCGGTTACGAGCGACGGTCAGCCGGGTGCAGACCCAAGTGTGCGCATTCGTGGTGTGGGTTCGTTTGGCGACACATCGCCACTCTACGTCATAGACGGCGTGCCGATGGGTACGACCATTCGCGATTTCTCGCCAAACGACATCGAAACTATACAGATTCTTAAAGACGCATCGGCGGCTGCCATATATGGTTCGCGTGCTGCAAACGGCGTGGTTATTATCACGACAAAGAGCGGTAAGAAAGAACAGCCTATGCGCATAGACTACTCTGGCTACGTCGGTATGGACCGTGTGCCAGAAGGGGTATATGAGGTGATGAACGCCGAAGAGTACATCAACCACATACGCAGAGCATGCGCCAACAGTGGCACGACGCTTCCGGCTGGCTATGTCGAGGGTAGCACAGAATATGAAAAATATATAAAAGGTGTAGACACCGATTGGTTCGACGAAGTGTTTAAGACTGGCATTCGTCAGAATCATAACGTAAATATTTCGGGTGGTGGCACGTCGAGCACGTATAACATTGGCTTGGACTACTACCAACAGAAAGGCACAATTGAGGGTGCGGGTCCGAACTATGACCGCTTCACGGCACGCGTCAACAACACGATGGACGTCAAGTTCATAAAGTTCAAGACGGGCATTGTGTATAGCCACAGTTCGCAAGACAACATGGCAACAAGTAACGCAAACGAATATGTACAAGGTATTTACGGCACGAACAACCCTGTGCTACTCGACGCTCTGATTATGGCACCAACCATTAAGGCATACGACGAGAGCACATGGTGTCTTGACGAGATGTATCCGGGTGCAGCAAACTACTCGTATGACGCATACGGATATGGCACATACTACGACAAGGTACATGGCGACATTAGCCAAATTAACCCACTCTTGAAGAACAATCGTCTGATACGTAATACGACAGTGGACCGCGTAGTGGCTACGGCAACGGCTGATGTTGACCTCTTCGACATGTTCAACCACAAGAACGAGAACCACAGCCTGACGTATAGGATAAATCTTTCGTGGAGCAAGACGTTCTGCCGCGACAACACGTTCCTTGGCGCATTCTACGTCAGCAACCGAAACTATCTTGACAAAGATAACGAACGCCTCATTGAGGGTTATCGTCAGAACACGGGTGGACTGGTTGAAAACACACTGCAATATAACGGCACAATTGGCGTAAACCACATAAACGTTGTGGTTGGTCAGACCTACGAACACGAGAAATATCATACACTGACAGGCACAGGCATCAACTATCCGGAGCCGTACTATTTGCAAGTGGCCAATGGACTGACACGCGATGCTTATAGCTACGCAAGCGAACACGTGCTGACGTCTTATCTTGGTCGCTTGAACTACGACTTCGACGAACGCTACTTGCTTTCGGCAACTGTGCGTAGGGACGGTAGTAGCCGCCTTTCGCCAGACGACCGTTGGGGTACGTTCCCATCGTTCTCTGTGGGCTGGCGCATAGACAAAGAAGCATTTTTTGACAACGTGGACAAGTCGCTCATCAACCTTTTGAAGGTTCGTGGTTCGTATGGTGTGCTGGGTAACGAAAACATTGGCGAATATCGCTACTTGACATCGATGGCACGCAACAACATGACATATAGCTTTGGTGGCGAAACAATCACGGGTTCTGCCCCCTCGACGTTTGTATACGATAAGATCCAATGGGAGAAAAAGAAATCGTTCAACATTGGTCTCGACCTCGGCATGCTGAACAACAAGTTGGAGTTCTCGGCAGAGTATTATAAGAACACATCGGAGGACCTTCTTTACGACGTGTCGATGCCAACGAATGCAGGCGTGTCGAACAGCACTGTAACAATGAATGCAGCTTCGATGGAGAACAGTGGCTTGGAGTTTAGCGTCAACTATCATAACTACGACCGCCCAGTTAAGTATGAAGTAAGCTTCAACCTCTCGACCCTGAAGAATAAGGTTACGAGCCTTGGCATAGCAAGCGATTACTACTTGACAGGCGACTACTACACCAAGGTAGGTGATGAGATTGGTCAGTTCTACGGCTACGTCTACGACGGCATTTTCCAGACACAAGAAGAGGTTGACGCCTACGTCAACGAAAAGGGCGAAGCCTTGCAGAATGGCGTAAAGGTGGGCGAATGCAGATACAAAGACATCAATGGTGACGGCATTGTGAACGAAAACGACCGCACGATACTTGGTTCGGGCATGCCAAAGGTCAACTTTGGTCTTGGTGCACGAGTAGAGTGGAAAGGTTGGGACCTGAGCGTGGCAACGTTTGGTGCGCTGAAATATAAGGTAACAGACCACATTTGGAACGTTCTACACAGTTCGTATGGAGCTGGCAACAAGAGCACCGACCTCATCGACTCGTGGACAGCAGAAAATCCGGGTAGCGAGCCACGTGTAGGCTGGGACGCTGGCACAGGCTGGAACGACGTGTTTAGCGAACGCAAGATACAAGACGCAGCCTACTGGAAGATTGCCAAC
>CALAVC010000186.1 GCA_937892095.1 uncultured Bacteroidales bacterium | reverse complement strand
GATGGGCTGTATTCCGTTGGGTGAACCAAATCTTCACCATCCCGATGTTCGATTTTTTAGGAAGTTTCCTCTCCAATTATGGACTCATCATTTTGATCATGACGATTGTCTTGAAGCTCATCATCTTCCCGCTAACCTACAAATCGTACCTTTCCACGGCGAAGATGAGAGTGCTGAAACCTCAAATCGAAGAGATAAACAAACGCATTCCGGAGGACAGACCGACGGAACGTTCGCAGGCGACGATGGAACTCTATTCGAAAACCGGCGTCAACCCTATGGGGGGATGCCTGCCGATGTTGCTCCAAATGCCAATATTATTCGCAGCATTCAGATTTTTCCCTGCAGCCATTGAGCTGCGTGGGCAGTCGTTCCTTTGGGCCGATGACCTATCGACGTATGACTCGATATTAGACTTGCCGTTTTCCATACCATTTTATGGAGATCATGTTAGTCTCTTCTGCCTGTTGATGTGCCTCACACAGGTAATATATACAAAGTTTACGATGCAGAGTCAGAATACGGCACAAATGCCGGGCATGAGCGTGATGATGTATATGATGCCCGTGATGTTGTTATTTTTCTTTAACGACTATCCTGCTGGCTTGTGCTATTATTACTTTGTGTCGACACTTATAACGGTGCTTCAAACGGTAATCATAAAGCACACCATTGATGATAAGGCGATATTGGCACAAATAGAGAATAATCAGAAAAAGCCTGTGAAGAAAAGTAGGTTTCAAGAGATGTATGAGCGCAAACTAAAAGAGCTCGAAAAACAACAGAGACTCCAACAAAAAAAGAAATAAATAGGTCGCAGAAAGACACTACATCGGTGTGCGGTGTAGTGTCTTTTTTGTTGTATATAAATAGTTGAAACATAAGCATAGACATTATTGATGTAATTTTGTTTTTGTAATGACAGAAAGACAAATATTGCTTGATGGCATAGACATGCTTGAGTTTTGCGGAGCAAACAATGCAAAACTTGAAACGTTGCGCCGTGGCTGTCCGTCGGTACATATATTGGCAAGGGGAAATTGGCTAAAAGTGAGTGGAAGCAATGAAGCAGTGGCAGATTTTGCACTAAAAGTGAGTAGACTAACAGAGTATTATAACGAACACAACATACTACCGACAGAAGTCATAGAGTCGGTGATAGAGGGAAAGGAAGTAACGTTGTTGCCTTCGGAACGGACAACAATAGTGCATACAACAGATGGTAGACCGATAAAATCACGCGGTCTAAATCAGCAAAAAATGGTTGAAGGGATAGACAGCAACGACATGATATTTGCTGTCGGTCCAGCAGGTTCTGGCAAGACATATTTGGCGATTGCACTTGCGGTAAGGGCGCTAAAGTCGAAATCGGTAAGGAAGATAATTCTTAGTCGCCCAGCAGTGGAAGCAGGCGAAAAGTTAGGATTCTTGCCAGGCGACATGAAAGAAAAAATAGACCCCTATTTGCAACCATTATATGATGCGCTTGAAGATATGATACCTCAGGGAAAACTGAGGGAGTTGATAGAAAACAAAACAATCGAAATAGCGCCATTGGCGTTTATGCGTGGGCGAACATTGTCGAATGCGTTTGTGATACTTGACGAAGCACAAAACACGACAATGCAACAAATGAAGATGTTTTTGACCCGTATGGGGCATAATGCAAAATTCGTGATAACAGGCGACCCATCGCAAGCAGACATAACGGACAGAGGTCCTAATGCATTGTTGCGGACGTGCGACATATTGGATAGCGTAAAAGGGCTGATGGTGGTGCGGTTCGAACAACAAGACATAGTAAGGCATAAGCTTGTGCAAAGTATAGTAACAGCATTTGAACAAGTCGAAGCCGACGAAATAGAAAATAAACAACAAAAAGGTAGATATATGAGCAAAGCCATAACAAAAACAGACTTTAAGTTTGCTGGTCAGAAGAGTGTCTATCATGGCAAAGTGCGCGATGTATATGACATCAACGGAAAATACTTGGCCATGGTGGTAACCGACCGCATATCGGCATTTGACTACGTACTTCCCAAAGGTATACCTTTCAAGGGTCAGGTTCTGAATCAGATAGCCTCAAAGTTCCTTGACGAGACACGCGACATCATACCAAACTGGAAAGTGGCGACGCCAGACCCAATGGTAACGGTAGGCTTGAAATGCGAGCCATTCAAAGTGGAGATGGTCATACGTGGCTACATAACCGGCTCGGCATGGCGCGACTACAAAGCAGGTGCACGAGAGATTTGTGGCGTGAAGTTGGCAGAAGGACTTCGAGAGAATCAGAAGTTTGAAGAGCCAATAATCACTCCGACGACCAAAGCTGACGAAGGTCATGACCTGAACATCTCGAAAGAAGAGATAATAGCTCGTGGAATAGTTAGCAAAGAAGACTATGAGCAAATAGAGGCTTACACACGCAAGCTATTTGCACGAGGAACTGAGATTGCTGCTAAGCAAGGCTTGATACTTGTGGACACAAAATATGAATTTGGCAAGGCAGACGGCAAGATAATATTAATAGACGAGATACACACGCCAGACTCGTCGAGGTATTTCTATGCCGAAGGCTACGAAGAACGCTTTGCCAAAGGTGAGCCACAGAAGCAATTGAGCAAGGAATTTGTTCGCCAGTGGCTAATAGAAAATGGTTTTCAGGGCAAAAGTGGCCAGACCATTCCAGACATGAACGAAGCCAAGGTGGCAGAGATAACGGATAGGTATATAGAACTATACGAAAACATAACTGGCGAAAAGTTCGTCAAGGATACCGAAGTAGACGTTGAGAAGCGAATAGAACGCAACGTATCAGAATGTCTTAAAAATTTGAAATAGGATATTTTGAAGGTCCTAATGGAAAAAGGAGAGACTCGAAAGAGTGTCTCCTTTTTCCATTTTTGTTTGTTAAAAATAAAATAATGCATAACTTTGTAAAGACAAGCAAAGGGGATACGACCTTAGCCGGAAAGGTTTCAGTTTGGGAAACTTAACATAAAAACAATTACAGAGAGACAAATTTATATCAATGGCGGGCTTCGCAGTAGCAATGCTGTTTGATTCTTATCAACGGAAGATTACAAAGATGTAAAAACTCTCAGAAACCTACTTTATAGAGGTTTAGCCACTAAAGCCTTTTCGGTTTTCATATAGAACTCACATCGGATCGATGTGAGTTTTTTTTTGTTTTTCGGTATACGGAGACTAATGTGTAGTTCGTAGAGGTGTTGAAGACTACCCGTTGACAGAGCTTGGTAAAATTTTGTCGGAATTATTTTCCATAGTTATGTGATGGGCAGACAAAATACAATCTGCGTGAAGAATTTGAGACGATCATTCAACGATGGTTTTAGATTAACCAAAGTATACATAATTCATATAGACTTGGAGGTTTGTAGGTCAAATTGTGCCAAAATAAATATTTTCAAAATGGTTTTTAGGTGCTTCATACCGACCCTCTGTGTCATAGAATTGATTTATATTATTATGAATATGCGATATTCACAGATAGCTATGATTATGACAAGAATCGGCTAATCAAAAAAAGCAGAATTCAAGTTAATAATGCAACGCTTTCGAATTCGAAATTAGTCATTTC
>CALAVC010000185.1 GCA_937892095.1 uncultured Bacteroidales bacterium | reverse complement strand
TAATTAATTTTACAAAAAGAGGACCTAAAATTAGGTTAGTAAAAAAAAACGTCGTACATTTGCAATCGCAAAAGAGAAGTAACACTACTCAGTTGCAAAAGACATAGTGTAAAAGATGGTACCATAGCTCAGTTGGTAGAGCAACGGACTGAAAATCCGTGTGTCCCCGGTTCGATCCCTGGTGGTACCACAAACTACGAGACTGAAAACTTTGAGTTTTCGGTCTCTTTTTCTTATTACATACACAACATGAGCATCAAGTCGGCTTGGAAAAGATATAAGACACGCAAATCGAAAGTGGGCATTGTGGCAGACCTTGCGTTTCTGATGGCAGTCGTGGTGGTGGTCAGCCCACCCTTGCGACGTGGCGTGCTAACGTATGCTTTGCGAATGACCATTGTAGAGCCCGACGAATATGACAAAATAGTATACCTCGATAGTCTCGACAATTTTACACTGCACAATGCACAAGGTGCCGACACCATGCTGACCTTTCCGCCAAGTCGCCCCATGATAATCAACGTGGGCAGCATAATGAGTCCGCAGAGCCGAGCAGAGTTGCGTTCGCTCAACATAATGGCCGACAAATATGCCAAGTGGATGAACGTATACTTCGTAAGCACCGACGAGCCTAAAGACGCATTGCAATATCTGAGGCGCAAAAAATATAGTGCGCTACGCACCTATTTTGCTCCCGACATAGACTACATAGACTCTGCCCCCGACGACATGCAAGGCTTAGCCTCGGAAATGATAATGAGTGAGCCTGCAACCATAATGGTGGACACGGCAGGGCGCGTCAGAATAAAGAAAACAGGAGCAGCACGGTGGACAGGGCAGAAAATCGATAAGGTGATTATGGACGTGCTGTTCTGAAACTGCACACTACAAACAACAATTAGGGCAGCCCAAACAATACTTGGACTGCCCTAATTGTTATTTGTGGCACAAAGACTACAAATTAGTAGCCTGGATTTTGCGTTAGGATAGCATCTTTGTTAAGTTGTATGTCCGAGAGAGGTATTGGGAGCAAGACGTGCTTCTTCTCGTCGAAGCCTGTGATTATCTTGTTGGCAGGAGCTGTTTCAATCTCTTGCGCAGCTTTGACGCGAGCAGGCAGATAGCCAGTGCGAACGAGCGTATAGCGACGGTTCTCTTCGCCGACAAGTTCGCGGATGCGCTCATCGAGCAAGAAGTCCATAGTCATCTGGTCGGCACTAACCTTGCCAGCATCGGCATTGCCCGAAGTCTCGCGATATTCTTTAAAAGCACGGTCGCGAAGGACATTGATGTCTTCGGCAGCTTCGGCAGTCTTGCCAAGTTTTATGCGCGCTTCGGCGCGAAGCAAGTATGCTTCGGCAAAGCGCATGAGCGGCCAATCTTTGACGAGTACAAAACCAAAGTCTTCGGCATCGTCGTAGCCACCCCACTTGGTGGTGTGTGGATAGAGGACATTGAGGGTGTCGGCACGCGTAATATGCACTAAGTCGCCAGTATGAACGACCAACTCTTTAGCTCCTTCGGTTCCTTCGTTGACACGATAACCTTCGTCATCAACATAGATAGTTGCAGAGAAATCGGGCTTGTTGTAGTAGAGCTTTCGACGGATGTTGTAGTTGGAGTTACGAATGTCGCCTTCGTCGAAGACTTTATACTTGACGTAGTTGCTAAGGCGCAAGCGACCATTGCCACGTCCACCGAGCGAATCGCAGTTGACCATGCCATTTACCTTATGGAAAGCAGCGACCCAGTTGCGACGTTGCTGCGGAGCGTCGATAGTGCCGCCGACGACATCGCGTTCGTATTCCATTTGGAAAATCCAAATGCCTTCTTTATTGCTTTGGCTACGACGCATATTGCCCCAGCGGAACATGTCATGATAGTAGTCGCCGGGTTCGGAAGTAAACTTGCCGTAGCGCTCGCTGATGAGTTCGTAGTTACCCTCGGTCATGATGGGCGTAACGACCTCTTCGGCCTCTTCGTTGAGCCCCATGCGGAGGTAGACATCGGCAGCAAGCATGCGTGCACAGTCTTTGTTTATGCGACTTTCGCTCTCCGTTTCACCAACGGCTGGCAGGTTTTCGATGGCATCTTTGAGGTCGGCCTTAATGACCTCGTCTATTTCGCTGACTGACGTGCGAGTGTAGTCGGTGCGTGGCACAGAGCCTGTTACCGTAATGAGTGGCACGTCGCCCCAAAGGGTTACGAGTTGGTTGTAGGACAAGGCTCGGAAGAACGCTGCCTCGGCACGATAGACCGGGTCGACACCATCGGCGTTGATGATGTTATTGGCACTACCAATCATGTCGTAGAGAGCTTCCCAGTAGAATGCCACACCAGCGTTTTCGGAGTTTAGGTCGGCATACTGATAGAATGGGACTTCGACGCCTTCGGTGTCGCCGGGTGCACCGACATCGGTTCCATCTTGCCAACAGCCGACGAATCCTTGCTTGCCCGACCAGCCCCATGTGGCAGCATATTGGCGGTGCAGACCAATGATTTTGGCTTTGACATCGGTTACATCTGTTCCGTAGGACGAGTACATCTTTTCGTCGAGAAAAGAGTCGCCACAACCAGTCAAGACGCTGCTGAGCGTCAGAGCTGACGCCACAATATATATTGATTTAGCTATGTTTTTCATGTTCAAAAGGAGTTTTAGCGTCTTTACTTAAATGTTATGTTCAAGCCGACGACAAAAGAGCGAGTCATTGGATAGTTGTTGGAGTCGCCACTCCAGCCACGCTGAGCAATGTCGGACTCGGGGTCCCAACCTACCCAGTCGGTAAAGGTGAGCAAGTTGCGACCACTGACGTAGGCGCTCATCTTGGCAATGTTGAGTTTTTCGTTGATGATGGGCGGGAAGACGTAGGTCAGCGTAACATCTTTGAGGCGGGTGTAGCCAGCGTCGCAAGGGAATTGGTAGCCGTGGCGGTTGGACGTCTTGCTGAGTGAGCGGTATTCGTTGCTACGATTTTCGGGAGTCCAATAACCGATTTCTGTGGTTGTGTTTCGGCGTCCCATTTCGTCGCCAGCCATGGCAAGGAGTGGGTTGTTGCGCTTTTGACCTTGTGCAGTTTGAATAAATATGCTCAAAGCCCAATTCTTGTAGGCAAAGGTGTTGGTCATGCCACCTGTCCACTTGGGAGTCGTCTGTCCGAGTACAGAGCGGTCGTCGTCGTCGATTTTGCCGTCGCCGTTGATGTCGGCAAGTTTGACGTCGCCAGCTTGTGCTTCGGGGTCCCACGTCTTGTGGTCGCCACGCGCGATTTCGTCTTCTTGCCAAATGCCGACCATGGTGTAGTCGAAGACAACATCGATGGGTTCACCAATGAACCAACGGTTGGCACGGTCATCTTGTCCGTCACCGTAGAGCTCTTTAATCTTGTTTTTGTTCCACGAGAAGACAAGATTGGTTGTCCAAGAGAATTCACCCTTTTCTATGTTGCGCGAGTTGACCGTTATTTCAAGACCAGTGTTGGCAGTCTTACCCATATTATCATAGACGTTGTTGAAGCTCGAGAGCTTGGGCAGGTTGCGTTGGAGGAGTAGGTCGGTTGTGCGGCTGGAGTAGAAATCGACACTACCATTGATTCGCTGGTTGAGGAAGCCGAAGTCGAGACCTATGTTGAACGTCTTGGTGGTCTCCCACGAGAGGTTAGGATTTCCCATACGGCTGCTTTGCCACAAGCCGATTGTGGAAGCGCCATCCATGGTGAGCGCACCTTGCGACATCTTGCTGATGGTTTCGTAGACGCTGATGGCTTCGTTGCCAGCCTTGCCGTAGCTGAGGCGTAGCTTGAGATTGCTAAGATAGTCGAGCGTAGACTCCATGAAGCTTTCGTTGTATATGTTCCATCCGAGAGCTACCGAGGGGAATACGCCATATTTGTTGTCGGGACTGAACACAGAAGATCCATCGCGACGGACCGAGAAAGTAAATAGGTAGCGATTGTCGAAGCCATAGTTGAGGCGACCCATGACAGAAGTGGTGGTGTGGAGGTCGGTGTAGGTGTCGGAAGTCTGCGTTGCACCGCCACCCATCTTGTGCCAACTGAGTTCGTCGTTGACAAACTTGCTGGCTGTGCCGATGGTCTCATGATACTTCTTGCGCGAAGCGGCATAGAGAGCTGTAAAGCCTACATTGTGTTTGTCGGCAAAGAGTCGATTATACGATAGGATGTTTTCGGCAGTGTAGCTTTGCGTCTCGGTGTTCTTGGCGTAAGCGTAGCCTGTCTGATTGTTCTGATTAGCACCGTCGTAGTAGTCGTCGCGCGAGGGTGCGTAGGAGTAGCCCATGTTGAACTTATATTCTAAGCCTTCGAGAGCCGCAGCAAAAGCGCCAAACTTGACACGTGCAAAGCCGTTGAGGTTGATGTTCCACTGACGGCGTTCGTGGTCTTCGCCCGTGTAGAGCAAGGGGTTGTAGAAGAGCGACTCGGAATACATGGGGTAGACGCACATTGAGCCGTCGTCTTCGGTGGTCTTGCCATAGGGGCTCATGGCTTCGGCCATGACGAGGCTTGCTCGACCACCATCGCGATTGTGCGACGTTATGTATGTGTTCGTGCCGAGGTTGAGCCACGAAGCCACATCAGCATCTATATTGGTGCGGAGCGAGTAGCGCTTGTAGTTGTAGCCTTTGAGGATGCCACGATGACCAGTGTAGTCGAACGACACGAAGTAGCGGATGTCTTCTTTGCCACCGTTTATGCTGAGGTTATGATTTTGGATTACGCCAGTGCGCGACACCTCGTCGTATATCCAGTCGGTTTCACCGCCCTGCAGCCTGATTGTCTGCTTCGTTTTCATTTTTTACGTAGTCGTTGTACATGGTTTCACCCGGGTTTTGAGCCACGTAGTCGCGATAACGTTGTGTTATTTGTGCGCCGTCGCAGAACTCAAGTTTGTTGGCAAAACCTTCTATGCCGCCATAGCCCGAATAGGTGATGGCAGCTTTGCCTTCCTTGCCGTGCTTGGTGGTTACGAGGATAACGCCATTGGCGCCATTGGTACCATAGATGGCTGTGGCGGAAGCGTCTTTGAGGATTTCCATGCTCTCGATGTCGCCTGGGTTGATGTCGGAGAGCGAACCGCCCGTGTTGCTAATGGGCACACCATCGACAACGATATAGGGGCTTGTGGACGCATTGATTGAGTTTCGACCGCGAATGAGAGCCGAGGGTGCATCGCCCGGAATGGAGGAGCCTTGGGTAATGGTAACGCCAGCGGCTGCACCTTGCACGGCTTGCAAGACGTTGGTTACGGGCAAGTATTCGAGACGAGCTTTATTGACAGAGGAGACGGCACCAGTGATGTCGCTTTTCTTCTGCATGCCGTAGCCGACGACTATTAGTTCGTCGAGTTCGTTATCTTCTTCAAAGAGGGTGATGTCGATGGTTTCGCGTCCGTCGACAACTTCGTTGGCAGTGTCGTAGCCAAGGAAAGAGACTGTAATTGTTGAGCTGGGCTGTACACGAAGGACGTAGCGACCTTCGGTATCGGTAACCGAGCCGTTGGTTGTTCCGGCCTCCATAACGGCAGCACCGATGACGGGGGAGCCGACATTGTCGAGCACCTTACCGCGCACCGTCACTGTGCCGTCTTGAGCGTAGGAGAGCGTGCAAAGCCCACCAGCGCACAAGCCCAGAGCAACTTTCTTCATGATGTGGTAATTGATTTTCATAAGGTATATTTAGGTTGTTTAACTACGTGTTAATAAAATGTTAATTTACATAAAATACATTCTATTCGACAAAAAAAGTTTATGCTATATAATACAGAAATGTTCACACGCAATGAAGAATTTGCGTGTGGACAGATGGTTTATTGTGGCATGATTTAAGACATTTCGGCGGCCTCGCAAACGACGTTGCAAAGCAGACGGAGTTCATCGTCGGTGGTGATGTAGGGTGGCATGATGTAGATTAGCTTTCCAAAAGGACGAATCCAGACTCCACGACTGACGAAGTGTTTTTGCAGACGTGCCATATCGACGGGTCGACGAGTTTCGACAACACCTATGGCACCGAGAGTGCGCACGTCGGCGACGGACGGCAAAGAGCGAGCAGGAGCGAGCCATTCTTTCATACGCTGCCCCATGGCTTCGATACGCTTGGCGTAGTTTCGCTCATGATATAGGTCGACTGAGGCACAAGCTACTGCGCAAGCAAGCGGATTGGCCATAAACGTCGGACCGTGCATAAAGCAACCAGCCTCACCCGACGAGATGACTTCGGCCACATGGGCTGTGGTCATGACAGCCGAGAGGGTCATATAGCCCCCTGTGAGAGCCTTGCCGACACAAACAATGTCTGGCACGACGTCGGCATATTCACAAGCAAAAGTGCGTCCTGCCCGACCAAACCAAGAGGCAATCTCGTCGGCGATGAGTAGTAGATCATGCTCACGGCATAGGCAAGCCACACCACGCAAATAGTTTGGGTGGTAGAAACGCATGCCACCAGCGCCTTGCACGATTGGCTCGAGGATTACGGCTGCCAGATGGTCGGCATTTTGCTCGATGATTTGCGCTATGGGTTGTAGGTCGGACTCGTCCCACTCACCATCGAAAGGGATTTGTGGCGAGGGCGCAAAAAACTGCTTGGGCAGAGATGGGCCGAAGAGGCTATGCATGCCCGTGGTGGGGTCGCAGACTGACATGGCATGCCACGTGTCGCCATGGTAGCCACGGAGAATGGTGGCTATGCTACAACGTTCGGGGTGGCCAGCTGCTTGCTGATATTGAATGGCCATTTTGAGGGCAACTTCGACGGCCACAGACCCAGAGTCGGCAAAGAAGACCCAGTCCATACCATGAGCCATCGCGAGCAGTTTTTTGCCAAGGCTGATGGCTGGCTCGTGCGTTATGCCACCAAACATGACGTGGCTCATGCGGTCGATTTGTTCGTGAGCAGCACGGTTGAGTTGGGGTACATTGTAGCCGTGCACAGCAGCCCACCAACTGGACATACCATCAACAAGTGTGCGTCCGTCGTCGAGGGTTAGGTGGGTGCCTTCGGCATGCGTTATACCATAGACGGGGAGAGGCGAGAGTGCGCTTGTGTAGGGATGCCAAAGGTGAGCGTGGTCAAATTCGTAGTCTAACATGTGATACATTGTTATTATGGTTTTCGACCGCAACGACGGAAGAAATCGAAGTCTTCGACTATGCCACCTGTGCCTGTGGTGGTGAGCATGTCGCCAACTATTGAAGCATCGACACCACAAGCGAGCACTTCGGTGCGCTCACCGACAAAATTAATTTGTCCGCCAGCCATACGGATTTCGGCTTGAGGATTGCAAAGTCGGAAGATGGCGAAAGAAGACTTTATTTCGTCGGGCGAGAGAGGAGGTTGATTCTCGAGGCGCGTGCCTTTGATTGGCACGAGGACATTGACGGGTATGGAGACGGCACCGACGACATCGCGAAGGAAAACCGCCATTTCGACACGTTGTTCGGCACTTTCGCCCATGCCTATTATGCCACCAGAACATATGCCGAAGCCAATTTCGCGAGCGGCACGAATGGTGCGAAGTTTATCTTCGATGGTGTGAGTGGAGCAGAGCGAAGGGAAAAAAGAAGGCGCACTTTCGATGTTGCAATGGTAGTGGCGCAGACCAACGTCGTAGAGTTTTTGCAGTTGCGAACGAGTAAGCAGCCCCATGGATGCGCAAAGGTCGATTTTGGCATTTTCTGCCACACGACGATATATGTCGCACGCTCGGTCGATTTCGCTGTCCGACATGGTGCGCCCACTGGTAACGAGCGAAAAGCGTGCAACGCCTTTGCGAGCATTATTTACAGCCATGGCTACGGCCTCGTCGGCACCAATGAGCGGATATTCGCTTATGCCAGTGGAGTGTTTACTGCTCTGTGCACACCATTTGCAGTCTTCGGAGCAACGACCACTGCGAGCGTTGATGATGCTACAAGTCTGAAAGCTATTGCCACGAAAATGTTTGCGCACACGGTCGGCAGCCACGTAGAGAGCGTGGCGTGGCGCATTCAGCATTGCGTCGAGCGCAACAGATTGCGACAATTGCTGTCCGCCAATAATTTGGTCAGCAAGGGCAAGTGTTTGTTCTTCGGTCATTTGTATGATTATATGATTAGCTATTGTTGTTGGCACAAGAAAAGAGCAATCGAATGACTGAAATATTTTTCGAGACCTTACGATTGCTCTGTGTGGGTTGAAAGAGAATAAAAAAACTATCGGCAGAAAATTTATTTCTGTCGTATGAAGTAGAGGCGAGATGATTTTGTAGGGATATATTAATTAAAGGAGGAGGGTCGGCAAACGACAAGTGATACGCTACAGAAGATGTTTGTGCAGTAGCGTCGTACATCAATATGCCCGTTTTACGCATGGCAGCATAGCAAATGCGAGAGGGCAAAACACAGACAATAATATGTCGGTGCAGACCAGCAAAGACAGCAAATGGGCTACGACTCCAACGGCGGAAAAACAGGCTACGTCGGCAATATGAAGAGTAGACTTGGCGCACGATTTTAGGGTTGTTTAGGGTTGTTGCCCGACGTAGTGTTCTTCGACGAACTGCAAGAAGACGCGATCTATGCCTGTAGTGGTGAGCAAATGATAGTTTTGCAGGCTCATCATATAGATGAGAGGCAAAGGCTCAGAGGTAAGGTTTCGCCACATTTTTTGTTCACGTAGGGCATAGAAATAAGTTGTGGCATCGCGTCGGTCGGCAAAAGGGCTGATGACAATGATTTGTTTATCGCCTGGCAGACGTTGCATTGCGAGGTCGTAGTCTTGCAATATGTAGTTGCTAAAATTGTAGTCGGCAATACTAAACTGTGCTTCTTTGAGTTTGCCATTGTCGACAACACATACGATGACATGAGCAGAGTCGGGCTGGTAGACATAGTGTGCTCTGTCGGTAGCACTGTCGGCATAGGCTATGCCCGAAGCCTTATCGAGAGGAGAGTCGTAGATTGTGTGGCGGACTGGCAACATGCCTTCGTCGAGTTTGGCAAGAAGAATCTTGGCAATTGAGTCTTGCTCTGTGCCTGCATATTTTTCGGTAATGGAGGTTAGGTCAGAACGCATGGCTGTCGCATTGCCCTGCTTAGCACCAGACATTGCACGCAAGAGCAAATAGCGTGGGCGATAATGTTCGTCGGTTTGCGAATCTTGTAGCGCACGAGTAGCAACGGCTTGCACTTGGTCGTAGCGATGGGCTATGTAGGCTTCGTAGGCAGAGCGGAATGTTTGTTCACGACTGTTGTGTTCGTCTTGCAAATGTTCGGCATAGGAAGGGTCGGCAAGAGCGCGAGCGAGGTCGCTTTGCGGATATTCGGTAGCAATAAGTCGGTCAGTCGCCGACTGTCCGTTCTTGTCGCCCTGACGCATTTGTGCGAAGTGCAAGAGTGTTAGAGCGTCGTAGCGTCTGGCAGAGTTGGGGAATCGTCTGAGCATTTCGTTCAACTGAACCACACACTGGTCGTAGTCTTTTACGTTATCGTAGAGTATTATGGCACTCTGCAGGTATGCAGCTTCGGTCTGAGCAAGGTTGGCTTGTTGGGCTTCGGGCGAGAGGGGCAACCCAGACATTAAGTTCTGCACACTCATAGGTCCGTCGGCTTGCGCTGTTAGCTCTTCTTGCAATTGCTCGGTTGTTGTTTCAAAGCCATCTTTGTCGGCTGGGTTGTCGAAAGTGGCTTGGCTCTTGTCGGAGCGTCGCCAGTTGTCTTCGTTGGGTCGGCGTCCCCAGCGAGTGCGGAAAGTGCTTTTGCCAGCATTGACAAGCGAAGTATTGTAAAAATACCATCCTTGCCCACGAGTGGCGTTGCCAATTTGGTTGTAGTCGGTAAGCGACATGCCGTTTTCTTCGTCGGCTTCGCGAGCTGCCTTTTCGGCTTCGCGACGTGCACGGTCTTCACTGACCATTTTTTCTATCAGAGCGTTACGGCTCTTTTCGTCCATTTGGGCTATGCGAAGTAGCGAATCGTTGTCGCGAATGGTGCGTAGTTCTTTGGCAAGAGGCGCAAGGAGCGATGCTCGCTCGTCGGCTTCTTTTTTTCGCATATTGTCGGTCGAGAGGTATGTAGATGCGCTATCGAGCGAAGTGGAAGCGTCTATGTAGAGTGGTTTAGACTGGTAGATGTCGGCAAGGGCAAGAAACGACAGACCTTTCTGATTGTCGTTGCTGACCGACTTTTGGACAGAATTATTAAATGCAGCTATGGCAGCAGGTTCGTTGCCTTTGCTTTGCTCTATGTGAGCAATGGCATAATATATTTGGTCTTGTTGCTCGGCATATTTTTCGTCGGCAACCATTTTTTGAAGTGTTTTTTCTGCCTTCAGTAGCTCATCGGGTGTGGTGGCGACTGTGGCAAGGTCGAGACGTGCAGCAAAAGCCATGTCGAAGTCTTGCATGTTGCGAGAGAGCTTCATAAACAACGGAGCAGCTTTGTCTTTAGCACCTGTGGCGCGGTAGAGCTGAGCAAGTATGTAGGTATAGCGCCTGCGTGCGTGTCGGTCTTTTATTTCAGCAACGGCTCGTTCCATATAAGGGATGGCATGCTGATAATCTTCTTGACATATATATATGTTGGCGTAGGCTGCTTGAAATTCGGGGTAAAGATTGGCTGGAGCTATGCCGTCCATGTCGTAGCTCTTGAGGGCTTGCTGAGCTTCGGTATAGCGTCCTTCGTTTGCACAAAGGATGGCTTTCCATATTTTGGCTTCGTAGGCTGGGCGGTCTGTGGAATGCTTACGAGATAGGTAGTCGAAATATTTTATGGATTCTTCGGTCTCGTGCAAGAGGACGTTGGCCTTGCCCATAAGCAAGTAGCCTTCGGGGACGTAGGGGTTAAACTCTTCTTTGGCGCGAAAGCGTTTGTCGGCTTCGGAAGGCGAAGACTTGGCTTCGGGCTTGACTGTGATGGAGTGTAGCTGGACGAGCTTATGACTTTTTTTGAGGCATGTCTCCATATCGCCACGTGCAACCGAAGAGGCTTGCTTGCTACTAAACTCGTAGACGGGCAGGACGTGGCTATAATCGTTGCGATAAGAGGTACGGACGGCTTCAAGACCTGACGTAAAGGCTTCGCGAGCGTTGAAATAGACATTGAAGTGCGACGTCATCTTCTGATAGTTGCGACTGAGCCACGTGTTGCGTTTTGTGGAGCAACCGCCAAACGAGATAGCAAGCGCAAAGAGCGCAATGAAGACGAGTATGCTGTTGGAGCGTTGATTCATTTAGTTGATGAGCGAAAGGGCATTATTGTCCGCCCAGACAAGTGAGCGCACCGCTTTCGTCGAGAGCGAAGACCACGAGACTGCCATCGATATGCCCTATGGCTACGGGCGAATGAGCAGCGAGTGGCGAACGAGGCCAACGGAGTCCGTCGGTGCGATAGATATAGACTTTATTTTCGGCTTTGGAGCGTATGGCCACCATTCCGTCGAGCGTTTCCACTTGGTCGACTTGCGCAACGTCGGTGGCAAAAGACGTGGCTGGCACGGCCGTGTCGGACGAGATGTCAACAATGCTCACACGTCGGCTATCGGCCATGAGGTAGGCTTTCTTTTCGGGGAGAGGAACGCCTATGGCTGTCGAGCCAATGCTGTCGAGCACAAGGCGCGTTATTCGACCAGAAGATGCGTCAATGCTGACCACGTTGCCATCGGCAGAAGCTGTAAGGAAGTATGAGCCGTCGCCACCGAGTGTCATTTGGCTATGCAAGGGTGGTGCGAGGGGTTCGGTAGATAGCCTGCGACGCCCTTGTCTGTCGTTGAAGTAGTAGGCATATTGGTCGTGCGAGACGATGAAATCTTTGCCACCACAAAGGAAATGTTCGGTCGTGCCACGCAAAGTGCCTTCGGGCGACGAAGGGCGCCAACCATCGACACGCAAACCATCGGGACCATAGAGCACGACTCCACTTTCGCAACCGACAAAGAAACGCAACGGACTGCCATCGGAATAGCGAGCTACGGAAGCTCCTGTGGTGGCAGACGAGGGCAAGCGAACGGGGAACGATGCTACGTCGTTGCCAAGTCGGTCGACAATATAGAGATGACTTTCGGTGGAAAAGAGATATTGTAGCTTTTTATTGCCATAGAAATCGACTTGACGGACATCGCCCACAATACGCCCATCGATGGGACGTTTCCAAAGAATCATGCCATCGGTGCCGATGAGGTAGAGACGATTCTCGATGTCTTGTACAAGGCATTCGCTACTATGAGTATAATGATTGTCGACAGCGTGCGGACGTCCGGCCAAGGTAGTGTCGAGCCGTACTTGCCAAAGGGCATTGGTTTGTAGTGTCTCGTCGGCCATGGGGCAAAGGGCTGCTATGCTAACGTATGGCAATCGACCAGCTGTGGTGGTCTGAATGCCGATGGCGCCAAAGCTATCATTGCCACCAACGGCAAAACGTCGGTAGGAGAAGCGAGCGCTGTTGGTGCCGAAGTTGGTACGCATCTCCTTATAGAGCTTAGAGCTTTCCATGCTATGCCCCATAAGATAGTCGATGAGGATGCGACGCAACGTGGGCAAATCGTCGGCAAAGACAAGCGCATCTTCGTAGCGAAAGAAGTAGCGTCGTGGGTAGTCGACTCCAAGCAAGTAGGGCAAGAAGAAGGTAAAGTCTTGCTTCGAGAAGCATTCGTAGACGGGAATGGCGATCTTGCTGATCATCTGAGCGTCGGCACGTCGGCTGACGACACCTTGTGGGACTACTTCGGAGCCCGAAGATATTTCTTCGACAACTTGCGGAGCTCGCCCATTGTGAAGTGCCGAAAGGGCTTGGGTGAGTGTGGCTTGTGCCATTGTGCCACCGCGCGTGTCGACAACGACAAATCGTCCGGAGCCTTTCTCGACTTTGCCTTGGGGATATTGGCAAAGGGCTATTTCGGAGGCAAAGACTTGCGAGAGAAGTGCCTCGACATCGACACCTGTACGGCGAAATACTTCGCTCTGTCGCATGCGATAATCGACTGCGTCGGTCGACGAGGAGAGATACTCTGAGAAGCCGTCGGAAGAGAGTCCGCGATTATCTTCGGCTATACGGAGAAAATTTACAACACCTGAGGGGATTCGTCGGGCAAGATTTATGGGCGAAGAGTTGTGGCGAGCAAGCAAGATGTCGAGCGTGGGGCGCACGGCAACTTTGAAGCCATCGGTGGTGAGCACATTGTCGGCTGGCGAAAGGTCGAGCGCCATCCAGTCGGAGCCAGCAGCCGACTGTCGGTGTGCTATGGCGAGTTGCGAAGCATCGGAAGCGAAAATATTTTTGCGCGAATTGACGTAGAGAGAAAGTGGCGAGCGCGAACTGAGTGTTCGCTCTATGGTGGAAAAAGCGACATCGTCGTGCATAGGTGTAATGGCATCGTCGGAGAAGCCGATGAGCAGTGTGGGCGTCAGCGAACAGAACAAACAGCCACCACCAGCTGCGGCATAGAGCAAGAGTCGGTGTCCATTTATTTGTCCGTCGATGAGGTAGAGTCCATAGCCACCGACCGAGGTGTCGCGCACGGCAACGTTGGGCATACGGTCGAGACGCCGCATGGTCTGGTGCCACTCCATGCGGTTTTGCAAGCAAAAGGCAGCAGAGAGCACGCCACTGTCGGAGAGCGATATGTACACATCGCGCTCTGCAAGGGCTGGGTCGCGCACGACGTTGCCTGCAAAGAGTGTGTCGACATCGCGAGCAAAATCCCATACTCGCTGACCACCCACGAGGCTTGTGAGGTCGGATCGGTAGGAGAGCTTTTCTATTTGTGGGATGAGCGTGGCTCGGTCGGCCATGCGAACGACGAGAGCTGTCTCGGTGGGCAAACATCGCATGGGCGAAGGTGCTTTGTAGCGTTTGATGAGCCCAATCCATACGGCAACGACAATCACAACCACAACGATGGCTGAGATGCCGAGGGGATATAATATTTTTCTGAGAGCAAGCTTCACATTCCGTCTTGCCAAGTTGGCAAGAGCAAAATTAAACAATATAGTTCAATATTTCACTTTTTAACGCCAAAGGACAATATTTTAAAAAGAAATATAAAGCATTAGAAGTTTCGGTTTTATGCGCTTTTAGTTTCGATTATCTTCATTTCAGTTTGTTAAAAACTTGCGAACAACATTACGAATAGTTAATATTAATTATATTTGTGAAAATAAGTTATTAATTGTGAGATAAATTGCAATTGGTAGCGAAAGCCAAACATTAACTAAAAACTAAACCAAAATGTTTTTAAAATCAGTAGCGAATAGGTATACAGGGGGGGGGAGAAAATTACTCTTCGCGCTCTGCCTTGCACTACCGCTAAGTCTCTCGGCGCAAGAGACTACAAAAATAACGGGACGCGTAGTGGACAGTACGGGTCAGCCAGTGGTGGGAGCCGCCGTGGTTGTGGCAGGTACGACAACTGGCACGGTTACCGACATGGATGGTAACTACTCGTTGAACGTCCCGACAGATGCGCAAATACAGGTATCGTTTATAGGCTACGAGACAACGGTCAGAGCCGTAGACGGAAACGAGACGATGGACTTTACTCTTTCGGACGAAATGGCCGAACTGGACGAGTTGGTAGTCGTGGGCTACGGCGTGCAGAAGAAATCGGACTTGACGGGTTCGATTGCATCGGTGAAGTCGGAAGACTTGGCACGCGTGGCAGCACCTAACGCCATGCAGGCTATGCAGGCTCGCATCCCTGGTCTTGACGTTCAGCAGAGCAGTGGTGAGTCGGGTGGTAGCCTGAGCATAAACTTGCGTGGTGCACGAAGCATTAATGCGAGCAATGGTCCGCTGATCTTGGTGGACGGAGTGGAGTATGGCTCTACTTTGGACATCAACCCACAAGACATTGAGCAAATGGAAGTGCTCAAAGATGCATCGTCGACGGCTATCTATGGTACACGTGGTGCGAACGGTGTGATTATTATCACGACGAAGCGTGGCAAGAAAGCAAACGACAAGTGCGACGTTCGTAACACGATAAGCCTACATGCATACAACTCCTGGAATGCACCCACGAGTAGTGCGACATCTATGTATGGCGACGCCGAAGTACAACGCCTTATAGACGCAAAGAACTACGACGCAAACTATGCTATATATCAGGAGACTGGCGAATGGGGGACAGAGAGCTACAAGGCTGAAGATGTTCTTGCAGGCTTTGCGCTAAACGACGGCACAGAGATGTTGGACATCGTGGCCGACAAGAGCTATACCGATTGGGGAGACCTCTTGATAGACAACAGTGCATCGCAAGGCTACGAAGCAAGCCTGACGAGCGGAAGCGCAAACACACAGTTGGGCATCTCGCTTGGTGCATTGTTTGACCGTGGTCTGATGGACAACGACAAGATGACGCGTTACAATGGTCGCTTGTCGGTCGACCACAAGATTAACGACTACTTGAAGGCAGGCATGAGTATGCTCTTCACATACAAGAATCATGATAGGCGCAATAGCGGTGTGTATAGCCAAGCTCTTAAGATGACAACCATTACACACGCATACCTTAATGACGGAACAATAAATGCAACGCCAAACCCATTGTATGCAGCGCACTGCTCGCCTTTGCAAGACGACAACGGCAACTATCAGCGCAACGTACAGAGCACACGATTCTTTGGCAACACATATCTTGAAGTTACTCCGTTTAAGAACTTTGTGTTCCGCTCGATGCTTGCTGTTGACCGCAACAACTCTCGCACAGGCACCTATCAGGACTACGAGAGCCAAGGACGTTATCAGAGTGGTCAGTCGACAGTGCTGACACAGACGCCTTCGAACTCGACTAACCTGACATGGGACAACACGATTAACTACACGACAGACTTTGGTGGCTCACGTAGCAGCTTGACGGCATTGCTTGGTCACGAAGCAATTCGCAAAGTGTCGGAGAGCTTGACGGTTACGGGCAACGCAGCTGACAATCACTTGCGCCAAAGCTCATTCTACAACTTGAGCAAACTGACGACCGTAAGTACCCCAACGAGTTCGTACGAAAAGCAAACAATGCTGAGCTTCTTCGGTCGTTTGCAATATAACTTCGCAGGCAAATACTTGGCATCGTTCTCGGTGCGTGGTGATGGTAGCTCGGTTCTTGCCGAAGGCAACAAGTGGGCAGCCTTCCCATCGGCCAGCTTGGGCTGGAGAATTAGTGAAGAAGACTTCATGGAGAGCACACGCGACGTACTGAGCAACCTGAAGATTCGCTTGGCTTGGGGTATTGCAGGCAACGCAGCTATTGACCCATACCAGACGATGACAACCCTTAGCGACCAAAACGTATCGTACTACATGGGCGGTACAGACGTGACGGGTAAACTGCCAAGCCACATGGGTAATGAAGACCTTGGTTGGGAAAAGACACAGAGCGTGAACCTCGGTTTGGACTTTGGAATCTTGAACAACCGCATAAGCGGTAGCATCGATGCGTATTGGAACAAGACGAAAGACCTCTTGTTCTACCAGATAGGTCCTTCGTCGTCGGTCTTCCCGACAGTCATCAGCAACGTTGGTGAGACTGAAGGCAATGGTATAGAAGTATTGCTGAGCACTCGCATACTTGAACTTGGCGACTTCACATGGGACGTTGATTGGAGCTACTCTCACTCGACCGACAAGATTAACAAGCTATCGAATGGCGTTGACCAATTTGTCAACGGCACGACGGGCTACACTGTTGGCGAGCGCGTCAACACGTTCTACGATTACGAAGCCGATGGCATTTGGGGCATTGGCGAATTTGAGAAGTATAAGGAAGACTGGGAAGCACGTCATCCGGGTGAAGAGTCGAACTTCATAAGTGGATATGGCACACCGGGTTCTATCAAGATTGTAGACCAGAACGACGACGGTCAGATTACAGCCGAAGACGACCGCATACACTTTGACAAAGACCCGAAGCATATTTTTGGTGCAAACACGACATTTGCATGGCGTGGACTTTCGCTCTCGGCACAATTCTTTGCACGTATGGGTGGCTACATAGAGTATGGCATGAACAACCAGCTCACATACGAAACATCGAACTGGGGTAGCGCAGTGGACTACTGGACACCAACCAACACGGGTGCTAAGTTCCCCACCCCATCGACCAACTCGAAGAGTACAGTAGCTACGATATACAACACGTACAAGACTTCGCTGATGTATGAGAAGGCTGACTACTTCAAGATTAAAGACATCACATTGTCTTACAGCTTGCCCAAAGAAATCGTAGGCAAGATTGGTATGCAGTCGGCACGCATCTATGGTTCGCTCAAGAACTACATTACGAAGAGCAAGATTGACGACTACGACTCAGAACGTGGTGGTAGCATAGCCTTCCCACTTCAGAAACAAGCCATATTGGGCCTAATGCTTGAATTTTAACAAGACAAACGACTGACAAAATGAAAAGAAACTTATATAAGGTCCTCGTGGCATGTGGCGCGCTGAGCATGGTGCTTCCGGCATGTAAAGACTTCCTCGAGGAAGACAACAAGACGGGCGAGACAGCAGACCTGACCTACTCGTCGAAAAACGGCGTGCTGGGATTGCTTGCCAACTGCTACAGCTATGGCCGTGGCTGGTATGGCAAGGAGGCTGCACTGGGTCTTTCGGAAATGGGTACTGACCTTTTCTACTTTGGCTACGACAACAAGCAAAAAAGCTTGTGCCAATACAACATCACATCGGCAGCTTTGGAAAGCAACGTGGCCGACAACCCATGTCTCGACCAGTATTGGGAGATGCTCTATGCAGCAGTAGACGCATGTAATAATGCACTTGTCTATATCGACCAATGCGCAGAACTGAGCGAAACAGAGAAGCAGCAGTACACTGCCGAAGCATATTTCCTTCGTGCATTCTACTACTTCCACATTGTGAACTTGTGGGGCGACGCACCATATAACGACACGCCAGCGACAAGTCAGAACTTTGCACCGACTCGCGTGGCAGAAGCAGAGATATACGGCAAGATTCTTGCAGACCTCGACGAGTCTATCGACCTCTTCGACAAGGCAGGCTATACGACTAAGGCTGATGGTCGTGCAAACTATTGGGCTGCACGAGGCATAAAGGCACGTGTGCTACTGTATGCCGCATCGTGGCTAAGCGGTCAGAAGGGCAAGCAAGTTGAAGGCAACTCGACATACTCTTCGATGAGCGAACAACAGCTATACGCTGCCGCCCAAGCTGAAGCCGAAGCCGTGATTGGCAACACGTCGTATGCAAGCCTCTACTCGAACTATGCTGACGTATGGACCATGACCAACGAGGCCTACGAAGACAACCAAGAAGCTGTGTTTGGCATAACCTATTCGAGCGACATTACGACGACAGCCAACTGCATACCTAAGCGTTATAGACTAAATAACGATGGTAGTGCAATGGAATACAACAATCTCATCACACGTACGGGCTACGGCCGTGGTGGCTCAGCAATGCTCTTGATGTTCGTCTCGATGTGGAACAATGGTTGTGGCGACCTTGGTAACAGTGGTCAGAAGAACAGCCAAGTCTTCTGGCGCGTAGCCGTTGGCAAGACCACAATAAAGAGCAAAGAAACGGGCAAAGACGTTGAAGTGGGTGCAGCCTACTCGCCCTACGGACGTGGCTTTACGCGCTATACGCCTTCGCTACGCTTGTGGCAACTTCTTGAAGAGCACAGGGCAACCGACCAACGCACGGAAGCTACGTTGCTCGACCACTATGATGTTGTAGACGGATTGCAGAAGAACGTCGAGAGCAACTATCCACTGCTTCAAGACACAGCAATCTACTATTGCCCTCTGGACGGCGACTCGCCCGAAGGACAAGCAAAGCAAGCTTGGGCAAAAGACCGCTACCGCATACAGTTTGCCTTTGGTGGCGACATACCTGTCTTCACATCGGGCGATCTTGACAAGGCTACACCTACCGAGACTGCAAAGAAGGTGAGCGACGTGTATGGCGACGCACGCTACAACGATGCTAAGATTGGTGGTAGCCGTTCGTACCCGGGCATACGTAAGTTCCTCGACGACGTGTATAACCCAAGCTACCCGACATGGGACATCAGCAGTCGCGACGCCATCGTTATGCGTGTGAGCGAACTCTACTTGATAAAGGCAGAGGCTCAACTTGGTCAGGGCAACTCGGGCGACGCTCTGAACACCATCAACGAGTTGCGCACAGTGCGTGCTAAGGAAGGCGAAGACAACACTCTGAGTGGCACATGCGACATCGACATGATACTTAACGAGCGTGCCATAGAGCTTTGCGGCGAACAGATGCGTTGGTTCGACTTGAAGCGTACGGGCAAACTCATTGAGTACGTGAAGAAGTACAACGCTCAAGCCTCGGGCAACATTGACGAGCATCACCTCTATCGCCCAATCCCACAGACAGAGCTTGATGCAGTCTCCAACCTTGGCAACGGTTTTAGCCAAAACCCTGGCTATTAATGGCACTTTAGCATAATACCATATAATCGGCCGACAACCGGCTATTCGAATTTAGCAGTCGAATAGCTGGTTGTTTTTTTTGTATGTATATAGAGAAAAGAATTGCGTAAAAAAAGGAGTTTAGAAAACAGACAAAAAGAGCGGAAGGAAGATGTTTCCTTCCGCTCCAAGAGTGGTTGTAGGATATGGTTAGTAAGAGTTGTTTTATAGGCTATCGCCGAAGTCGGCTTTAAATTTGGCGACAAGTTTTTCTTGCCAATCGTCGACGGGAGCGAGGCGTCCGAAGAAGAAGCGGAGTACCTTGGGCTCTTCGACAAAGCGAAGACCTTTGATGAGTTGGCGATTGTCCCAGACCCACTTGACACGGTCGGCAACGTACTCGATTTGCGAGAGCGTAAAGACGCGACGTGGCACGGCCAGTCGGAGCAGTTCGAGCTCGGCATAGCGTTCGGTGCCGTCGGGTTCACGTTGTTCGGAAATGGTGCCACGCTCCATGCCACGAATGCCACCTGCGATGTACATGGCGACAGCCAAAGCTCCTGCGGGATATTGGCTGTGTGGCATATCGGGGAAGAATGCAGAGGCGTTGAGGTGAGCGCCAAGACCACCTGCGGGCTTAACAACGGGGACTCCATATTCGTCGAGTTCGCGCACGAGGTGCTCTATGAAGAGGGGACCTTGCGAGATGTATTCCATGTCGAGGGTCTCGTAGAGACCAACTGCAATGGCTTCCATAGAGCGGACCTCCATGCCACCATAGGTGAGGAAACCTTCGTAGAGAGGGACAAACTCTTTCATGCGCAAGAGTAGGTCTTGATTGTTGGAACAGATGCAACCACCACGTGCGAAGCCGAGTTTGCGCGCCGAGAAGTATGTGATGTCCATTGCGGCACACAACTCGTGCATAATTTCTTTGGTGTCTTTGTTTTTATAAGCCTCTTCGCGCGTCTTGATGAAGTAGAGGTTGTCTTGTAGGAGCGAAGCGTCCATGACAGATATTATGCCATTTTCGCGACAAATCTTGGCCACTTCGAGCATGTTGGCCATAGAGATGGGCTGTCCGCCGATGAGGTTGGTGCCAGTCTCTATGCGGAGGAAAGATATGCGACCTTTGTTTTCGGCAATGAATTGTTTGAGGCGAGGGATGTCGAAGTCGCCCTTGAAGGGGTCTATGCTATCGGCTTGCAGACCTTTGGCAGCTACGAGTTCGACGACTTTGGCACCGAGGCGCGTGATGTGTGCCTTGGTGGTGGTGAAGTGGAAGTTCATTGGGACAACATCGCCCTTTTTGCAGAAAGCTTCGGCAAGTATATTTTCGCAAGCACGACCTTGGTGAGCTGGCAAGAAGTCGTTCAGTCCGAGGACATCTTGAATGGCACGACGGAGTCGGTTGCAAGTCTCGGAGCCTGCATAGCTATCGTCGGCTTGGAACATGGCAGCTTGCTGATTGTCGCTCATAGCGTTGACACCAGAGTCGGTGAGCATGTCCATGTAGATGTCTTTGTTTTGGAGGAGGAAAGTGTTGTTGCCAGCTTCGTTAATGAGGCGGAGGCGTTCGTCGACGTCGCGAAGATAGAGTTTCTGAACGATGCGCACCTTGTGCATTTCGAGAGGCACTTGATGTTCGGGGCGATAGAATTTTACTGTTGACATTGTGAACTATAAACTAATTTTGAATGTGCTGACGGGCTGTCTTGCAACAAGACAAGCCTATCAGCGACAAATGTTATATTTGTTTACGCAATTTAATTAAAATTATCGTAAAATAATTTAAACAAGGTAAATATGCTTGGCACAATAGTCAACACATCGTTCATAATAATTGGCAGTACGATAGGCAGTCTTATGCGCAAGAAGATAGACGAAAAACTTCAGACTGCGCTATATAATGCAATGGGGCTGGTGACGCTTGCACTTGGCGCAAACATGTGTGTTAGCAACCTTAGCAAGAGTACGCACCCTGTGCTTTTCATAGCAAGCATTGCTATTGGAGCCATTGTGGGCATGAAGATTGACATTGCAGGACGAATTGAGCGAGCTGCAGAGCGACGTGGAGCAACTCGGCTGGTGCAAGGGCTGACGACTTCGTGTTTGCTATATTGCATAGGGACGCTGTCGATAATTGGTCCTGTGCTGAGTGCCGTAAAGGGCGACAATACTTACTTGTATACTAACGCAACGTTGGACATTGTAACGTCGGCTATTTTTGCGACGACGTATGGCATAGGGATGATGTGGGGTGCACTGGTTGTCTTCTGTTGGCAGGGCGGGATATATGCCATTGCCTATATGCTCAACAGCGAGTCGGCCATTCCAGAAGCAATGATATGCGAGGTGTCGATTGTGGGTGGGCTACTGCTATTGTCGTCGGGGCTGTCGATACTTGGCATTAAGGACTGCAAGACAGTAAATATGTTGCCAGCATTGGTGATCCCGATTGTATATGTACTGCTGATGGGATGAGGGAGCGTTAGCGTTTGTTTCGTCGGTTGCCTGTCAGGACAGAGCATAGACGTGGCATAAAACGACTAAGCAAATAATAAACTACAAGGCAAGAGACAACGGTAAGGAAGACATTGTAGAAGTAGATAGAGATGTCGATAAGAGGGTCGTGGCTTGCGGTAAAGGGAAATATGCGACCTGGGATTCCGATGATGAAGAAATGGAATACGTAGACAAAGAAGACACTGCTGACAAGAAAAGAGTTTCGGCGAACACCATGCTGAGAGACTAAGCGATAGGCAAAACAGATGTAGGTAAGAGCAGCGATGAGTGTCCACACTTCGCGTACACCATAGGGGAAAGCGTAGCCAACGTGCAAAAGATAGGTGTAGACGGGCAAAGAGATTGCATAGGAGACATAGAAAAGCCTGCGGAAAGGATATATAGCACTACACAAATCTGTGTGCGAAAGGGCAAAGCATGCCCCAGCAGAGAAATAGAATAGTCCTACAGGATTGAGCCCATGGATGTCGGGCCAAACACCCGAGAAAAGGCAGAACGCGACAATTGACATAAAGACTATACGCAAGGCTTTTCGCTTCAAAACGAAATAAAGCACTGGAGTTAGCAAGACGAGAACCATAAGGTCGCGAACATACCACAGAGGGACACTAAGAGGCGACGTGCTATGAACGGGCATTTGACCGAACCAGTTGATAATGTTCGTATTCCACTGATAGCTATCATAGTAGATGTGTGGGTCGATAATCTTTCTGAACAATGAGACGAGAATATCAGAAGCTGTCGACGCCAGCGTAATTAGGTTAGGTAGGCTACGGAACACGTATATAAGACACCAAAGGACGTAGGGGATGAGGAGTGTGTGCAATCGAGACTTTAATTTTCGACCATATACGCTAAGGTTAAAGTCTTTGAGACGAAAGAAAAAATAGTAACCAGAGATTGTGAAGAAAATGGGTACGGCTGGAAGACTAAGAATCTTTTGAAAAAGGAGGTAACAAATATGGTAGGCATCTTGCGCAAATGTCGTGTCGGCACTTGGATGAGTGCCATTATAAAATTGATAATGTATAAAGACGACCACTACGACCATAGGGAAGCGCAGGACATCGAGCGTCTCGGACGTCAATTTATCTTTTTGTTCAGATTGGCTTATCATACTTAAAAGGAGATTGCTATAACTCTTTACACTTTTGGAGTATTTGGTCGGCAAGAGTGTCGACACCACTTAGACGGTCGTGAAGCAGGACTATGCTATCTTTTCTTAACCGACAGACGACACGAGATAGAACTTGCTGAGGCGTCCGCCGATGACGTTCTTGAAGAGTGTCGAGCGAACGGACTGACCAGCCTATGACTCGATGTCCTGTATGGCGAAGGACTGAGCGCATGTAGTGTGTACTGATGCCCAGAGGCGGACGAAAGAGGGTTGGGCGAACGCCACAAGCGAGAAAGATGGCGTCGTCGCAACGACGGATTTCGAGCAAGAGATGACTGGCACCCAAGAAGTTTGCCATGGGCTGGTGGCTATACGTATGGTTACCGACCTGATGTCCTTCGGCAACAATTTGTCGGACGACTTCGGGATACTTATCGACCTTTTCGCCGATGAGGAAAAAAATGGCCTTATGGTTGTGGCTGCGTAGGACGCTAAGCAAACGAGGAGTGTTGACGGGGTCGGGTCCGTCGTCGAAAGTGAGCAGCGGAGAGCCACTTGGCGAAGTGCAAACGGCATTAATAAACAACGTAGAACGGATGTTGAACGCCGAATAGATTACGTAGGCAGAGAGCGCAACGACTACGACAATAAGCAAGACAAGAAGCCAAATCATTTCGAAAGGGTAAGGCTTAGGTTGCCTGTTTGGAAAGTGCCGACAGTGTTGTCAAGGCAAGCGGTATAGAGACGCTCTGCAGCCGCTGTTGGGTATCGAGTATCGGAAGGGTCGGTATGAACTTTGTCAACAAGTTGCCAAGAGGCTATGTGCAGACAACCCACGACATCGTCGGCAGTGAGGAGGAAGGCGTTTGCTCCTTCGGCCACGTGGGCTGCAACACGACCTGCAAAGCGATTAAGGATGGCTGATAGTGTTGGGGTTAGTTCATCAGCAGCAACGACAAGCACATTGCGCACAGAGCCTTCGGAAAGAAGAAGCAGTGCGTCGGCAAGTGCAGAGGCTACAGAGCCCATGGCATGCACGTAGGTCATGTTGTAGCCAGTGGCATGCGTGAGGACGGCGAGAGTGCTGCCGATGGTGTTGAAAGTAGACTGAATGAAAGGCGTTGGTTGTGCAGTGCCGTCGAGTGTGCCGACGAGGAATTTTTCGGAGTCAGCAAGGAAGCCATAGCCAGTAGCAGATATGATGGCATCGGGCGTATCGACATTTGCCTTGCGCAAACAACTGAGGGCGGTGCAGACACCCATTTTGACAAGTCGGCTCAAACGCCTGCGCAGTGCAGCGTCGACAATGAGTTCTTTGGGGTCGACAGAAGAGTCGAAAGTGGCGAAAGCTCTTATGCAGGTCATGAAGCGACTAAATCATTTGGAGAAAACAAGCGAAGTACAATTGCCACCGAAGCCAAGCGAATTGCTCAGGGCATAGGACAGGTGGGCAGAAACTGGCGCAAGAACTGGCTGAACGTCGCCAGAAGTAAAATTGGCATTAGGCCATAGCATTTGCTGTTGCAAAGCCATAATGCAAAACACAGCTTCGAGGGCACCAGCAGCAGCAAGGGTATGCCCTGTAAGGCTTTTGGTGGAGCTTAGTGGCGGAAGTGGTTGTCCGTTCCAAACGGTGTTTATGGCGGATAGTTCACTACTATCGTTATTTTGCGTGGCTGTGCCGTGCAAGTTTATGTAGCTTATATCTTGTGGGCTAAGACCAGCCATGCAAATGGCTGATGACATGGCAAGTGCGCCCCCACGTCCTTCGGCAGTCATGGCTGTTTGGTGGAAAGCATCGTTGGCGTTTGCCCAGCCGACAAGTCGTCCGACCGAAGGTGCGCTGACGCGTTCGGAAGTCAGGACGACATAGGCAGCCGCTTCGCCAAGGTTGAGACCAGTGCGGTCGGCAGAGAGAGGTCGGCAAGGTTCGGGACTAAGAATCATCAGCGAGCCGAAGCCTGCGCGAGTATAGTCGCAAAGGGCATCGGTGCCACCACAGATGACAACATCGGTCAGTCCGGCGCATATAAGACGCGCTCCAAGCATAATGGCATTAGCACCCGAAGAACAGGCCGTGCTGATGGTCGTTCGAAAAGATTGTATACCGAGTCGGCGAGCGATGGCTTCGGTGTGCGACGAGGCTTCGTGTTCGCCGACATAGCGTAGTCGCGAAGCAAGACCTTGGCGAAAAGGAGAGTAGAAAATGGGTGTGCAGTCCATGCCACCAACTGTGGTGGCCGATATGAGCATGGCTTGTGGGAGCAAAGTTTGAATGGGAGCGACAGCCTCGAGCACAGCTGTAAGGGCAAGGAGCGTGGTACGACTTTGCACTTTGGGGCAAAGGGTCAGGCGGCGCATGTCGTCATCGGAGAGAGCTACCCGCCCTTCGCAACGGCCATCGACCTTTGTAAGCCCCGAATGTCCGCCACACAAACTTTGTAGATTGGCAGGTGCATCAGTGCCGAGAGCGCTGACCACACCCACCGAAGCTATATTGACAGATTTTTGCACGTGCGAATTAACTTATGTAAACAAAGTTACTCGTTTTTATCATTCAGAAGAAACGACATCTTCGAGTCGGAAAACGAGCGAACTTTGCCAAGCGGGCATTTCGACAGCGAAATAACCAAGAGCACCACCGGAGAAAAAACAATAGGGATTGGCAGAAGACCGACTGCTAAGGCTGAGCGACTCAAAATAGTCGTAGGTCTGGCGGTCGATAGATGTAACAGAGACGCTAAGCGTATCGCCATCGAAAAATATGTCGTCTTTATATTCCTCGGGGTCGTCGAGAGCGTCTTCGGCAAAGAGCAGAATATTTTTTTCGGAGTAGCCGTCTCGACTGCCTTTGTTGGTGAACGTTCCCCACTGATAGCCCTTGTTATTCCGATATGCCCGATATAGATAATATTGCACTTCATCGGAAGGTGAAAGGACGTAGAGTCGGTACATAGCCATGCGTGTGTCCCAAAGGGGTTCCCAAAGTAGTTTACTGTCGGTGATGACGGGCGGAGTGGTTATGACGGACGTATTTTCGTAGGTCTGACCGTCGAGCATGACGCTAAGATGACAAATGCTGTCGGTGGTTTGTGGGACGTAGGGAGCAAAGTATTTGCCAGAGCCAAGATATACAAAGGTGTAGGACTTTGTGCCGTCGACGGTTAGAACGATGTCGGCCGAAGACATGTCGCTTACAGTGGGAGCGGAGTCCATATTGCGGGTTTGTGATAGGCAGACAAGAGTTCCGTCTTGGTCGGCAATGGCCTCGATGACAGGTATTGGGTCGATGGTGTTGTAGTCCATACTTATTTCGTCGACACAAGATGTTAGCAAGGCTACAATGGCGACGAGAGCAAATATATTTTTCATAATGTCTGTGGCGAATGGTTAAAATTTGATGGAGTAGGAGACAGATGGGATGAGACCAAAGAGTGCGACACGCTCTGTTTTGGTGCCAGAGGGTTCGTCATCGTCGTCGGAGAAAAGAATCATGTAGGGGTTGCGACGTGCATAGAGGTTGTAGACGCCGAAGGTCAATTGTCGGCTGACGCGTGGTGAAAGTTGGCGTGTGTGCGTGGCCGAGATGTCGAGTCTGTGATAGTCGGGCGCGCGATAGCCGTTACGCTCGGCAAAATAGTAATAGGTTTCGCCAAGTATTTCGTATTTTGCACTTGGTGCAGTAAGCGCTTGACCAGTATTGTAGACCCAAGTGGCCGACAGATCCCAAGATGGCGTAAGATTGTACATGCCGACAATAGATAGGTCGTGTCGACGGTCGTTGCTGGCCGTGTACCAACGCCCATTATTGATGCCGTCAATTTTATTTTCGGTCCACGAGAGAGTGTATGCCACCCAGCCAGTGAGACGTCCTGTGTTTTTATGAAAGCTTGTCTCGAGGCCATAGCTACGACCTTTGCCACCAAGGATTAAGCGTTCGATTTCTATTTCACTCATAAAACTTTTGCCGTCTTTATAGTCGTAGACGTTGCGAATGTTTTTGTAGTAACCCTCGACGGATAAGTCGAAACGACGACTAACTAAAGCCTGAGTGATTCCGAGCGAGAATTGGTCGGCAGTCATAGGACAAACAAGGTTGCTACTCATTGTGTAGCGATCGAAAGGCATGGAAGAGCTTGTGCTATTGCGAATGGCGTGAATGTGCTGCACTGTTCGACAATAGCCAAGTTTTATGTTTTGCTCTGACGTGGGACGAAAAACAAGAGATGCACGAGGTTCTAAATTGACACGTGTATGGAATATTTGTCGGCTTGTAGGAGTGTAAGTATGAGTTATGTTGCCATCGGTATCAATGTCGTAGTAGGGAGCTCCACCGAGCGAAGAGAATATGTCGGCACGAAGCCCCAAAGATAAATCGGCATACTGACCAATTTTAATATCATCTTGAACGAATAGATTTGTTTGCCAAGCACGACGTTTCTCGCGCTGTGTGAGGTAGTTGATGTCCCAATCGGCAGATTTGAGCCAAATGTGTTGGGTGTGCAAACCAAAAGAAAGTGATTGCAAGTCGGAAATTCGGAGGGAGAAATTTTCTTGCAACGATAGTTGACGTATGTAGCTAAGCATAGAATATTCATTATTGAATATTTCGGTGCTTATGTCGCTATTATAGTTAGAGTAGGCAAATTGCGAAGAAAGAAAAAAACGGTCGGAGAAAGAGTGGAACCAACGCGTAGAAAGACATGTGTTGCCCCACTTCATAGACATTAGGTCGCGCAGACCCATATTGTCTTGTCCTTTAAAAAAACTGACAGAAAATTGGTCTGAATTAGGTAGTCGGAAGTTTAGTTTTGCGTTGACGTCGAAGAAATTGAGCTTGGTGTCTTTATAATCGTCTGTGGCCTTAAGGAATAAGTCGTAATAGGAGCGACGAGCGGTAACAAGATATGTAATATTGTCCGATATAGGACCTTCTGCCATAGCCTTTCCGGAGAGAAGACCTATGCCAACGCCAAATTTGTGTTTTACGGGGTTTCCCTGACGAGTAGAGATGTCGAAAACCGACGAAACACCACCACCAAGACGAGCAGGAATCCCGCCCTTGTAGAGAGTGGCACCTGTCAGGGCATCGTCGTTGAAAGCCGAGAAGAAACCCATAAGATGCCCCGAGTTATATACGGGAGCCCCATCGAGAAGAACCAGATTTTGAGAAGACGTGCCACCTCGCACTTGGTAGCCACTTTGTCCATCGCCTTCGCTTTTAACACCTGGAAGGAGCTGAATACTCTTCATGATGTCGCGCTCACCTAAAAGAGCAGGAGTCTTGGCAAGGTTTGCTATGTCGATTTTTTCGGCTCCGGGTGTTGTTCCATTAAGCCGATTACGTAATCCAGAGGCTTCAACAACGACATCTTGCATAGTGCCACGATCGATGACAGAAGCTGTGTCTTGTACACGAATAACAACTGGGTCGACTGCTTGCGACTGAGAATAACACAGAGTGCTAAGCGAGAGAGCTAAGCAACAAAGCGTTAACTGATGATAATTCATTAGAATTGCCTTACTTTAAAGAAACTAAATAGAATGTGTTTAAAAGTAATAGGCGTGCTTCATAAATGAATTTTAGGCGAAAGACTTAAGTTAGTTTTTGACGTTTCTAAGAATAGAAATAGAAGACTATTCTAAAAAATAGTTCCTCAATCCATGCGGATTGAGGAACTTTTAAGTGGCGGCGACCTACTCTCCCACACTCGTGTGCAGTACCATCGGCGCGAGTGGGCTTAACTTCTCTGTTCGGGATGGGAAGAGGTGGAACCCCACTGCTATAACCGCCTTAATGCTTTTTATATAAGCTCGACTTTCTTTATATCTCTATATCGTGTCGAAACTATATAGTTGACAAGACGTGAAAGGGAGATTAGGATTTATTGTCCTTGTGTGTTTCTAATGAAACTGTTCAGCGTAAAGGAAAAGTTCGGGCAATTAGTACCGCTCGGCTTTGACATCGCTGTCTTTACACCTACGGCCTATCAACGTCATCGTCTCTGACGACCCTTATGAAGAGATCTTATCTTGGGGAGGGCTTCGCGCTTAGATGCTTTCAGCGCTTATCCCGTCCGCACACAGCTACCCGGCTATGCCCTTGGCAAGACAACCGGTACACCGGAGGTGCGTCCGACACGGTCCTCTCGTACTAATGTCAGCTCCCCGCAAATCTCTAACGCCCACAACAGATAGGGACCGAACTGTCTCACGACGTTCTGAACCCAGCTCGCGTGCCACTTTAA